>JAYENT010000073.1:0-43703 GCA_034722245.1 Chloroflexota bacterium
CGCGGCCAGGGCCAGATCCCCTACTCTACCCATCCAAAAGGCATGCAGCACACCCCCGACGCTTAAGAGCGCCAGTTCCACGATAGAAGGGAGGGATAGCCCCAGAATCTGCCGCGGAAGCGAGCCCGAGGCCAGATCGCGGCGCCCTTCACCTTTTCGCACCATCGGCCTACCGACCAATTCCGTTATCTCCTTCACTTCCAGACGGGTAATTCTAGACCAAACACACCCCCACTCCAAGTCGCCCCGTGCGCCCCATACTTCACAGCTTCCTACCTCTGCAGTATAATAACTTCACAGTGCCAACCCGTGAATGATCAGGCGGGCAGCAAGGAGCAGTAACGCGATGCAAGTGGGCTATGTCTACGATCCTATATTCTTGGAGCACAATACAGGAGACCATCCCGAAAGGGCAAAACGGCTGTTGGCCATTATGCAACGGCTGGACGATGTCGGCCTACTGGAAAAGATGAAAGCCATAAAGGCCGAAAAGGCCTCTCTTGAAGACCTGACCCGTATCCACTCTCCTTCCCTCATCGAACAGATCCGTGAGATGGCCCAAAGTGGAGGCCAGGCTTTCAATCCTGACACCTTTGTCAGCAGGGGTTCCTATCGGGCCGCCCTGTACGCGGCAGGGGGAACTATTGCTGCCGTACGAGAAGTGCTCCATGGTCTGGATGGCGCCTATGCTCTTGTACGACCGCCCGGCCATCACGCCACCAAGACAAAGGCCATGGGCTTTTGCCTGTTCAACAACCTGGCCATCGCTGCGGCGTGGGCCCTGGCCAATGGATATGTCTCTCGCGTAGCCATTGTTGACTTTGACGTTCATCATGGCAACGGGACCGAGCAGGCCTTTGAAGAGAACCCAAATGTGCTTTATGTCTCGCTCCATCAACACCCATTGTTTCCTGGAACGGGGGACTGGCGCTCTACAGGTAGCAAAGAGGGGCTGAATACTTGCGTGAATATCCCCCTCCCCGCACAGACCGGCGATGCGGGTTATAGGCAAGCTTTTGAAAGGCTCGTCATCCCCGCCGTGCGCCGCTTCGAACCTGACATTATCCTCTCATCCGCGGGATATGACGCCCACTGGGCGGACCCCCTGGGCTGGATGCTCCTCTCGCTATCCGGCTACCGGTACATGGCCGACGCACTGGCAAAGCTAGCACGGGAACTGTGCGAGGGTCGGCTCGTGTACGTCCTTGAGGGGGGATATAACCTTAGTGTATTGGCCCATGGGGTCGCCACCACCATCGCCGCGATCCTCGACATGCCCTACGAGGACGTCATCGGTCCCGCGGAACAGCCGGAAACTCCCGTCGAATCTCTCCTCAGCCCCATCGCGAACTGGCACCGTCTGAAACGAAGTGAAGTAAACTGATTTCGAGCAAAGCCCAAAAAGTGCGTGCACGCAAAGTCTGTTAGAATGAACGGACATATCAGAAAGAAGAAACTGACGGGGCAAGAGTTGTGTGAGCGGAGCCTTGGATGCTGCCCAGATGCGTCGACGCGGGTCGACGCTCGGCGCAAAGCGCCTCTGAAGCTGCCTTCAGGCGGCGCCCTGGCGGTGCATGGACTAAAGTCTCATCGCACAGGCCTGGCGGCCAATTGGGCCACCTTCGCTGGCCGTGCAGAATGGCGCCGCCATCTGCAGTCCTAGGAGCGCCTGCGCGGACGAGGGATGGCTACTCATACACAACATTTGCGTGCACCCCAAAAGTGCATGCACTGGATCCATCTCTATGATATAATGGGGATGTAGGAGAGCGACGTCCCCCAAGAGTGGGAGAGCACATTCCGTCTTCATTCCAGACATCAGTGTTCAAATCTATAGGTCGGAAAGGGAGGTCAGAAATGGCAAGCGCGGAAAGCACAGCCCCAGAGAGGAGACGAGTGAACATCAACACCGCTTCCGTGGAAACCCTGCGAGACGAAATCGACGGCATTGGTCCAGTTCTTGCTGAACGCATCGTGGCCTACCGCGAGGAGCATGGCCCGTTCTCGGATTCCTCGGAACTCACGGCGGTGGAGGGCATCGGCCCCCGAATGCTCGAGGACATGGATGTAGAGCTAACGGTGGAAGGAGGGCCGACCGAAGAGGCTGAGGAAGTCGAGGGACCAGCCCCTGTCGAAGAACCGGGCGCAGAAGAAACAGCTCCCCCAGAGGGCGAGGAACTGGAGGAGGAAGAGGCAGTCGAGTATATGGCGGCCGCAGAGATCGAGGAGATCGATATGTCCGAGGAAGAGGAGGCCTGGAGCATATCGGCCGAGGAAGCCGAAGAGGAACTTGCGCAAGAGATTCCAGAGGAAGAGCTGGAACGAGAGATGCCCCCCTCAGAAGAAGAGACGGGGCTGGCCGAAGGAAGAACGGCCGAGAAAGCAGTTGAGGAGGAAAAGAAGCCTACAAGAAAAGAGGCTGCCGGCCCACAGCCAATGCCAGCACAACCTCCTCAGCAAAACCGATTCTGGCAAAACGCCCTCCTCGTATTGCTTGGCGGGCTTTTAGGCGTCGTATTGACTCTCGTGGTGGCCATTATCTGGTCGGGTACCGTCGACTTTGCACCACGCCAACAGGTTGAGGCCCTGAGCCAAAATATGGGCACCATGCAGAGAAACCAAGACCTCGCCTGGGAGCGCGTCGACGAGCTGACCGTGCGCGCCAACGAGATGGAGCGCCGCATCGAGAACCTGGAAGCCCTCGAGGACAGGGTGGCCACCGCCGAAGGAGATCTCAGGGCCGCACAAGAGGAAATCACAATGGTTCAGAAGGATCTATCAGCCCTCTCGACCGACGTTCAAGACCTGCGCGAGAGCGTTAACGAGTCCATCGATTCTTTGGACAAACGCATGGGCCATGTAGAGGAGAACTTGCAGGCTGTCAGCAAATCCCTGGCCGTCCTGAAGGAACATTTCGCCGCCGTTGAGGATAAGGTGCAAAAGTTTGATACCTTTTTCAGCGCGCTGCGCGACCTCCTCGTGGAGATGCAAGGACCATCTCCGCCGGCTTCAACAGAAGGGGAGACAAGTCGCGAGCCCACGCCAACACCGACGCCGGTCGCAAAGCCAACACCGACGCCGGCTGCGAAGGCCAGCGGGGGCGGGGGCTGAGGCTCCTAATCCGGCTCTGTATGAGCTGATCTACAATTGCACAACCTGAATTATATCGCCCACGGATAGGTGGGCGATATAGGCTGCGCTGCCCTCCCTCACGGCGATCTCTAGGAATCCGTGACTGCCGATGAGGGCTATCAACTCACCCTTTGCCGCCGAGGCGTAGGTGGGAGACAGGCCAATAATTTGCTTCTCGCCGGCGGTGACGCGCCAATTATATCCTCGTAACATGGAAGCCGGTAGATCGGTCACCACATTTCCGAAACCGTCGATGTAAAGCACGTGCCCGATGATCGTTCCGTCGCCCCGCCTCTCGGGAATAGGGAGCTCGGCATGCACCAGATCCTCAACGCGTTCTCCCAGATCGCGCAGGGGCACGCCTCGAGCCAGGTGCGCCGCTACGGGGGCAAAGATGTCCCGTCCATGGAACGTTGCGCTGACCTCTCCGCGCCAATAGGTTGCGTTGGTGAGCGAGACGGCCTCGATTCCCTCCTCCTGACGCAGCACGTATTCTAGCACGCCATTGTCGGGGGCTACGAAAAAGTGCTTCCCCGCGCGCACGGCCACGGCCCGCCGCTCGCTTCCCACCCCGGGATCGACTACCACCAGATGAATCGTCCCCGGGGGAAAGAACGCGTAGGTAGAACGCAGGACAAAGGCCGCTTCGCGTACGCATTGAGGGGCGATGTCGTGGCTGATATCCACCAGGCGAGCACGAGGAGCGATGGAAAGTATAACGCCCTTCATGGCCGCCACGTATCCGTCCCGCAGGCCAAAGTCCGTGCACAAGGTGATGATGCCTGGCATCCCTTTTCCTCCAAGAACCACAAAGCACTATCCCCTATGACCTTCTCAACTGAAGCTAGTGTATAGGGGAAGGGACGGTTGTACAATAACGTGGGAACGCGGGAGGGAAGGCGAGCTCTCGTTTTTTGTGCAAACCTCTCTGTCATGATATACTTTTGATTTGGTTAGTATAGATACCTTATCAAACACGCCTTTGGATCAGAGGTGCCGTGCCGACCTGAAAGATCGGTTCACCGATGGATGAAGGGGGCGGGTGTGCAAAACGAGGAGGGACTTTTGTGCCAGTAGTTACCATGAGGGAGCTTTTGGAAGCAGGGGTGCATTTTGGCCACCGCACACGCCGGTGGAACCCCAAGATGCGACCCTATATCTTTACCGAACGCAAAGGGATACATATCATAGACCTGCAGCAGACCATGGAAGGGCTAGAAAGGGCCTATGACTTTGCACGCGACGTAGCCGCAGAGGGCGGCGACATCATCTTTGTGGGTACCAAGCGTCAGGCCCAAGAGAATGTGAGAGAGCAGGCCATACGCTGCGGTATGCCCTATGTAACACAGCGTTGGCTGGGAGGGACGCTCACCAATTTTCGCACCATACGCTCACGCATAGAGTATATGCTCGATCTGGAGGATCAGCACGAGCGCGGCGAGTTCGAACTGCTGCCCAATCAGGAGGCAAGAAGCAAACTCCGAGAACTGAACAAGCTCCACCGCCGCATGAACGGCCTCCGCAACCTGAACCGATTGCCCGAGGCCCTCTTTGTCACCGATGTGGAAACGGAAGAGATCGCCGTTCGCGAGGCCAACCGTTTGGATATCCCTGTGATTGGCATGGTGGATACAAACTCCGACCCGGAGGGCATCGACTACATCATCCCCTCCAATGACGACGCAATCCGTTCCATTCTCATAATAACCACCGTCATCGCCGACGCAGTCATTGAGGGGCAACAGATGCGCGGCGTTATTATGGAAGAGGAGGGAGCCGTGGCACCCATCACAGAGGGCGCCCTGGTGGAGACGATTGAGCCCGTCGCCGTTGGCGAACAGGCGGCTTATCCAGCGGACGAGGAAGAGGATGAGATCATCATTATAGACGACGAAGAGATTGAAGAGGAACCCGAGCAAGAGGCTGTCGAGTAATCTTGGATAGATTATTCTCATGAGCCAGGGTATTATGCCCGGCTCATGGTATGCAATGCGAAAGGATGAATGGATGGCAACGAACATCGAAAAGATAAAAACGCTTCGCCAGATGACCGGTGGGGGCGTATTGGACTGCAAGCAAGCCCTGGACGAGGCCGACGGAGATATCGAAGAGGCCGCACAAATTCTGCGCCAACAGGGTTTTTCCGAGGCCGCTGAAAAGGCGGACCGCGTGGTAGAAGAGGGCTGCGTCGATACCTATATCCATACGGATAGCAAACTGGGCTCCCTCATCCAAGTCAATTGCGAGACAGATTTCGTCGCTCGTACAGAGGAGTTTCGGTCGCTATGCCACGACCTAGCCATGCAGGTTGCCGCTACCGCACCTCAGTGGGTTTCCCGTGAGGATATACCTGAGGAGGTGATCGAAGAACAGACACAGAAGTACCTGTCCGAAATCGAAGAGGACAAGCCAGAACATATTTTGGAACGCATCGTGGAAGGCAAGCTCAACAAGTTCTGCCAAGAACGGTGCCTTTTGGAACAGCCCTTTATTCGGGACGATGAAAAGACTATCCAACAGCTGATCACAGAAATGATCGCCGAGACCGGCGAGAATATTGTGATCAAACGCTTTGCCCGGTTCAACATAGAGTAGTAGCAGTTTCGACCGGAAAAGGGTGGGCGGAAAACCGAGGAGGTGTCGATGGCGACTGCAGAATATGATCGCGTTCTTCTCAAGTTGAGCGGTGACTTTATGGCTGGAGAATCGGGGTTTGGTATCGACCCCTCTCAGGTGGATACGGTGGCGCGCCAGATCCAAAAGGCCCTTACGCTGGGGGTCGAGATAGCGATCGTCATTGGCGCGGGCAATATCTGGCGGGGAAATGCCTCTATCGCCCGGGGCATGGAACGCGCCACAGCAGACTATATGGGGATGCTGGCTACAGTGATCAACGCCATGGCCTTGCAGGATTCTCTGGAACGCATGGGGGTCGTAACCCGCGCTCAGACAGCCATAGAAATGCGGGAGGTGGCGGAGCCGTATATCCGCCGACGGGCGATCCATCACCTGGAAAAGGGGCGCGTCGTTATATTCGGTGGCGGAACGGGGAATCCCTACTTTACCACTGACACCGCAGCGGCCCTGCGTGCCATGGAAATCGGCGCCAATGTGCTCCTCAAGGCCACCAAGGTCGATGGCATTTATGAGCAGGACCCGCTGGAGAATCCCAAAGCACGGCGCTTCGAGCAACTATCCTACATCGAAGCCCTCAATATGGGCACTAAAGTGATGGACAGCACCGCGATTTCCCTGTGCATGGACAACGGCCTCCCGCTGATGGTTTTCAAGCTCAGTCCGCCGGATAGTCTGGCAAGAGCAATCTCCGGCGAGAGAATAGGAACCATGGTGAGCCAAAGCGCCTGAGCCCCAATGGGCCAAAGGCTTGATCCTGATATTCCCGCCATTCGGGACAATGGATGGCTCCACCGAATAGAGGCCCTTCAGCGGATGGAGGGAGATTAAAGCTTCTTTCGACCATCCTATTTTCAGAACAGCCAGTAGCCCTCTGAGGCGGAATTGACATGTAGAGGACACGAGAGGTGGATCTATTATGGATGCTATGTTTCGCGATACCGAACAACGCATGAGCAAGGCTATTTCGGCCCTGCGATCCGACTTGCTCAGCATCCGTACGGGCCGTGCGTCTCCCGCGTTGATAGAGGATATCCCTGTCCAGGCCTATGAAAGCACGCTGCCGCTCAACCAGGTGGCGACGATTTCCGTGCCCGAACCAAGGCTCCTGATGGTAAGGCCATGGGATGTCAACATCCTTCCGGCAATCGAAAGAGCCATTCTCAAATCCGACGTGGGTTTGACGCCCAACAACGACGGAACCGTCATTCGCCTGGCCATCCCTTCCTTGACCGATGAACGGCGGCGTGAGCTGTCAAGGCTCGTCGGGCAACGCGTAGAGGAAACCCGGGTGACCATACGAAACCTGAGACGTGAGGCCCTGAGAAACCTGGAAAAGCAGGAGCAAAATGGGGAGATATCCGAGGATGCGTTCTACAGGGCAAAGGAGCGTCTGCAAGAACTGACAGACGAGTACATCGAGAAAGCGGACCAACTGGGCGAACAGAAGCAAGCCGAGGTCATGGAAGTTTGATGAACAGCGCGAAGGATGAAGCAACAGTTCCGCTGAAAAAGGTTCCGCAACACGTGGGCATCATCATGGACGGTAACGGGCGTTGGGCCCAGGCACGTGGCCTGCCACGAACTGCCGGACACCGAGCGGGAACGGAGAATCTGCGGGAAATATTTCAGGCTGCCGTGGATTTTGGTATAGAGATATTGACGCTCTATGCTTTCTCGACCGAGAACTGGAGCCGCCCGCGCGCCGAAATTCGTGCCCTCATGCGGCTATTGAACCGTGTAATTGACGACGAACTTGATGAGTTCGTGGAGAGAGGAGTGAGAATCTGCCACGTGGGACTTTTGGACGGCCTCTCGCCCATCGTTGTGCAAAAGATTCAACACGCCGAAGAGGCCAGCAAGGAAAATGAGCGCCTGATCGTCAACGTGGCCTTTAACTATGGAGGGCGTGCCGAGATTGTGGAAGCGGCAAAACGGATGATTGCCGATGGCCTCTCTGTAGATGAGGTGGACGAGGAGCGATTCGGCGAGTATCTGTTCACAGCGGGGTTGCCAGACCCCGACCTGATCATTCGCACCGGTGGAGACATGCGCCTGAGCAACTTTTTGATCTGGCAAGCGGCGTATGCGGAACTCTATTTTACCCCCACCCTCTGGCCTGATTTTCACCGCCAGGATCTCCGACAGGCCCTCGTCTCCTATCAGCAGCGCGACCGAAGATTTGGGGGATTAGATTCGGACTCACAATAATGGTTGCCTTCAAAGGGTAGCCAAAAGGGGAACTGGGGGTATATAGCCCTACCTGATACGATTATGTGAGGTGCGGTGTGTTGCGGGTTCGTCTGCTAAGCGCCCTGGTGCTCATCCCCATCGTCGTTATGGCAGGCTACCTCGGTGGCCCGTTTCTGCTGGCCGCAGTGCTTGTAGCCGGCCTCTGCGCAGGGTTCGAATGTGTTCGCATGACCTCTGACCGGAGGCCAATGACATCGTACCTGCTTATCTTTGTGCTCATTGTATCATTTGTCCTGGATACCCAATGGCCGGCATGGGATCTAATCCATTGGGTGCCCACCTTTGGTTCCATTGCGGCACTCACCTTCGAAGTATTCCGAGGCAATGCCCCCGATTCTTTGCGCAACTGGTCCCTTCTCATCTCGGCCGGTATCTATATCGGGCTTTTGAGTTATGCCATCAGATTGCGCGCTTTGGAAGGTGGCTTTCGATGGCTGCTGTTGGCCCTGGCAGGCACCTGGATCTGTGATACGGCCGCCTACGCGGTGGGCAGCGTATGGGGCAAACACGGCTTCTTCCCCAGAATAAGTCCTAGCAAGACCTGGGAGGGAGCGATGGCCGGACTGATATTCGGCACGGGGGCGGTGATGATCCTCGGTCGCTCCTTGCTCGGGCTGAGCCTGCGATGGGGATCGTTGTTGGGGATCTGCCTTGTTCTTGGGGCGACCTTTGGCGATCTTGCCGAATCGCTCATCAAACGCCAAGTGGGCGTCAAGGACTCTGGGAAGCTAATTCCCGGGCATGGCGGCATGCTGGATCGCATCGATAGTTTGCTCTTTGTCATGCCCATCGTCTATTATTTCGTTACAACCGTTGGTCACCTAGGATTGTAAGAGGCTGAGCGGAGCTGCAACACGCGTATGAGTTCTACATCTATCACTTCCATTCTAAAACTCGGCAATCTCATACTTTCATCGGCCAACGTTATCATCGGCTTTTCTCTGTTTGTCTATATCCTCACTCATAACCTTCGCAGTGCGGTGGCGCGGGCCTTTTGTGCGCTCATGGCCTTCATCACCATCGTTTACGTCGTCGACGTGAGTGTGGCGAACGTCAACACGCCCAGCCTAGCCGAAAATTGGCTGCGCCTCCAATGGGTAGGCATCGCCTTTGTCCCTGCCGCCTACCTGCACTTTTCTGACGCCCTCTTGCGAACCACGGGCTCCCTATCGCGGTGGCGGCGCGTCGGTATCTGGGTCGGGTATCTCTTGGGATTGGTCTCTTTAGTCCTTGTCCTTTTCACGGACTTGATCGTCACGGGCGTCGCCAGAATGGACCACATATATCACCTATTGGCCGGGCCGTTCTTTTGGGTGTTCGCCGTCGTATATACGATGATGGCCCTGAACGGTTGGCTGAACATCAGGATGGCGCGCAATCGATGCGTAACCTCCACCTCACGGCGTCGTATGGGCTACCTTATGCTGGCCTTTGTCGCGCCAAGCGTGGGCGCATTCCCCTATCTGCTTATTCCCGCTACTGAGCAGTACCTCTCTGCCAATTTCATCTACCTTCTGAATCTGGCGGGGAATTTGGGCGTCGCCCTAATGACAGTTGTCATCGGCTACATCGTGGCCTATCAGGGGGTCCTGCTACCAGACCGCGTGATCAAACACAATATGATGCATTACCTTTTTCGCGGCCCCCTGGTAGCCATCCTGGTGATAGTCATTATGTTAACTATTCCGCGCGTGGACCACATTTGGGGACTTCCCCGCGACACGGTGCTCATCACAACGGTTGCAGCCAGCGTGGTAGTGCTACAGTTGCTGGTGAATGTGGCCAAACCAGCCATTGATCTCCTCCTCTACCGCAGGGATCGCAAAGAAGTAGCGTGGATACAAACCCTTGACGAGCGTCTCTTGACCACTACCGACCTGGAGCAGCTGCTAGAGAATACACTCATCGCCCTGGCGGACCTGCTTCGTGTGCCCTCTGGTTTTGTGGTGACCATGGAGGGCTCTACGGCATCCATCAGGGTCTTTTGCGGCCCCAAGGAGGAGGCCAAGACCTTTTTGTCTCAAAGTTCTCTGCCCCAGCTCATGGAACTTCTTTCCAAGAGTCGGCAGCAAGAAGACAAGGTCACAAACGACGATTTCGTTGCTGCGGACGGGTATTGGCTGGTGCCACTGCGCAGTCCCACTGAGCACACGACGTTGGGCATCCTGGGCTTCCGTGCAGCGGCTAGTGAGCCCTCCTTCTCTACACAGGATTTGGAGGCAGCCCAGAACCTAGTGCAGCGGGGCGAACTGGCCCTGGAGGACATGCGCCTGCAACAAGGGATCTTTGCCGTGTTACATGGTATGCGCAGTGAACTGGATCAACTGCAGGAATGGCGCTCCAGCCCTCTATACGTGGGAGAGGATACCCTGCAGCACTTTGAGATGAATCCCATCCACTCCACGTCTTTTACAGAGATCGTCAAGGACGCCCTGGGCGAGTTCTGGGGCGGCCCGAAATTGAGCCAAAGTCCTTTGCTGCGCACACACCTGGTACGTCAGCGCCTCAGCGAGCACGACGGCGTGCCCGCCAAGGCGGTTCGCGCAGTCCTCAAAGAGGCCATTGAGAAGCTCAGGCCAGACGGCAAACGCAGCATGACGTCCACGGAATGGACGATATACAACATCCTCGACCTCAAGTTCATCCAGGGCAAGCGCATCCGTGACATCACACAACAGTTGGCCATGAGCGAGTCGGATTTTTACCGTAAGCAGCGAGTAGCTATCGCTCAGGTGGCCGACATCCTAGTGCGCATGGAGCACGGCGAGAAGGAACAGATCGAGGAAGAGTAGCGCGGAGCGTTGCTCCGCGATTGGTCGGAACAACATCCCGCGCGACCGCCAGGCTCATGAAAGTTAGAATTGCAGGCCAACAAGTATTACGATAGCGGTCTGCAATTCTAACTTTTCGCAAAGCCCCTTTGGGGCGAGCACGCCCCAGAGAAGACCCGAGGTACGCCTTGACCTCCGAACAACCCGCGAATTCGATTCGCAGGGGCGCCTGCGCGGCTGAGGGGTGGGCGCAGCAGACACTGCGCCCTACGCACTACGCACCGCCGTAAACGGGCGGTGCGATACTCCCTAGTCGCCAAAGGCGGCGTCAAAGGCCACCTCTGAAGGCGGAAAGTCCACCTGGTGCACGAACCCGGCCGCCTCATGAGCGCCGAACTCGCGATCCATGCCCGCATCCTCCCATTCCACCGAGAGAGGGCCATCGTAGCCGATGCGATTCAGGGCCCGGATGATCTCCTCAAAGTTCACGTCGCCGTGCCCCAGGGAGCGGAAATTCCAACCCCTCTCTGCCTGGCCAAAGTCCAGGTGAGAGCCAAGAATCCCGGAACGGCCGTCCAGGGTGACGGCGGCGTCCTTCATGTGCACGTGATAGATGCGGTCCGGGAACTCCTCTATGAAGCGCACGGGATCCACACCCTGCCATAGGAGGTGGCTGGGGTCAAAGTTGAAGCCAAAGGCCGTACGATTATCCAAAGCCTCCAGAGCCCGTTTGGCGGTCACAATGTCATAGGCGATCTCTGTGGGATGTACCTCCAACGCGAAACGCACCCCCATCTCGCTGAAGACGTCCAGAATGGGATTCCATCGCGCGGCGAAATCCTCAAAGCCCGCCTCGATCATCTCGGGGGGTGTGGGCGGGAAGAAGTAAAAGTACTTCCATATGCTGGAGCCCGTGAACCCGTTGACCACATCCACGCCAAACTCGGCGGCAGCGCGGGCTGTATCCGCCACCTCCTGCGCTGCGCGCTGACGCACGCCTTCGGGATCGCCATCACCCCATATGCGCTCCGGCAGCGTGCTCTTGTGGCGCTCGTCGATGGGATCGTCACACACGCACTGCCCAACGAGATGCGTGCTGAGGGCATAGCATTCCAGACCGTGCTCGTGCAGCACATCCCAGCGTCCCTGAATGTAGCCATCCTCTGCCAGGGCCCTGTCTACCTCAAAGTGATCGCCCCAGCAGGCCAGTTCCAACCCCTCGTACCCCCAACCCTTGGCCTTTTCCGCCAAGACCTCCAGGGGCATATCAGCCCATTGACCCGTAAAAAGTGTTACTGGCCTCGCCATTTGATGCTCCTTTCGCATATATGATCTTCATGATTACTTGCCCAACCATCGCTACAACGAAAAGTCGATGGTCGTCCACTTTTTCTCGGTGGCGTCGCTTTCCACAGCCTTGTGGATGAAATGCACGCCCTGGGCGCCATCCTCCACCGTGGGGAAATCCAACATGACCTCGGTGGGCTCCAATCCCAGCAACCTGCAGCGCAGGGTATCCGCATAATTCTTGTAAATGTTGGCAAAGGCCTCGATAAAGGCCTCCGGATGACCGGCGGGCAGACGGGTGACGGCGGCCGCGGCCTCGCACAGATAGTCGTTGCCCCGCTTGTAGACCTTCTCCGGCCCCTCGTTGCTCTGCACGTAGAGATAGTTCGGATTCTCCTGATACCAGGCCAGGCCCGCCTTGGTGCCCCACACGCGGATGTTAAGCCCGTTCTCCTGCCCGGGGCAGATCTGCGAAGCCATCAGAATGCCCTTGGCCCCGCCTCGGAAGCGCAGCAGGATGCTGCCATCATCCTCCAATTCGCGATTAGGCACAAAGGTGGTGAGATCGGCGCAGATGGCCTCCATCTCCAAGCCGGTAACGTAGGAGACCAGGTTCTCGGCGTGGGAGCCGATGTCGCCAATGCAGCCCGAAATGCCCGAACGCTCCGGATCGGTGCGCCAGGCGGCCTGTTTCTGTCCCTCCTCGGTCTCGATGCGCTCTGCAAGCCATCCTTGCGGATATTCGACGATCACCTTGCGCACCTCACCCAGTTCGCCAGACTGCACGAGATGGCGGGCCTGCTTGACCATAGGATACCCCGTATAATTGTACGTCACGGCAAAGAGCACGTCATTCCTCTCAACGGCCTGCACCAGATCCAATGCCTGCTCCACCGTGTGCACCAAGGGCTTGTCGCACACCACGTTGAACCCGGCCTCCACAAAAGCCTTGGATATGGGATAGTGCAGATGATTGGGCGTCACGACGGACACAAAGTCGATACGTTCCCCCTCGGGAAGCGCCAGTTCGCCCTCGATCATCTCCTCCCAGGTGCCGTAAACGCGGTCCTCTGGCACGTAGAGGTCCCGTCCCGAGGCCTTGGATTTCTCCGGCGTCGAGGAGAAGCATCCAGCCGCCAATTCAATGTCCCCATCTAACTGTGCTGCGCACCGATGTACACCGCCGATGAAAGCACCGCGTCCGCCTCCCACCATGCCCATGCGCAGTTTGCGCGGGAAGAAGGCTTCTTTGTTCTCTCCACTGACCATGTCCATACCTCCTGCTGAAAACCAAAAAACTATGAACTCTTGTAGATACACTAAAACTAGTGTGCACGATTTCCAGAACAGTGTCAAGCGTCTCTGGCAGAATGCTGATACAAAGCGGATTGCCAATCCTCCCCTACTTGTGGTAGGATTGCCCCAACGGGAAAAAGAAGCGAGAAGAAAGGGACAGGTATGAGGCTTTCCATCGTGGGCGAGAATTTCTACCAGAACGGCGCAGCGACCTACACCGAAGGAGCCGGCTTCCCAGGTGCCGACAGGAGGCTGGCCGGCCTCCTGCTGAACCACCGCGTGATCAACGGCATATTCGATGATCTGAACGAGGATCGAGACTATGACGGCGACGGCCGGGATGACTGGGCCTATGCCGACACCGACGAGTGGGACCCGGAACGCAACACGCAGCAGTTCGTGGACGCCATGCCGGACTGGCGTGCATGCGGCGTCATCGGCTTCACTGTTGGCTTGCAGGGCGGGAATCCCTTCCCTACATCCCCACCCCCCGAGGGGCTCTCCACCCGCGACCTGGACTGTGGCGCCTTCAATCCCGATGGCAGTCTGCGCCCGGCGTTCCTGCAGCGTTTGCGTCGTATATTGCATGAAGCTGAAAGGTTGGACATGGTGCCCATCGTCAACTATTTCTACCAGGGCGGCAATCGTCGCATTCGAGAAGAGGCCATAGGAACAGCCATAGACAATGCGACCGGCTGGCTGCTGGAGCAGGGCTATGACCGCCTCATCATCGACCTGGCCAACGAGTGTGACGCCTCGGCGTACTGGCCGGCCCTGCAACTACCCAACATCCACGAGATGATCTACCGCGTCAAGGATCTTGTAGCTCTGCATAACAACGCCAAGGGGCACGAGCGCACGTTCTATGTGGGAGCGAGCTTCACGGGAACGTTCTCCACAGCAGAGAATCTGCGCCACATCCCCGCGTCCTTTATGCGCGCCATCGACCTGCTTCTGCCCCACGGGAATAGGCGCTCCACAGAGGAGATAGCGGGCGCCATCGACGTCCTGCGCGAACGCACGGAGGCCCTGGCGCGCAAGCCCCTGCCTATCGTCTATAACGAGGATACCCAG
The DNA here is from genome assembly GCA_034722245.1 of Chloroflexota bacterium. Taxonomy (GTDB): domain Bacteria; phylum Chloroflexota; class Anaerolineae; order UBA1429; family UBA1429; genus JAWLEV01. Next base: position 14,448 of record JAYENT010000073.1, read on the forward strand.
TCCGTCGATGAGGATGAGGGGGATACTGGCGGCGACCTCGAACACCTCCGGGTCTGCCTCGATGCCCACGTCTCCTGGGGCAACCTGATACGCAGCCACCAACAGGTACCATGCGAAAGTTGGTTCGAGGGCACACCGGTACAGCGCCATTGGTTCGAGACGACGCGGGAACTGGCGGGGGAACCCGAACCTCCCCGATCCGTGCACACTTTTTATCACCGAATCTGAGCCACTAGTACAACCTGACCTACACTGATCAAGATGGACACATTTTCTCCAGACCTTATGCACCGATTTCGCAGAAACCTGACGTTTTATCGTCTGTGGTATCATTGACAGCCATCCTCTTCCGCCTACAATGTGAGTGAACGAATCTTCCCCATTCTGACAGCCGACCGCCTTTCCAGAAGAAGGAGGAACGATGAAGAGAGTCACACGATCAAAAAGCGCGCTCGCTCTTCTCGTTCTACTCATTCTCGCAGGCTGCTCCTTGATGCCGCGGTGGACAAAAGAAACGCCCTCGCCCACTGTGCGGCTAGTGATACTCACGTCAACACCCGAGCCCACATCCACAAGCGCACCACAAGCGGCAGAGGAGTGGACTGCAGAGCAGGCGGCCTCAGCGGCCGAGCGCCAACTCGCGAAACGCCTGAACGTCTCCACGGACGATGTACGTCGTGTGGCCGTGGAGACGGAACTGTGGCCCGACGCTTGTCTGGGGATAGAAATCGAGGGCAGAGCCTGTGCCCAAGTTCAGACGCCTGGCTACCGTGTGCTGTTGGAGGCCGACGACGTAATCTACGAGTACCGCACCGACAGGCGTGGCATCGTACACCTGCTGGGTTCACCTGGCCAAACAATTCCCCCCACCACACCAGTGGCCCCTCCCACACTGACACGCGAGGCTTCAGCAGCACCAGCTTTCAAGCTGGTCGATAAAGGGGTGGAAAGGCTCCCCAGCGGGGGCACCGTGGTCAAGGGGCAGGTCTTTGACCGCCAGGGGCGCGTGATAGCCAATGGACTGGCGGCGGTGGGGGTCACGGTGGACGGCGTCTACCTGCAGAGCCCCGAGTTTCGGAATCCACAGCCCACGAATGTGGACGGCTGGTACGAGATCTATGTCCGACCCGGCCAGCGCATAGGCATCGTCAAGCTCCTGCTTGATGGCAAGGAGGTACCCTTGGAGGGCGCGCCCATGGAATGGGTGGCCAAAGAGAAGAGCTGGTGGCACGTGAACGTGCGTCAGACTGAAGGGGTCTTTGCACCAACGGCACCCGGCGCCACCCCAGAGGAAGGGGAACCCACGGAGACCCCGACGAGGACCGAAACGGGCCGCACGGCCAGGGTACTTCCCAACGCCTTAAATGTACGCCGTGGCCCGGGCACCGGTTACCCTTCCATCGGCCTGGCACACGAGGGGGATCGTCTTCTGGTATTGGGACAAGATACTTCAGGCGAGTGGCTATACGCTCGACTGGAAGATGGGGCAGAAGGCTGGGTCAAACGTGACTTTATCGACTTTGGTTCCGCCCCCTCGGAAACCTCAACGCCTCCGCACGCGACTCCTACAGGGGCCCCCGTTTCCGCCCTCTGGCGGGGCGAATACTATGGCAATGTCGACCTGAGGGGTTCGGCGGCCCTAGTGCGCCAGGATGAGAGGATCGACTTTGACTGGGGCAGCACCCGCCCTGCGCCCGAGCTTCCCAGGGACAACTTCTCTGTGCGCTGGACGCGAACCGTCAGCTTTTCGCCCGGCACGTATCGCTTCAGCGTGGAAAGCGACGACGGAGTGCGCGTATGGATCGACGGAGAACTGGCTATAGACCAGTGGCACGACACGGTAGGCGAGACGTATGCGGTGGAAATGTCGCTATCGCAAGGGGATCATCCCCTCCGCGTGGAGTATTATGAACACCTGGGGCTCGCCTACATCGACTTTGGCTGGGAGCGCATCAGCGACCGGTCGTCGTGAGGATACGCTTCCTTGTAACGCTGCAGTCAGTCCAGCATGGTGATAGTCTATCCCATGTGTTGACCTCCATCCATTTCCGAGCGCAGGAGGAGAGATGTTCGACATCCGCGACCTCGTCAACACTATCGAAGAAATCGTCGCCCGCCACAATCTGGGCACCGGTGGCGCTTACCGGCGCTGGAACTGGCAGGATGAGCAAGGGGGCCGAGACCTCGGTCTGAACCCCTACGGCTGCGCTGATGCCGCCAACATCCTCTACACCATCGGGCACTTCCCGGGGAACCCAGAAAAAAGAGGACGTTGGATCGAGACATTGCAGGGCCTACAGGATCGGGAGTCGGGGTTCTTTCACGAGCCGACGCACCACGAGATCCACACCACAGCGCACTGTATCGCGGCCCTGGAACTCTTTGACGCCCGCCCCCCGCATGCGCTGCGATCTCTGGCTCCTTTGCGGAACGTAGCCAAGATGACCGACTTTTTGGAAAATCTGGACTGGAAGGAGAATCCTTGGAGCGCGTCACACCAGGGAGCGGGTATATACGTAGCTCTGGTGCTGGACGATGAGGTGTCTTTTGCCTGGCAAGAGGCCTACTTTTCCTGGCTCTGGGAGGCGTGGGACCCAGCGAGCGGTTTCCTACGCAAGGGGTGCGTGGCGCCCGTTCCTCATGGCGATTCGGTATCCATATTCCCACATCTGGCGGGAACCTTTCACTATCTGTTTAATCACGAGTATGCGCGGCGCCCCTTGCGCTATCCCAAAGCCATGGTCGACTCCTGCCTGGAGATCTGGAATCGTCAGCTTTACCCGCTGGGAAGAAGGGTTGGCTTCGCCGAGATCGATTGGATCTACTGCCTGACGAGGAGCCTGCGACAGACGGGTCATCGCTTTGCCGATTGTCAGGAAGCCTTGACCGACTTTGCCGAACGCTACGTCCCCTACCTGCAAGGGCTCGACAAAGAGAACGATGAGGGGCTCAACGACCTTCATAGTCTCTTTGGCAGCGTCTGCGCCCTGGCAGAGCTTCAACGCGCCCTGCCAGGCACAATCCTGACAGAGCGCCCACTAAAGCTGGTGCTGGACCGCAGACCGTTTATATAGGAGAAAGTATCACTTACGACGATCACAGCCGTCCCAGTTCCCGCAGGGTAGCCACATCCTCATCGAGTTCAGCCACACCATAGTGCGGTGGTATGCGGCGCGTGGCCAGCAGATGCCGAAATTCCCACAGCGACATCTCGGCCAACTCACAAGCCTTACCGATAGACAGACGTTCCTGGCTATATAGATAGACGGCCAGTTCGACCTTGAGCTCATTGATGCTCATACGCGCCGAATCGAGGATGTCCTGAGATATCTCAAACCTATTCGCCGTATTCATCTCGTCATCTCCTCACGTTGCTGATTCCTATAACATCGGAGCGTGGGGCACGTGGCCCATTACTATTTTAGACCAGCTGTCCATCTTCCCGTAACTGTCCCCGAAGCGCCTGTACGTCCACCTCTGTAGGAACCACGCCCTCGTTGACGGCCAGTGCAGCGGCCGTGCCTGCCGCCTGCCCAATGGCCACGCAGGTGGCCATCACGCGCGATCCCGCCATCCCCTCGTGAGTAGCCGAGATGCAACGCCCCGACGCCAGCAGATTTGGCACGTCCACAGACAGCAGGGAGCGATAGGGGATATCGTACCAGTCGCCCTGGGGCGGACGCAGTTCCTCTCGGGAGCGCATGTTCTCGTGTTCCGCCGCCCAATAGGGACAATCGGCGCCCATGGGGCATTCCTTCACACATAGATGCACGGGGTAGGTATTACCCAACGGGCAGTGGATGTCGATCCACCAGGAACCACGGGCGATGCCATCCTCGAACTTTTTTCCGCGGTGTACATCCTCGCCAGTCAGGGCGTAGGGGCCTACGATCTGCCGGCTCTCGCGCGGTCCCACCTGGACCGACGTCTGCTGCACGTAGCAATCCGCAAACTCGGGGACGTTCGCCCGCAGGTAGCGCACCAATTCCCACACGTCCTGGCGGATGCTCAGCTCCGCCTCGGTCATAGCGGACGCGTCAACCGGATCCCCGCCATAGCGCGTCATATTAGCCGCCGTGTGATCGCGATGGTACGTGTTGCGCCCCAAAAAGCCGACGTTATAAAAGTGAAAACGACCATCGGCCATCTCATGTTCGATCTGCTCGCGCAGTTCCTGGGCGCGGTCGTCATCTATGTCCTCGAATCCGGCCAGGTGAATGAAGGACCCCATGGACTCGACCCGACTGTCAAAAGGACGCCCATGACGTGTGGTGGCGCCAGCGCGGTCCGCCACGTCGGCATCGCCGGTGGCGTCGATGAACACCTTCCCCGTCACAGCGCCCCGCCCCGACTTGTTCTCCACGATGACGGCCTGGATCGATTCCCCTTCGCGCACCACGTCCGTGACCAGGGTATGAAGCATCACGTCGACGCCGGCCTCCTGGCACATCTCGTCGATGACCACCTTCAGGGCCTCGGCGTCGAAGCGGATGCCCCACTCCTGCAACGTCTCTTCCCACGCCGGCGCGCCGCCAATGGCGTGCATACGTTCCGTCACCTCGCGCAAGATGCCCTCCACGATGGGCGTGTCGCTGTCGGAAGCCGTGTGGGCCAGCATGGGGGCCACCAGGCCAGCCGTGGCCATGCCGCCCATGAAACCGTAGCGTTCGATGAGCAGGGTCCTGGCCCCGTGGCGCGCCGCCGCGACGGCAGCGGGAAATCCCCCTGGCCCGCCCCCCACCACAACCACATCCGCCTGCGCAACGACGGGCGTCTCCCGCGAGGGCTCCCTAATTATGGACATTTTCATCCTCCCTTTTTCCCTTAGCTGCGCACGTGGTAGTCGCCCTGGATGATCCACTTGTAGGTGGTCAGCTCCTCGGGTCCCATGGGGCCGCGGGCGTGCATGCGCTGCGTGCTGATGGCCACCTCGGCGCCCAACCCAAACTGCCCGCCGTCGGTAAAACGGGTGCTGGCGTTCACGTACGTCGCCGCCGAGTCCACGGCGTTCAGGAAGCGCATGGCGTTGTCATAGTCGTTGGTCAGGATACCATCGGAATGGTTGGTGCCGTATTTACCTATGTGGGCGATGGCTTCGTCGACGGAATCCACCACCTTGACGGAAAGCACTAGGGAGAGAAACTCTTGACCGTAATCGTCCTCGGTGGCCGATTCCACAAGGTCTGGATTTATTTCCTCCGCTCCCTCAAGGGCGCGCATGGAGGGTTCATCGCATAACACCTTGACGCCAGACTCGTTCAACGCAGCCACCATGGGAGGCATCAATTCATCAACTGCGTCCCGGTGAACGAGCACTGTATCCAAAGAATTGCAGACAGAGGGCGCCTGGGTCTTGGCGTTATGGATAACGGGGATGGAGCGCTTCACGTCCGCCGAGGCATCCACATAGAGGTGGCAAACGCCAATGCCCCCATAAACCACGGGCATCTTGGCATATTCGCGCACCAGCCCCTGAAGACCAGGTCCGCCCCGGGGAATGACGAGATCGATGAGATCGTCCATACCCAACAGCTCGGGCACCAGGGAGTGGTCTGTGGAGGTGATCAACTGTATGGCGTCAGCCGGGACGCCGCTGGTCTCGCAAGCCTCCTTCACCAAATCGACCAGGACCATATTCGTGCGCAGACTCTCCTTGCCCCCACGCAGGATGACGCCGTTTCCGGTCTTGATGCACAGCGCGCTGATCTCGATGGTCACGTTGGGGCGTGACTCAAAAATCACGCCGAGCAGGCCCAGAGGCACCCGCTTCTTGGCTACGTACAGACCATTAGGCAGCGTCTTGCCATCAAAGACCTTTCCCAGGGGATCTTCCAGGGCGGCCACGTTGCGACACCCCTGGGCCATCCCCGCGACCTTCTCGGGTGTAAGTGTCGAGCGATCCACGAGGGGCGCCGCCACGCCGGCCTCTTGCGCCTCGGCCACATCGGCCTCGTTGGCCTCCCATAGTTCGTCCCCCACATCATCCAGACGTCGGGCGATTTCCTCCAAGACGCCGTCTCGCACGCCACTGGGCAGCAAGCCCAGTTCGCGTGCCGCCTCCCTGGCCTCCTCGGCCATGCGCCGCAAATTCACTGCTGCCATCCCATCCTCCTTTTTCATGAGGTAGAACCGTAGTTATCTCACACCAACTTACAGCAACGTCAGCTTGTCACGGTGAATGAACTCTGGACCATAGTCGTATCCCAGAATCTCGCCGATATCACGCGACTGCTGGCCCAAGATCCGTCGTAGGCCACTCGAAGTGTAATTGCTCAAACCCCGGGCGATTTCCTCTCCATTCGGCCGTCTCACACTGATGATCGCCCCGCGCTCAAAGTCCCCCTCCACGCGCACGATGCCCACGGGGAGCAAGCTTCTACCCGCCTCCATAACGGCCCTTGCGGCCCCCTCATCGACGACCACGCTGCCCGCCGTGACCGACTGAGCCAACAGCCACCGTTTGCGCCCCTCCGTGGGGGTTATGCGCGACGGGAACCACGTCGCAGGAATCGTCCGCGACCATATACCCGAGAGCACGTTTTCGCGGCCACCGTTGGCGATGACCACGGACGTCCCCCCACGCGTGGCCATGTCAGCGGCCAGAACCTTGGTGTACATGCCGCCGGTGCCCAATTCCGACCGCGTATCCTTGGCCAGGTCATACAGCTTTTCATCGACCCTATCCACGCGCTCCAAAAGCTCGGCCCCTGGGGCCACGCTGGGGTCCGACGTATATAAGCCATCAGTGTCCGTCAAGAGCACGAGGAGATCGGCCTCGATAACGTTGGCCACCATAGCGGAAAGCGTATCGTTCTCGCCTACCTTGATCTCCTCAGTGGCCACAGCGTCGTTCTCGTTGACGATGGGCACGATGCCCCGTTCCAACAGGCTTTCTAACGTGTCCCTGGCATTCAGATAGCGCTGCCGATCCTCGATGTCCTGACGGGTGAGCAATACCTGCGCCACGATGATACCGTACAGATCAAAGTACTGCTCCCACAGGTGCATGAGACGCCCCTGCCCGACGGCCGCTAGCATCTGCTTGAAGGGGATACTCTTTCGCTCCTCCGGATAGCCCAACCGCTCCCGCCCGGCCTGCTGAGCGCCCGAGGAAACGAGCACAATGTCCGCCCCCGCATTCCGCAACTGCGAGAGCTGCCGCACCAAATCCACCATGCGAGGCGGGTTCAGGCAATCCGATTGCGCAGTCAAGGTGCTCGTGCCCACCTTGACCACCACCCGATGCCAGGGTTGTTCCAATTTCTCTGTCATAGTTGTTCCGGAAGACTTATCAGATCAGAATGACTTGAATGATTATAGCATGCAGGCATAGGAAGCCCAACTAACTGTGCCGGGGCACACGATTTCCTACGCCTCTGCAAGCGTAACCAGTTCCCCTGCCAGTCCCTCCTCATCGGCCCGCAGACAGTGCACAACGCCAAACCTATTCTCCAGGTCCTCCGCGCTGGACACCGTCACGCGAAGGTAATTATCGGTGAGACCGTTCCACTTCAACACGCCCTCCGCGCGATAGCGGGATTCGAACAATACCTCCACATCCTCATGGACGAAACGACGATGGAAAGCCAAGGCCATCTCCTGACCAAGGGCTCTAAGGCGCTTGCCCCGCGCTTTAGCGATCTGAGGATCCACCTGGTTGGGCATTGTGGCCGCACGGGTGCCTTCCCTCCGTGAGTAGCGAAAGACGTGGAGCCGCGCAAAGCCCATGCGCTCGATAAACGCTGCGCTCTCTGCGAACTCCTCCTCCGTCTCACCGGGGAAACCCACGATGACCTCGCTGGTTATCGAAATTTCGGGGACTCTACGTCTGATGCGCCGCACAAACCGCGCAAAATCCGCCGTCGTATAGCGCCGCCCCATACGTCGCAGCGTGTCGTCGCAGCCGCTCTGCAGAGAGAGGTGGAGATGGCGACAGAGGCGCTCGTTAGGCCAGAGATCCAAGAGATCGGGCATTATGTCCCAGGGCTCGAGGGAAGAGAGCCGCAGCCGTGAGACATCGGTGCGGTCAAGTATGGTGCGCACCAGCCTTGCGAGAGACCAGCCCTCCTCGAGAAAGGGGGCCTCGCTCCCCCGGTCGCGGCCATAGGCGTCAATGTTGACGCCTGTCAGGACCACCTCCTTGTAGCCCTCCTCGACCCTCCGCGCTACCTCCCGCAGCACCTCTTGGGGCGGCCGGCTTCTGGAAGGGCCCCGGGCGACGGTCACAATGCAGTAGGTGCAGCGCTGATCACAACCGTCCTGAATCTTGACAAAGGCCCGCGTATGACCATATTTGAGCCGGCGAGGGGGGCACATCACCGCGGTCGCGCCCTGAGTCCATTCTTCCCCTTCACGGGAGAGGATGCGCTCTACGATCTCATCCTTGTGCGCATTGGATACCACCAAGTCCACGCCCTCAATGGCCTCCAGTTCCTGAGGCGACATCTCGGCGTAGCAACCCGTGACAGCCAGCCTGAGATCCTCCTTTTCCCTATGCAGGCTGCGTATCAATTGCCGCGATTTTCGCGCCGCCACGTGGGTCACCGTGCAGGTATTGACGATGGCCCAATCTGCCTTCTGTGGATCGGCCACCACCTCGTGCCCCAGCGCCTCCACGCGCCTGCTCAGGAACTCGATCTCTGCCTGATTCAACTTGCAGCCCAGACTTGTGAGGTAGAAGGCTATCATCCACTCATCGCCAAGTACGTCAGCACCGAATCCAAGCAGCAGAAGACGCTCCCATTTCCCCCTCTTCTACGATAGTTCGCTCACCTCTCGCTCGGCGGAGGCCAGCCAGTCTGGATTGACCTCCACGCCCCAGCCAGGGCCAGCAGGGATCTCCACATAGCCATCGTTCACCTCCAGTGCGGGCGCGAACAGGTTTTCCGCCCAGGGTGTCTCCTCGATGGAGAACTCGAAATGGGGGCCAGCGTTGGGGATGGCCCCCATCAGATGCAGGGTGAAGACGGTCACCAGGGAGCGGTTGGCCGAGTGGGGCACGCACGACATCCCGGCGTCTGCGGCCATCTCCGCCGCCCGCAACGCGCGACTCATGCCGCCGATGTAGCAGATGTCGGGCTGGGCGATGTCCACGGCATGCATCCAGGTGATGCGCTCCCACTGCTTCAGGTCATAGTCCTGCTCGCCACCAGCCACCGGAACGTCCTGGAAGCGCGTCACCTCGGCAGTCCAGTGCAGTTCCCAATAGGGGCAGGGCTCCTCAAAGTGCGAGACGTCGTTTTCTTTTAACAGCTGTGCCACCTCGATGGCCTTGTCCGGCGTATAACAACTATTGCCATCAACTTTCAGATCCACATCGTCCCCAAGGGCGTCGCGCACCGTGGGCACCAGCGCCTCCGTGCGTCCCGGCCACTGATCCTCGTTGTGTCCCGTCACCTTCCCCACGCGGATCTTGAAAGCCCGGTAGCCGTATTCCTCTCGCAGGCGTAAGAGACGCTCGGCCTCGTCCTCCGGCGTGATATCCCGACGCATGGAGGAGCCATAGGGCATCAAGGGACGGGGTGTTCCGCCCAGCAATTCGCAGACGCTCTTATCCTCTAGCTTGCCCCTCAGATCCCAGAGCGCGGTATCGAGACCGGTGAGCGCGCGGCAGACGTAGGAGCCGGGGAATTTGTACGTCTCCTCAATGACGCGGTCCACCAGGGCGTCAATATCCCCGGCGTCGGCCCCCAGGGCCACAGGCGCTATCTGACGATGAAACACCTGCGCCGAGATGTCGGCGTTGTATGTCGACATCTGCCCTATTCCTTCGGCACCGTCGTCGGTGACCACACGCACAAAGCTCAGAGGGCCTTTTGTATAGGTTTCCAGACGCTGTATGATCATCGCTTTTCCCCCTTTAAGAGAATTCCGTGGATATGATTCTGAACAAACTGCGCATCTACACCTTATCTTACCATGCACGCATCCTGTGTAGCAACTCATAGCACCGAAAGAGGCGCATCCCTTCACTGATTTCTTGTGAGCGCCTGGCGCTCAACCCTCCGTTGCATTCGCGACGATACACGATATACTATGCGAGGGTTGACGCTATGACACAGAATGAATATTCCACCACGGGAGGCAAACTATGGAACATCGATTTGAACCAACGCGCTTCTACAACGCCTTTGGCCCCTACGAACCGGTCTTGGAGGTGGACGACGGCGACACCATCATCACCACCACCCTTGATGCGCGGGGCAAGAACAAAGAGGGACGGAAGGTGGCAGAGAGAGGCAACCCCCTCACCGGCCCCTTTTATGTTAGAGGAGCGGAGGCGGGCGACACCTTGCGCGTGCACATCGACAAAGTGCTGCCCAATCGTGCCCAGGGATGGAGCCGCACAGTGATCGCCGATCACGTCGTCGATGCGCCCTTCGTTCGCGAGATGCCCGAAGACGTGCTGGCCCACTGGGAGATGAATATCGAAAGGGGCACCGCCACCCTCGTGGATCCCGAGACGGATCTGGGACGCCTCACGTTGTCCCTGGCGCCCATGCTGGGATGCCTGGGCGTGGCCCCCAAGCGACACCAGGCCATCTCATCGGCCACCTCTGCCGAGCACGGGGGCAACATGGACTATCGCGCGCTCGTGGCCGGAACCACGGTCTATTTCCCCGTCTTTGAGGAAGGGGCGCTCCTCTTTACCGGTGACGGGCATGCCATACAGGGCGATGGGGAAATCGTGGGCACGGGCATCGAGATATCTATGGATGTCCAACTCACGGTGCACGTCCTCAAAGACATGAAAGCCCAATGGCCCCGGGGAGAGAACGAGGACTATATCTTTGCCGCGGGGAACGCACGCCCCCTGGATCAAGCCCTGCAGCACGCCACCACGGAGATGCTCCGCTGGCTGGAAAGCGACTACAGCCTGGATCACCGCGCGGCCAGCACCCTCCTGGGCCAATGTGTCGAGTACGACGTGGGCAACGTCTTCGACCCCGCCTACACTGTGGTCTGCAAGATCGCCAAGCATCTTTTGCCCGCCAGGAACTAGGGACATAGCCGTGCCCCTATTTCACGTGTGGGAGAAGGGCTGGATCGGATTGTCAATCCGCCCTACACGTTTCCTCGACCACGAGGATGTATCTGCAGACTGCGGAGAATTATCTAACCAGCCCTGCCTGTTCACGGCGGGGCATACGTTGAAAAGATGAAAAGGCCCAAGAGACTATTCGCGGGGCTCTTCCGTCTCCTCTTCCGGCGGAGAAGGAATGTGCGTTAACCGATGATAGGGATCCGCTTCAAAGACGGCCTCGTCGTACCTGGCCCCGGCGTTCCAAAAGAGCCATCCCACGCTCCCGGCGTCCTCGGCGGCTTTTCGTTGCACGAGGAACTCGGGCACATCATACGGAACGCTCCCCAAAGAATAGTGCTGTAACCAGGGACGCACCGGCACTGTCGTGCGCTCCCTGAGTGTGACGATGCTGTGATACACCACCTCGTAGGGATAGCGGGCGGGTTCGGCGTAGCCGAGATTGCCCCGGATGAACGTCGTGGGATAGACCATGGGCGAGATATAGTCCACGTGAGGGGCGATGTCGTCTATACGCTGCCCGATCCCCAGATCGCGCGCGGGATCGACCCAAACCGTCAACCCGAAGACGTCGGCGGAGAAAAAGGCTGGCGTCTTGGATAGCGCCTCGTACGCCTGGGCGCAAAAGGCGTCCATGGCCGCCGTGCGCGTATCGAACGTGCTCTCCTCCTCGTAGACCAAGTCGCTGATCTTTCCATCGGAGGGGAAACGAAGATAGTCGAACTGGATCTCATCGAAGCCCATGTCGACCACCTCAAGGGCCAGGGCGATATTGTAATCGCGCACCTCCTGACGAAAAGGGTCCGTCCACCGAAGATCCTCCCAATCCAGATAGAACTCGCCACTCTCCCGCTTCACGGCCCACTCGGGGCGCGCTTGGGCGAGGAGATCGTCCTTGAATATCACCATGCGTGCAATAGTATAGATGCCTCGCTCCTTGCACGCTCGCACAAATTCGCGCAGATCTACCACGTCCTTCTGATAGGCTCCTATCTCCTGAGCCACAGGCACCTCGCTGGGCCAGGCGATACGCGCCATATCGCTCTTTACGTCAACCACGATGCCGTTAAGCTCATCGGACGTTTCCACAAGCCCCAAAATCTCGGAAAGACGCCCAGGCACCGTGAGGAGACCAAAGGGAATATATATGCCATGCACCTCGTGTTTCTCAAGGGGAATAGAGACGTATCCCACGCGCGTTATAGGAATCGATACCCGCGCATAGCCCGGGGCCTTGATAAGGCATTCTCGAACGGCAAAGACGTCGTCCACCATAAAGATCCCTTCCCGATCGGAGCGAAGCGCCGTAGGCAAGTTGCCCTCCGACGAATAGGCCAACACGAGGGCTCCTTCGATCGGCTTTCCCGTCGCCGCATCCGTCAGCTTTGCCATAAACCGAGAGCAGCGCAGGCCCACTTCCATGACCGGCTGTCCTGTGAAGGGCAATTCCTCGGTCCTATATCCATCGTGGGATATTTGCACCTTCTCATCCAGGGGAATTCGCAACGTCGCACGCCCGTCTGAATCGGTGAACGCCTCATCACGGGACGAGCTAACGCACACCTGAGAGAGGGGCTCCCCTGTGGACTCGTCGAAGACGGTGATCTCTGCCTGCCACGGTTTGAGGAACACATCCTCCTCACGCTGGCCATTGTAGGTAATCGTATGCGTATGATACGCGGGGGACGAAAAAGCCATAGTGCTCCCAAGAGAAAGACACCCAAGACTGTAGTGTCCCATCCCGTTACTATGGGTCATAGTATCTCCGGCGCGGATGCGCGCCTCAGGGATCGGTTCCCCCGAGCCCTCCTCACGGACGAGCCCTTTGACTGTGCACGGTTGGAGAAAGACGGAAAGGGTTTCGGTGATGGCGCCAGGAACCGAGAGATGATCCCGAACTGCTTCGCCAGGGACCCGCCCTTCACAATAGCACGGCTTGGCGAAAGAGAGTGGCTGCCACTTCAGGTAGGGCAATTCGAAGCGGCCATCTGCTCCTGTCGTTCGCGTGACGTCAGCGGAGCTCACCAGGACGTCCGGGAGCGGCACAAGGCTTGAGGCATCAAAGACCTGCCCGTGGAGGAGCCTCCGCTCCAGATATACATCGCGGACGTGCTGTTCGGTTCCCTCGTCCAAATGGACAATGAACGACTCCCCCACGTAGCCCGAAGCCGAAACGACGACTCTGTAGTGACAGCCATCAAGAGGGATCTTGAATTCCCCGTCCTCGCCTACGGGCACGAGCTGCTCTTCAATCTCCATTCTGGCGTGAGGAATGGGTTCTCCACTTTCCCTATCTCGCACCCGTCCACTGAATACGGGATCGCTAGAGGAGCAGGCAAGTAGGAATAACGTGCAGAGAGCAAAAGTACCAACGACGTTCAACAGGCAGAGGGATCGAGATCTCAAACGAATCTCCCAAACTACCAGGAATGTGTGACTGGTCGGAATTATATCACGGAAAAAACGCCCTCCCAAGCACACATCTTTTTCTGCATCCACGCGCCCGAAATTGACGGACAAATTTATCCACAACATATGGTGGGATATGGGGGGTCAGCCCCTACATATTGTGGTCAGGAGCAAAGTAGCGGCCAAAAGGGCCTCAAAAAGGCGTTCTTTGCCTTGCCAAGTCACCGCCAAGATGATAGAATTGCTCATGGTTGTGAATGGGATGATACGTGTTGGCTACGACACCTTTTTCCAGGAGCCACGTTTCGCTAGAAAGAGCGAACCCCTCTGCTCTGCAAAGTGCTTTTTGGCGTGATGCCGACAAAGCGTTCTGATCGTCAGGGCACCTACGCTCGAGATCACATTCCAACCCTCTGATATCAGAAGGTATGCCTGGCTATGACGATCCCATGGAAAGCAAACCCTTTCCACAACCAGTTGGGAAGCGTTTTAGGGGGCAGGGACTTCGGAAAGCGTAATGATAATTACTAACCCAGACGCCTTGGGAGCGAACACATATGGATGCGAACCAACTCTGGCAGACGGCACTCGGACAGCTTGAGATTCAACTCGACAGACCCACGTACGATACCTGGATCAAGGACACAGAAGTCATCTCTTATGAGGATGACGTTCTGGTCATAGGGGTGCATTCTGCCTATGCCAAGGATTGGCTGGAAAACCGCCTGTACGGGGACATCCAGCGGACCGTAACAAGCATCGCCAACCGCACGACGAGCCTCCGCTTCATCGTACAACGGAATTTCCGCGATGGGGAGAGCGATCTGGAGCCATTGAAAACGTCCGCCCGCTTGAATCATAAACCTATGCACAAGAGCAAAGACAACGGTACATCGCGTGTCAATCCCAAATACCGGTTCGAGAACTTTGTCGTGGGGCAATCCAACCGCCTGGCCCACGCGGGTTGCCTCGCCGTGGCAGAGAATCCAGGGCTGTCCTATAATCCCCTCTTCATCTACGGGGGCGTTGGCCTGGGAAAGACCCATTTGCTACACGCCATTGGCAACAGGGGTATCCGGGAACAGAAGAAGGTCCTCTATGTCTCGGCGGAGACCTTTACCAATGGCCTCGTCAACGCCATACGCGACCAGACCACGGACGATTTTCGGGCCAAGTACCGCACCATCGATATACTGCTCCTCGACGACGTGCAGTTTCTCATCAACAAGGAACGCACCCAGGAGGAGTTCTTTCACACCTTTAATGACCTGTATCACGAAAACCGCCAGATTGTGCTCTCCAGCGACCGCCCACCAAAGGCTTTTGTAGGGCTGGAGGAACGCCTGCGCTCGCGATTCGAATGGGGCCTGACAGCCGACATCCAGCCGCCCGATCTGGAGACCCGCATGGCCATCGTCGTCTCCAAAGCCGATGCGCTCAACGTCACACTGCCCAACGAGGTGGTAGAGTTTGTGGCCCAGCAGAGTCAGAGCAACATCCGCGAACTGGAGGGCTCCCTCAACAGTGTGTTGGCTCTTACCCGCATGATGGGTTACCCTCTCAACCTGGAAACGGCAGCGAAGGCGCTGGGACATAGGAGCCAGTTCACGCGGGAGTTGACCATTGACAATATCCTGAACACAGTGGCCGAGTATTTCGGCCTGCGCGTGGACGATCTGACCGGGCGCCGACGCACGCGCACCATAGTCGTGCCGCGGCAGGTGGGAATGTACCTGGCGCGAGAGCTGACCGATCTGTCCTTTCCCCAGATCGGAGAAAAACTTGGCGGGCGCGACCATACGACGATTATGCACGGTCACGATAAGATCGAGGAACTCTTTGATAAGGATGACGAACTACGTCAGCAAGTATTGGATATCAAGAGCAAGCTCTATGGGAATCGGTCGGCAGCACGTCAACATAGCTAAGCCCGCGTTGCCCTCAAGCGGGGAGCCGCACACGGAGAGCCCTCCATGACCGACCTGATGATAAGGGGGCTGAATCTCGCCCAGGATGCTCAGAATCGACTCCACTTTTGGGGAGAGGTGCTGAATTTGGGCGAAGAAACGCGGCGCTGGGTGCGCATAACCATCCGTCTTTTGAACAGCACGGGAGATGCCTTGGCTGAGGAGAGCGACATCCTGGGCCTGGAATGGACCCCACCCCATGCCAAGAATCCCTTTCACCTCCGCTTCCAAAGGCCGCCAGAGGGATGGAGCACCTACGATATTCGTCTAGAAGGCCACTTGCACGATTTCAACGACCCGAAAGTACCTCACCCCTACTATGGGCTCACCGTGGACAATCTTCACTTTCGGGACATCGAACGGGCTGATCTGCACTGCGCCATCGTCGGTTTACTCAGCAACGTGGGTGTGCTCTCCTCAAGCCACGTCAAGGTGGCCGGCACGCTCTATGATGCCACGGGCAAGGTGGTGGGCGTCCTCAGCCCCTACCTGGTGGCCCGCGGCCTCTTTGCCCCCGGCGAAACCCTCTCCTTTGAACTCAAATACTATGCCCTGGGCGGCAGCGTGGCCGACTTTACCGTACAGGTACAGGGACGCCAACAGGTCGCCTGACATCACTAAGCCTCAGAGGCCGCCGGCTGCTAGGCAAAGGGCGCCTCGTCCGCATGGTTGATCCTGCCCCCATTGCCCATATGATAGGGGATGGTGTCCAATGCCCTCGTCTCCACATCGAGGACGACATCCGCGAGTCGCAGGGCGCGACGTAGCTCCGTGAGATCCACGTCTCGTATCTCCACATCCTCTTGTACGGCAAGGGCGGCTGCGGTGCCGGCTGCCTGGCCGACCACCATCGTGGGCGTGATACCCCGATGGGCGTCCAGCGCCACCCTGTCTTTGAACCCGAGGGCCCGCGCGGCACAGATCACGCCATCGAGTCTCTGCGGAACCAGCATACCGTAGGGGACGGGGTAGGCCCTCCACAGTCTGTTCTTGCCCGGATCGTGCGCCCCAGAGCGCCCGATGGCATCGGCGCGATCATGGTCGGGATCAAAGATGTCCTCCTTGCCCAGCATGGTCACGGCGCGCAGCACGCGTGTCTCGCGCCTCCCCATGCGTTGGGCGGTGCGGGCCACGTAGGCGTGATCCCATCCCGGGATCCTCTGCAGAATGGGCAGAAGATAATGGCTCGCCCTCATCAGCAGCATCTCGCGCTTGCTCACCTCCTCCGTCCGGGTCATGTCAAAGGGTTTCAGCGACAGGAACGAGCCCCGGGCTATCCACCTGTCGCGGCCCACCCACTTCATCGATAGGCTTCCGTTTCCATCCGCAAGGTTCCCCTCCTCAAGCAGTGGTCCATAGTCCTGCTGCATCTTGTAGAAAGGTTCCAGCAAGCCCTCCTGCGCGGCTTGTTCGACAACGTCTGCGAAACCTCTCAACAGAATGAGGCGGTCCGTCCGCAGGTGCCGCCGCACCTTGTCCGGGTTGGAGAAACGAGGATAACCCTGCACGGTGCCACTACCCAGACAGTACTCCACAAAGGTGCCATTGTCCACGCCCCCATAGTAGGTGTAGATGCCACCAGGAATGCGCTCCTCCACCGGCCTGACGATCACACCCTCCTCGCCCATCGCGTGCCACACCACGTCAAGATCGGCCGAGGCATCCACGACTACGTCGGCAAGGACGGCCTGGCGCCCGCTCTTGTTCTCTATAATCACCCCCTCCACCCTGGGAGCTGACTCCCCCTCGCTGACAACAGTGTCGACGACCAGCGTGCTCCACAACACGTCCACGCCCGCGGCCTGGCAGAACTCGACCAGGACCAACTTGATGGATTCCGGATCCAACCACTCCTCGCCATCGCGCATCTCCTCGGAGCCGGGCGGATCCTCCCACAGGCGGTCCGACTCGCCCTTGGCCACGATGGCGTCGAGGAATTCCTTGGCGATACCGCGCGTGCAGACTGCACCCAGGTTGTTGATATAGGCCCGCTTCTCCCACTGGGTGACCATGGTGCCCACACTCTGTCCGCCAAGATAGGGGTTGCGCTCCAATAGGAGCACGCTGGCCCCGTTGCGCGCCGCACATACGGCCGCGGCCACACCGCTTGGCGAACCGCCGACGACGCACACGTCCACACGCCGAAAGATGGGCGTCCTTTTCTCGGGCTCCACAACGAAGTCCTCTACCATAGTTCCTCCTTCGGGGATATTGATACCTCTCATCGAATTACTTCTAGCGGAGTCGGCACGCCGTGTCAAGCAGATGCAAGAATGTGGGTGCACGCAAATGTTGTAGATCATTGGCCGTTCCTCGTCCGCGCAGGCGGACGATTGGCCGCGAGGTCTGTGCAATGAGACTTCAGTCCATGCACCACCGGGGCGCCGACTAAACTCGGGCGCTGAGGCGCTTCGCGCCGAGCGTCGACCTGCGTCGACGCATATGGGCAGCATCCAAGGGCGTGCTTACGTTACTTATGCTACTCAGACTCTTCTTTCTGACAGTCCCTATGATTCTAACAGACTTTGACGAGACCCTGTGCAAGAATGTGCAATCGTTGACACGGAATGTGTAATAGTCTACAATGGATTCACAGAAAACCTGATGGGAAAACTCTGGAATACCTATACGAATGGGAGGGGCAGACAAGATGACGGTGCTGGGTATCGTGGGGAGTCCGAGAAAGAACGGTAGGACAAACGCCTTGATCGATGCCTTGTTGCGCGGCGCTGCCCAAGAGGGCGTAAACACGAAAAAGGTATATCTGATAGATTACGAGATCAAGCCCTTCACAGACCCTACGGGTTCCCTTGACGGCTCCTCCTACTGCCCGACGACGCTTTCGGAGTTGTGCGGCGAGGCCGATGGCATCGCCCTGGGCGCGCCCGTCTACTGGGGTGACATCAACGGCCTCACCAAGGATTTCATGGACGCCGTAGAGATCGCTGGCGCCAACGGCAAGCCCGCCGTGGGCGTCGCCATCGCGGGGGGCACGGGCAAGGGATTGCTCTCCGGCGTCCAGAGCCTGTACCACTTTTTCTATCACAAGCAGATGCGGGGCATAGACCCCACCCCGGTCTCCCGGTTCAACATGGAAAAGACGCTGGAAGCCCTGCAGGCCACAGGCGCAAGGCTGGCCAAACTCTCCCAAAACAAAAAGCCCTTCCCGGGGGAAACGCGGGACGCCTGCTGGCCGGCGGTCCTGGCATACTATGCCTCCATGGACGTCCTGGCACGCGGCCCCCTGGACGAGTTCATGATGCTTGCCCAGCAGTTAATCGACATATCGGAGGGCGACGAGGTCGAGGAGGCTAAGGAATTATTGGACAAGGGGCTGGCCTTGATTGAGGAAGGGAAACGGCCAGAAGGGGCGGAATACGTGGTGCGTTCCTACCAGATCCTTTACTTTCCGCCAGAGTAATTGAACGCTCCGCAAAACTGCCAAGCCAAACCGTTTTACGATTTGGCCGCTTTCCGCCCAACGTGACCCACGCACCGTCTGCCCACGTAGGGCTAAATGCCTTCGCTACCACGTCACGCCCGCTGAACCGGGCTTTCCGGAGCTTGGGCGACTTTGTAATTGTGACGTGGGTATGTTCGGAAGCCCCGTTCATTGGACGCTGAAGGAAAGCGCTAGCACTTTCCTCGTAGCGCTGCGGCTTTAGCCCTGCGCGGCCACATGGTTAGGCCGACGCCCTCTCCTCCGCGTCCCCCCGACGCTATTTCTCATTTTGCACGAGGCGAACTCTCGCCCATAATAGATCATGCAGGGAAAAGAACCTATCAGAAGGATGTCCATGGAATACGAAGCACTACTGAGCGAACTCGAACGGCTGCTAAAGGAAACCTACGCTCTCTGGGAGCCGGGCTGGGTCACCTTCAACTGGAGGGGATACACCTTCGATCACGTGCAGCGCGTCCGGGGATTGGCCCTGAATATCTGTCGGCAAGAAGGGGGCGACGCGCGCATCGTGGAATTGGCCGCCCTCCTCCACGATATCACCAAACCCTACGATGGCGACTACATTGTGGATGAGGAGGGTAACCGGGTCGTGGACGAACGGGGCTACTGGCGAAATCGCACCCACCAGCCGGTTCGACACAACGTGGTAACCGATCTCTACGATGACTTGCATCTGATGGGCAAGCCGCACAACGAATCGGGGGCCGTGGTGGCGAACCATCTCCTGCGGCGCAGAGGACTGAAGGCGTCAACGTGCGAACGGGTGGCACAGACCATCCGTCAGCACCTGCTCCCACCGCCCGATCTGCCTATAGAAGGCCGCTGCCTCTGTGACGCCGATACCATCGACGCCAACATCGGCCTGCCCGCCTTTGTGCGCAACATCTACATTCACCTACATTTTCACGATCTACGCAAGGCGCCCGAGGAACCATCGGTGGACACCCTATTGGCAAAAAGCCCTTCCGAATACCTAGAGCCCTATATCATAGAGAATCTCCCTCGGTGGGTCATGGGTAAGCGGCGCGATTTCGTGCCCCGCCTACAGACCGACACAGCCAGAGAGATCGCCCTGGCCCGTTTGGAACGCCTGGAGGGAGTCTTTCAAGAACTAGAAAGAGAAGCGCGAATTCTTCCCTCAGACGAGGATCACCAATATCTAGAGATCGTGCTCCACTATATGCACCATCGGCAGGATCCCAGCATCGCTGAGGAGACGGAATCTCTGGCCAATAGCTGGCCCGCCCCTCGCGCCGAGGGACGAAAGTTAATCCGCTGGCTGCAGCGCGAGATGAAGGGGATCGAATGAGACTCAATCCCGACCCTGGTGAGTACCTTCTTTGCCTTCCCGCCGAGAAGAAGCGCGGGCAGCAACAGGTGATGTCAAGCCCAGGAGAGGCCATAACCGATTGGGGGCACGTCCGTCAAGGAGGAAACGATGATCGCCGCCATCTTTGATCTGGATGGTACGCTATATTCTGGGCATATCTTTCGCGGCCTCGTTCGATACCACCAAGCGCACCACATCCGACGGTTACCCTTTTACGTCGCGTTGGGCGCTCAGGTGGCCACGTGGCCCCTATGGCTCGCAGGCGTCTTCCCCGAGACCAAGCTGCGCGAACTCTCCCTCGATACCATGGGCTGGATAGCGTGGGGGTGGACGAAAGAGGAGGCCGATCAGGCCTTCTCCTGGGTAGCCCATGATTATGTGGCGCCCCGCGTTTACCCTGAGGTGCTGGCCAGACTGCGCCATCACCAATCCGCCGGCCATCGCGTCATCCTCGTCTCCGGCACCTTTGCTCCCCTATTGGCCGCGATTGGCCGCCAGCTGGATATATCGGACACCGTGGGCACGCCTCTCATCCTGCGCAACGGGCACTATACGGGACGCTGTGAGCACCCTTTATGCCAAGGAAAGGGCAAATGGCTGCGTCTGCAATCCCACGTGGTGGACGATGCGGTGGATTGGCAGGCCTCCTACGCCTATGCCGACAGCCACACCGATATCCCCCTGCTGGAAAAGGTGGGGCACCCTGTAGCCGTGGAACCCGATCCGGAACTGGCCGCCCACGCCCGCGCGCATGATTGGGAGATCCTGGAACTTTCCGCCCAGGGCTGATGGGCATTGAGCAAACAATGGAGCCAGTAAGGCTGATCCGACCACCGTCGGCTCGAACCCGACGGCTAGGGTCATCAAGTGCGTTGAAAACGCACTAAACCTGTATCTCGTAGAACCCGTTTCCAACGGGTTTTCCTCACCAGACGTGGATTTCAATCCTCGGCTGAGCCGGGCCGCAAATCCCCCGATTGAATTCTGTGTTTCACCGATCCTCGGTATAGCGTTCGTCCCCCAGCTCCTGTTGCAGGCGGTGCAGCTCCTCACTCAATTCCTCCACCACGTCGGCATAGGCCGGATCGTCGTACACGCTGTTCAACTCGTGAGGATCCTTTTTCAGATCGAACAGCTCCCACTCTGGATCATAGGTCTCGTCGATGGCCCCTGGCTGGCCCAGGGCGTCATTGTAGTAGTAGATCAACTTGTAGCGCTTGGTTCGCAGGCCATAGTGGGCGTATACGTTGTGGTGCGCCTTGTGCATCCAGTAGCGATAGTACATGGACTGCCGCCAGTCGGACGGCGTCTGCCCGCGCAGGAGAGGTCGAAAGCTTCGCCCCTGAAAAGCCTCGGGCACGTCGATGCCCGCGAAATCGAGAAAGGTAGGCGCGAAATCCACGTTCAGCATGATATCGTCGTTGATTGCGCCGGCCTCTATTTCCCGGGGATAGCGTATGATGAAAGGCATGCGTAAGGACTCTTCGTACATGAAGCGCTTGTCGAACCACCCGTGGTCGCCGAGAAAGAAACCCTGATCCGAGGTATAGATGACGACGGTGTCCTCCGCCAGGCCCTCCTCCAAATAGTCGAGAAGTCGACCCACATTGTCATCCACAGAGGCGACCACGCGCAGATAGTCCTTTATGTAGCGTTGGTACTTCCAGCTTTTCTCCTCCTCCGCCGTCAATCCCTCCGGAGGATCTGTTTTCAGGTCCCGCCGATTGAGGTCGCGCGCCACGCGCATGGTGGCCGCCTCGGCGGCGCTGGCACGGTTGCTATAGTCATCGTCAAAGGTCTCGGGCTCGGGAATCTTTGCATCGCGGTACATCTGCATGTGCTTCGCGTCCGGCTCCCAGGGGCGATGCGGCGCCTTGTGATGACATAGCAGACAAAAGGGCCGCGCCTTGTCGCGCGTGCGCAGCCACTCCAGCGACATGTCCGTGATGAGATCTGTCACATAGCCCTGGAAGACCTGCCTGCCCTCCCTGTCGATCATCTCAGGGTCGTGATACAGCCCCTGCCCGGGCAACACGCGCCAAAAGTCAAAGCCCTTGGGCTCATGCTTTGGCCCCTGGCCAAGGTGCCACTTCCCTACAAAAGCCGTCTGATAGCCGTGGGCCTGCAGGAGCTTGGGAAAGGTCAGCAGGTCGTTATCAAGAGGCGTGGCTAGGGTGGTCGCCCCGTTGATGTGGTTGTACGTGCCCGTGAGAATGGTGGCCCGGCTGGGCGTGCAGATAGAGTTCGTGCAGAAGCAGTTGTCGAAACGCATCCCCTCCTGGGCGATGCGGTCGAGCTGCGGCGTCTCGTTGATGACGCTGCCGTAGCAGCTCATGGCATGGGCGGCGTGGTCGTCCGACATGATAAAGAGGATGTTAGGTCTTGCCTGGGCCATAGATTTTCCTTTCTGTGTGTTCTGGCGTCATGAATGTGAAACACCGAATTGCTTGCGCTGGCCCTTCTCCGTCGGCTCGAACCCGACGGCTAGTCCCATAAGTGCGCTAGAAGCGCACTACGTCGCGCATTTTGCCCTAATAGAACCCGTTTTCAACGGGTTTTGCTTAGCAGACGTGGATTTCAATCCTCGGCTGAGGCTGTGCATCCATGGTAGTCCACAACCCGGAATCTGTCCAACGACCTTGCCAACCCCCTTCCCTCGCTGTACACTGAGGCCAACTTTCCCGATGAGATTGACAGGAGGTCTGCATGCAAATCACGGACATCAAGATCACGCCGCCCCTGGGGGCGGAGAATCGCAACTGGGTGCTGATGAAAGTATTCACCGATGAAGGGATCGTGGGGCTGGGCGAGTGGCACGCCAACGCCTCTGAGCGCACCTTTGAGGGACTCAAGCGCGCCCTCGTGGGCCAGGATCCCCTGCGCATCAACCAAATCCATTACGATCACCTATGGTCCATGCAGGGGCTGGGGGCGGGCGTGGAGATCGCCCTCTGGGACATCAAGGGCAAGTACCAAGATGAGCCAATGCACCAACTGCTTGGGGGCAAGATCCGCGACCAGATCCGCATCTACTGCGACTGCCACGCCGGGGCCTTTTGGACCGCCGAGGACTATGCCCGACGTTGGCGGGAGGTGCGCGCCTCGGGAGAGCTCGACCCGGTCTACGAGCCCCAGGCCTACGTGGAGATGGCCGAGCGCATCACCGGCGAGGGCTTTACGGCCATCAAGTTCGACGTGGACGTGGCCAACCCCTGGAAGATAGACGTCTACGACCGCTCCATCAGCCGCAGGGAACACGAGCACATCATCACCGTGCTGGAGGAGGTACGTCAGGCCATAGGGCCCTACGTGGATTTGGCCGTGGACCTTCACGGCTCCTTCAACCTGCCCGACGCCCTGCGCATCTGCAAGGACGTGGAGCCCCTGGATCTCCTCTGGCTGGAGGATCCCGTGCGCTGGGAGTGGGGCAACGTGGACGCCATGGCCAAGATATGCATGCAGACGAAGACGCCCATCTGCACGGGCGAGATACTCTATGGCGCCAAGAAACACCGCGAGTTGATCGAGAAGCAGGCCTGTGACATGCTGGAGCCCGACATCCCCCGCAGCGGCGGGGCCATCGACATCCGCCGCATCGCCGAGCTGGCCGAGATGTACTATATGTCCATCGCGCCCCACAACATGGCCAGCACCATCACGGCCATGGCCGGCGTGCACATCTGCTCCACCATCCCCAACTTCTTAGCGCTGGAGTACCACTCCCACAACATCCCCCTATGGGGCAAGATGCTCGACGTGGGGAATCCCATCGATGAGGGATACATCACCGTGCCCGACGGTCCCGGCCTAGGCGTCGCGCTGAACGAGGAGGAGATCGCGGCGCATCTGCCGGAAGGGGAGCCATTGTGGAGGTAAGGACGCAGTAACACAGCAGCTGGAAAGTTCTTACAGATTAGTTCATGAGGAGGAAGCACCATGAAAATCACCGCACTAGAAACGCTCTGCCTATCGCGTCTCCACGAACGGGAGCGGCAGTGGTTCACCAGCACCAGCCGCACCATCAAGGCTGACTGCGCTATCGTCGTCATCCACACTGACGAGGGAGTGCAGGGTATCGGCGAGGCCAGCGCTTACGGCTGGCCCCTCATCATTCGACGCTGGGTGGACCGATTGGCCCCTGAACTCGTGGGGAAGGATCCCCAGGATCCCTCCATCGTACCCCATCCTAACGGCCTCTCCCGATCCCATGACGCCGCCGTGGCGGGCATCGACTGCGCACTATGGGACCTCAGGGGCAAGATCGCGGGCAAACGCACTTGCGAGCTTCTGACCGATGAGCCCCTGGATCGCATCCGTCTCTATGCCTCCAGCGGCTGTCGCTATGATTGGCGCGACGATCCCAAACAATTGATTGAGGAGGCCCTGGAATACATCGACATGGGCTACACGGCTATGAAGTTCCGCATCGGCACCCACTGGGAGTGGGACGGGGTCACCGTGGAGCGCTTCCTGGGCCTGGTGCACGAACTGGTGGAGACCGTGGACGGACGCATGGAGTTGATGCTGGAGGGGAATACCCGTTTCACCGAGGAACAGGCCACGCGCATCGCCAAGGAACTGGACACCCTGGGCTTTACCTGGTTCGAGGAGCCTATGCCGCGGGAGCCAGTGGAGGGCTATGTTCGCCTCTGCGCCACAACGGATACGCCTATCTCTGGCGGAGAAGGATTCAGCACATTGGAGCAGTTCATGCCCTATCTGGAGCGAGGCGCTTACGACATCGTGCAGCCGGACGCGGGAATGTGTGGCATCACGGAGGCCATGCGCATTGGGCAGGAGGCCTATCGCCACGGCGTCGATCTGGTGCCTCATAGCTGGCACAACGGCCTGATGTGTATGGCCAACTCCCATCTGGTGGCCGCCTTGCCTAACCCCCGCTTCGTGGAACTGTGCATGATCCAGGGTCCCCTGCAGTGGGCCATCCTGAAGGAAAAGCCCACCATCGAGGACGGCTGGTTGGTGTTGCCCGACGGGCCCGGACTGGGCGTGGAGCTGGCCGAGGATCTGGAGGAACGCTTCCCCTACATCGAGGGCCACTATGCCATCCAGGTACAACGGGAGAAGGCTATCTAGCAGCCTTTCAGTATCATACGCCGTAGCGTCCAAAAGGGGTGGCTGCTTTCAACGCAGCCACGCTTTTACATCGCCATTGTCGCTCGTAAAGGTCTTACCACGTACGCGTCTTCAAGTACTCCTGAATCGTCTCCCTAGACACGGGGAGTTCGTCCATGTGATCTTCCACCCATTGGGCAAAGTCTTCTTCGATATTCTGCGTCCAGCGCCTGTCGATCTCCCCAGGCGTGTATCTGCCCTCTTTGAGGCGAATCTCCCCAAAGGTATCTCGGAGACGCACGATCTCTGAGGTGATGACCACCTTCTCTGCCAGATGGGGCGGAATGACGACCACGCCCTCATCTTTGCCCAGGATGACGTCGCCGGGCATTACTGTCACATTGCCGATGCGTATCGGCGTGTTGATGCCCACCAACATGATGGTGGACGTTGCAGCGGTGGGATGATAGCCACGGAAGAAGCCGTTGTATCCCGATATCCTTCTCACCTTTTCCAGATCCCGCACAGACCCGTTATGAACTACCCCATTGCCCGTTTTGGCGTAAACGGAGGTGGAGAGGTTGCTGCCCACAACGGCTCCATCAGCGATCTTGCCAAAGATATCGGCCACATAGACATCGCCTTCAACCAGGGTATCGATGGGCCAGGATACCTGATCGCCCACGCACCCGGCCTCGTGGGCCTGCTCAAAGATCAGTTGCCGCATATCCTCCCGGCGGGGCATGTACATTGCCGTGACGGCCCGTCCCACCAGGGACGTGCCCGGTTGGGTGCATTCCCAGCCTCCCTCGTATTGCCACTCATAACCCTGGCCACGCAGCACGCTCCAGGCCTCCTCTATGGTGACCGCCTTCATCCGCTCGATGATATCATCCGGCACCTTGGGGCGCCCATCCGGGAACCGTTCGCCCTTCCACTCGGGGGTATACTGAATGATCTCTTCCCTTGAAAGGTTGAGGGGGGCGAACTTGCCACCATTCGTAGCTTTCTGTTCAGACATTGCCGTTCTCCTTCATCCACATCCCAAGTCACTACTCGCAGGGGATCAGGGCAGCATGCTCTACGTTACCAGCAACATCGCAGGATGTCAATCTCCGCTCTCAAGCCCATCCCCACAGACGGTCTTAAAAAGGTGCACGGCAAGGGACGACTATATTTGACGGCAATCTGAGTTTCGGGGGGTATATTGACACCGCATTAGCCCGCATGCCCGGCCACTTGGCCTTTGCGCTCCAGGCAGGTGCTTTCTCAACGTCCTCAATTTGAGAGCAATTGACATCACAGCCCCTTCATGTTACCCTGCCACGTTGAGTCCTCAAATCGGAGTCACAGACGGAATGGATATCCTAGAGGGGCTTAATCCAGCTCAGGCGGACGCGGTACAGCGCACAGAAGGTCCCGTCCTCGTCGTCGCCGGCCCGGGATCGGGTAAGACGAGGGTGCTTACCCACCGCATCGCCTACCTCATTCGCGTGTGCGACATCCGCCCCTACCACATCCTTGCTGTCACGTTTACCAACAAGGCCGCCCGGGAGATGATCTCTCGTCTGCGCAACCTGATCGGCGAGGCCACCTCGCAGCTGACCGTGGGCACTTTCCATGCCACCTGCGTGCGCATACTGCGCCGCGAGGCCGACTATCTGAATATTGACAGCAATTTCGTGATCTATGATGCCGATGACCAGCGGCGCCTCGTTGCCCGCATCCTCAAGGAGATGGATCTGGACACCAAAATCTACGGCCCATCCTCGGTGCAGGGGGCCATATCGCGAGCCAAAAATGACCTCCTCACGCCGCAAGGCTACCGACCGCCCACCTATTGGCACGAGGCCGTGGCGCGCGTCTTTGAGCGCTATGAGGAAAGCAAGCGGGAGAATAACGCCCTCGACTTTGATGACCTACTGCAGAAGACGGAGGAGCTCTTCCGCGAACACGAGGAGGTGCGCAAGCGCTATCAGGAGCGCTACCTATACCTCTTGGTGGACGAATTCCAGGATACGAACAAGGCCCAATACGAGCTCGTCCATCACCTGGCGGGAGACAAGGAAAACCTCTTTGTCGTTGGCGACGAGGATCAGAGTATCTACAGTTGGCGGGGCGCCGACTATCGCAACGTGCTGCGCTTCCGCTCCGATTTCCACGATGCCCAGATCTGCCTGCTGGAGCAGAACTATCGTTCCACTCAAACCATCCTGGACGCCGCCCAGGCCGTCATCGACCACAACGCACAGCGCACGCCAAAGAACCTGTGGACCAACAACGACGAAGGGGAACCCATCCGCCTATTCGAAGCCTACGACGAGCGCGAAGAGGCCGAGTACGTGGTAGATGCGATCCAAAAACTCGTCTCGCGGGGGCGCTGCGCGTTCGGCGAGTGCGCCGTCATGTTCCGCACCAACGCCCAGTCCCGCGCCCTGGAGGACGCCTTTGTGCGCCACAGTGTGCCCTACAAACTGGTGGGCTCGGTGCGCTACTACCAGCGCCGCGAGATCAAGGATGTGCTGGCCTATCTGCGTCTCATCCACAATCCCGACGACGACATGAGCCTTCGCCGCATCATCAACGTGCCCAAGCGCGGCATCGGCCCCAAGACACTGCAGCAGTTGAGCATGTGGGCAGTGAAACAGGGGTTCTCTACGGGGAGGGCGCTCCAGCGCCTGGTGGAGATAGCGCAGCAGGAAGGGGATATAGATTCAACTCCCTTTGACACTCGCGCGGGGAACGTGCTCTTGTCCTTTGGCGAGATGCTCCGCGAACTGATCACCGCCAGCGAGGAGTCCACTCTATCCGAACTGGTGCACCTGATCCTGGAAAAGACGCGCTATCTCATGGCCCTTCGCGACGGCACGGAGGAGGGCAGCGAACGGGCAGAGAACATCCTGGAGCTCTTTTCCGTCACCGAGCGCTACGAT
Organism: Chloroflexota bacterium; assembly: GCA_034722245.1. GTDB lineage: Bacteria > Chloroflexota > Anaerolineae > UBA1429 > UBA1429 > JAWLEV01. The sequence continues at coordinate 42,664 of JAYENT010000073.1, forward strand.
GACATGTCCCCAGAGAGCGCCCTGCCCGCCTTTTTGGAGGAGGTGAGCCTCTCCACCGACGTGGACCAACTGGACTGGGAATCAGACACCGTGACCCTGCTCACCCTGCATTCTGCCAAGGGGCTCGAGTTCGACGCCGTCTTTATCGTGGGCATGGAGGAGGGCATATTCCCCCACAGCCGCTCCATGGACGACCCCGGCGAGATGGAGGAGGAGCGCCGCCTCTGCTACGTGGGCATCACGCGCGCCCGCAAGTACCTGTATTTAGTACACACCTTCCGACGCACCCTCTATGGGCGCTCCGAGGTGCGGGAGCCCTCCCGCTTTCTGCGCGACATCCCCTCCCATCTGGTAGAGGGCCGCCTGGCCCCGCAAACCAAGCAAAAGGGCACCGGCAAACCCATGACGGACCGTCGGCGACGCCGACAGCTTCTTTCGCGCCGCCGCACCGAGGTGGACCGCTTTCGGAAAGAGCGCAGGAGCAAAAGCGACGGGGAGAGAAAGATAGAAAAGCCCTCCGCCACGCAACGGCAGAAAAAGGCGCAAGCGTCCTCGAAAACCGATTCGCCCGACTTTCAGCCCGGCGAATCGGTCACCCATCCCATCTTTGGCCCCGGCACCGTGGTGGCCAGCAAATCCGTGGGCGACGACGAGGAGGTCACCGTGGCCTTTGACGGCAAAGGCGTCAAGCGCCTGATGGTCAGCTACGCCAAACTGGAAAGGCCCTAATCCACGATCTTGCCTTCCGGGCATTCCTCATTTCTTCCAGCACCACCGTAAACAGACGGTGCTGGCGGATTCGCTATATGCCACGATCCCTCCAGTCCCACCTCTTTAGGGTGGGGCGATCCTTAGCGCCGCCGTAAATGGACGGTGCTGGCGGATTCGCTTATGCCACGATCCCTCCAGCCCAACCTCTTTAGGGTGGGGCGATCCTGAACACCGCCGTAAACGGGCAATCAGGCGTGCCTGATTGCCCACCGCCTCTTTTAGAGCGGTGCACAATCCCACACGACCTTGACGTATAGCCATGTCACGAC
>JAYENT010000073.1:43803-48025 GCA_034722245.1 Chloroflexota bacterium
ACCTCTTTAGGGTGGGGCGATCCTGAACACCGCCGTAAACGGGCAATCAGGCGTGCCTGATTGCCCACCGCCTCTTTTAGAGCGGTGCACAATCCCACACGACCTTGACGTATAGCCATGTCACGACTACTATACAGTCGACGTAATCTTATTCCCCCCACCTGAGGGATAAGGAGGGAAACATGCCACCCCCCACCAAGTCCGAAGAATCCGAGCTCGATGTGGCCATCGAAGAGCTGAAGAGGCCCACCCTGAAAAATCTGTGCCTGGCCGAGATCGCCGTGGCCTGGCTGTGGATCGCCGTCTTTGGCTTGCCCAATGGTGGCTTTCCTTTGCCATATCTTATCCCTGCTGCGATCATGTTCTTATTCGCTTCCTGCCTGTTGGCAATCGATGTGCCCCTGCCCTGGCAAAGCGCCCTCTTTCCCCTCAATCTCGCCTGCGTGTTCCTCGTGGGGGCCTTGGCCGCCCCCTCTGTGGCCTGGATCTATGCCCAGGCCTTGGTCGTCAGCGTGACGGGGCTGCTGCTGGGCCCCCTGCCCCTCTTTGGGGCCGCCGCAGCGCTTACCGTTGTCTTCTTATTCGCCATCCCCGGGCTGAGCGATCTTTATACGCAGGTGGAGATGCTGACGCCCCTGGGATTCCTGTGGGCGACGACGCTGACCGCCTACCTCTCCACACACAACCTGCACCTGGCCCTGGACTGGGCGCTGAACAGCGAGAGGCGAGCCTGGCGGATCGCCAAGGAGGCCCGGCAGAGGCGCGGAGAGTTGGGCGAGGCCCTGCATTCCCTCACCACCACTGCCGCCACCCTAGAGCGCACCAAGCGGGAGTTGGAGATGGCCCGTCGCGAGGCTGAGGAGGCCCGCGAGATCAAGTCCCGCTTTGTGGCCAACGTCAGCCACGAACTGCGCACGCCCCTGAACATCATCGTGGGATTCGCCGAGATGCTGTGCACCTCCCCCGAGATGTACGACGACGCCTCCTGGACGCCGGCCCTGCGGGAGGATCTCCTCACCATCTGGCGCAACGGGGAGCACCTCCTCAAGATGGTGGACGACGTCCTCGACCTGGCTCAGATAGAGGCCGCCCACCTGCCCCTGCGGCCCCGGCCGACGGAGGTGGTCTCCCTCCTGCGCGACGTGCTCGACAACGCCCAGGCCCTCTTTCGCGACGCCGACTGCGAACTGCGTCGCGCCCTGCCCTCCGAGGAGTACGTACTCAACATAGACGACACCCGCATCCGGCAGATACTGCTGAACCTCATCAACAACGCCCTGCGCTTCACCGCCGAGGGCTATGTGGAGGTGGGCGCCCACCGCGACGGGGAAGAGATCATCATCTATGTGCGCGACACCGGCGCGGGCATACCCGAGGATAAGCTGGAGGTCATCTTTGAGGAGTTCGAGCAGGCGGACACCTCCATACGCCGCTCCCACCAGGGGGCGGGCCTGGGGCTGGCCATCTCCAAACAGCTCGTGGAACTGCACGGGGGCCGCATCTGGGGGGAGAGCGAACTGGGCCAGGGGAGCACCTTCTATCTCAGCCTGCCCCTCCTTACGGACCATTCTATGCAGCTATCCCCTCGCCTCCTCCGCACACGACCCACGGCGCGGCGGGAGGAGAAGGAGCGGACCATGGTCGTGGTCTGCAGCGATCCCCTGGTGGTGCGCCTCCTGGAACGCCACGTGGAGGGCACCGTCGTGCTCGCCACCCCCTCGTGCGCCGAGGCCGTGCCCCTCATACGCGAGCACCATCCGCAGACGGCTCTCGTGGTGGCCGACACGCCGGAGCAGTTGGCGACGGCGACGAAGGAGGCGCAGCACCTCCTGGAGGAGATTGCCCCCTTTGACCTCCCCGTGGTGGTGGGTACCTTCCCCACGGAGCGCAGCGCAGGCGCAGCCCTGGGGGAGAGCAACTTCCTCATCAAACCCATCACCGAGGAGGAGATGGCCTCGGCCGTCCAGTGCGCCTGCGAGGACCCTCGGCGCGTCTTGATCGTGGAGGACGAGCTCGATATGCTGCGCCTCCTGGCCCGCATGGTGCGCCATCGCTGGCCAGAGGCGGAGGTGCTGACCACCACCTCGGGACGGGAGGCCATCGCCCTGGCGCAGGAGGCGCCGGACGTCCTCCTCCTCGATCTGTTGCTGCCCGACATCAACGGTCCCCAGGTGCTGCAGGCCATCCGTTCCGACGGCGAGGCGGCGGATATACCCGTGGTGGTCATCACGGCGCGGGGTCCGGCGGAAGACCTGGCCCCCATACAGCGGGGCGAACTGCACGTGCTCAAGAACAGCAGCTTCAGCGCCAACGAGCTGATGGAATGCCTCGGCCTGCTCAACATGAGCCTGCCGGCCCACTATCAGCCCTCCAGCACCTCGGAGATGGCTCTGAAGAGCGCCGGCGGACGGACGGGCTTGCGGAGGTAGCGCGCCGCCCCCAGGGCGTCCGCCAGTTCCGGCTCGTCGAGCACGGAGCAGACGATGATGGGCACGTGCTGCAGGCGCGGTTCCGCCCTGAGCTGGCGCAGCAGTTCCCAGCCGTCCACCTGCGGCATCATGATATCCAGCACGACGACGTCGGGCGCGATGGCCAGCAGGCGCTCCTGCGCCGTCGTGCTGTCCGTCACTTCTATCACGGAATGGCCCCTCAGGGCCAAGTAGCGGGAAAAGAGGGTTAGGAGATCCTCATTATCCTCCACGATGGCCACGGTGGCCTTTTTGATACCTTGTGTGGCCACATCGTTATCGACACACAAGGTATCAAAATCCTGGGCCATCGGCAGATCGAGGCACAGACGAAAACCACCCTTCGCCCTCTCCGACGTGACCTCGATGCCCTCAGCGTCGGCGAGGGTGCGCAGGGACTGGGGCAACTCCACCTCATCCGGCCTGACAGTGCGGTCCGTCCGCGCCGCCAGGGAGAGGCGGCCCTCGGCCGCGCCGCGCTCCAGACAAAGGCTCAGGGTCCAGACCGACTCCAATTTGAGCAGGCAGGAGGCGGCGATGATGACCAACTGGCGAAACAGAGAGGGGTTCCCCGCCACGTACATGGGCGCGTCATCCCCCGCCCAATGCAGAGGCACACCTCGATTCTGGGCCAGGGCGCGCAGGGACAGCAACGCCTCCTGAACCTGCGCCACGGCGTCGAACTCCTCATTGGCAAACCCGCCCCTGCCAATCTCGTGCAGCAGGGCATCGTCGCCGCGGGGCGTCGTCCCCGGAGGAGGCAGCGCCTCCTGCGGGAGCAGTACCTCCCACAGCATGGCAGCCAGGGCCTCGACACCCTTGCGCTGCTCCCGCTGCACCTGACGCTTTCCCAGCCCCATCTCCTCGCCGGTCTGTGAGAGCCCCTTGCCCAGCACGTAACGCTGATGCAGCGACTGATAGGGCCGCCAGGCCGGATCGGTGGAGGGGATATCGGGGGAAGGCTTCAGGGCCTCCACCCTCTCCAATACCATGCGCCGCAGCTCGTGGACGGCCCCCATGCCCTCCTCCCCATGGACCGCCTGCACCCGCTGCACCAGGGGATGCTGCAGAAGGTAGGCATAGTCGTAGAAATGGGTCAGTACTTCTCGGGTCTGCTTTACGAATATATCCGGTACACTTGCCATGCTACACTGTCACCCTGTCGTCAACGTGTCGTGGGAATGTCGTAAATGTGTGGAATACGGGCTCTTGATGTGATATACTATCGTTACATCAGATGGCGTACGTATTATGCATGAAGAAAGGGGGGATGACAAGCAGAGTCAAGGAGATCCTCAAGTCGATTGTGGAGTGAGTGATTACGAGGAGGAAACATGTCACAGAAGAATATGTCTCGGCGTAGATTGTTGAAGCTCATGGGCCTGGGATTAGCGGGCACGACGTTGGCTGCTTGCCAGCCCAAGGTCGTGGAAAAGGTAGTCAAAGAAACAGTGGTAGTAGAAAAGGAGGTCGAGAAGGAAGTCGAGAAAGTCGTCAAGGAAACGGTGGTGGTCAAGGAAGAAGTGGAGAAAGTGGTTGAAGTTACCAAAGCACCGGGCGAGCGCATTCGCGTGACCTGGTATGCCTGGGGCAATCCGCTCGATCCTGGCCGCTACACTGAGTATGAGAAGGCCTTTGACGATTATGGATTGGACGTCATCCTGCAGGCCGTCCTGGTGCCGGGCGGTGAGGAGTACTATGTCAAGCTGATGGCCGCCGTGGCCTCTGGTACGGCTCCCGATTGTTGCAGCCTT
>JAYENT010000074.1:0-11805 GCA_034722245.1 Chloroflexota bacterium
AAGCCGATAGAGACTAGGCTGGCCCGTGTATTGCCCAGCAGCGGCATCCATGCCGTCCTAGGGAAAGGGTCCGTGCCGCTCATGGTCGCTCCATCGGGTGGCTTCCAGGGGCCAAAGATCAAATAGTTCGTGAGCGCCGCGGCGACAAAGTTCAACCCCAGTCCCCCAAAGATCTCGTTCACCTGCCCGTATGTGCGCAGCAAGCCGACCAGGAGACCCCAGAGCCCGCCGCCAATGAGACCAGCCACAATACAGACGGGAAGGAGCAGATAGGGAGGAAGCGCGAATTGCTGGATGACCCACGTGGTCATCAAGGCGCCGGCGACCATCTGTCCTTCGACGCCGATGTTCCAGAGCCCCGCTGCGAAGGTGATCAACATGCCCGATGAGCAGAGCAGGAGGGGAACCATGGCCACCATAATGTCCGCCCATTTGCGTGGACTCTCGAACGCGCCGGCGAAAAGGTGCCCATAGGCCTCAAAGGGATTGGCCCCAGCCAAGAGGAGCAGAAGCGTGGCAAAGACGAGGGTGAGAAGAAGCGGTGCCAAAGCGAAAAGGAGCTTGCGGTGGAAAGAGGGCCTCATATATGGCGCCCCGCGATCAGGTGTCCCAGCTCTTCCACACTCACAGAGGCGGCCTCCAAAGGCTCAGACATGGTGCCTCCGGAGAAGACGACCAGACGGTCGCTGTTCTCGACGAGTTCTTCCAGATCGGTGGAGGTGAAAACAATGGCCGTGCCCTCTCGCCGCCTTTGCAAGAGTTTGTTCCACACCCAGCGACTGGATTCGACGTCCAATCCCCTCGTAGGGTGTTCCAGCATCAAGAGACGGACGTTGTCGGGAAGCAGAGCGAGAAGGGCACGCTGCTGGTTGCCCCCGGAGAGTTCCTCGACGCGCGTTGTTGGTTCACCTATGATATTGAATGCCTCGATCATTTCAGCGGCCCGCTCCTGGGCCCTGGACCAATCGATGAAGAAGCCGTGTTCCCCATCTGTCAGCGCCCAATGCTCTCTAAGGGCGAGCCCTGGCACCAGCCCCTCCTCCAGGCGCGCCGCAGGCAGAAACGCAACACCCATGTTGAGAAAATCGCGATAGGGGCGCCCTACCATATCCCGGCTATGGATACGTACGCTTCCCTCATTCACAGGGCGCAGGCCGGAACACGCCTCCATCAGGAGACGTTGGCCGCTTCCCTCCAAGCCAGCGAGACCGAGCACCTCGCCCTCTCGTACGCACAGGGCTATGTGCTCCACGTTGAGGCGATAGGTGCGTATGGAAACGTCATCGAGCTGCAGGACGGGATCACCAAGGAGCACATCCTGGCGGGGAAAATCGGTAAGAGGAGTGCTGAACATCATCTTCACAAGCTGCTCCGGAACCAAAGGGGCCGAGGCCTCACCCGCTACTCGGCCTTCACGGAGCACAGTGACGCGAGAGCACAGGGCCTCCACTTCGTCCAATTTGTGAGATACGAAAATGACCGCAAGTCCCTCCTCGGCCAAGTGCCTCAAAGTGTCAAAAAGCGAAGCCTTTTGCGGGGCCGAGATGCCTGTCGTTGGCTCGTCCAAAATCATCACACGAACGCCCAAGGAGAGAAGACGTACGATCTCCAGTTGCTGACGCTCGCCAATGGTAAGATCGCTGACGAGAGCATTTGGGGGAAGATGGAATCCGAATCGGGCGCATTGTCGCAAAAGTTCTCGCCGGTTTTGATGCTGGCGCAAAAGAAGATCCTGACCACGCCCCAGACAAAAGTTCTCCAGGACGGTCAGCGACGGAACATCCAGGGGGTCCTGATGTAGCATGCCGATGCCACTTGCGATGGCTTCGGCGGGAGAGGCGAACTGTACCTTACGGCCCTCGATGAGGATTTTACCTGCGTCAGGGGATAGATAGCCGGAAAGGACCTTCATCAACGTCGTCTTGCCGGCGCCGTTCTCCCCCAAGAGCCCCTGGATTGCTCCACTCTCCACCGTCAAAGAGATGCCGTCATTGGCGCGCACGGAGCCAAAATACTTTTTGATATCCGCAAGTTCGACCTTCATCCCGCGTGATCTCCGGAAGCATGAAGGGGAGACATCCCACATAATGCCTCCCCTCCGGCCAGACAACTAGGAGCTGGCACCTTCCATACCACGCAGGAGCTGCGGCAGATACCAGATTTCCTCTTCTGTGGCCTCTTCGCCGGCTTCCAGGTACTGTGTGCCATCCTGGAGATAGAGGGGTCCCTCAAACAGCTTGACGTCACCCTTGCCCAGATCTGAGATATACTCCTCAAGGTTGGCCTTGTCTTCTTCGCTGAGTGCTGGGCCGAGCTTGTAACCTACGGCCGTCTTGTCGCGATCGTTGATATCCTTCCAGTAAGGCTCTCCCCATACCCAGTCATGTTCCCACTCGCCCTTCCGGGCATCTGCGACGTATTGCACGTACGCGGGCCCCCAGTTGAAATAGGGCACCCCCAAGCAAACCTCGGGCTTGACCTCACAAGCTCCCTCATAATCATAGGGGATGGCCCAGACCTCTTCCCCGCGGTCATAGCGCTGCCCGGCCACCACGATGGCCTCCGTGGTATCTATACCTGACAGCAGCACATCCACACCCGAGTTGAACATGTCATTGGACACTTCGGTGGGGTCCAGGGTGACACCGGGGATGTTGAACCAATAACCGATCCAGGTGACGGTGAACCGCAGATCATCGGGATCGCCGCCCCGGTATCGCTCGTAGCAATCGCGGCATCCCAGATAGGCGGCATCCGCCAGACGCCGGGTCTCATCGTTGATGAGGGGGCCGAGATAGCCCACTGCACCGGTCTCGGTCTTGAGGGCCGCTGCACAGCCTGCCACAGCCTTCATATAGTACATCTTGCCCATATAGTTCCGCACATTTTCGGGCGCCTTGCCCGTCTTTACGTGGTCGCCTGAGATATGCACGAATTTGATATCCGGGTATTTGGCCGCGGTCTCGTCGGTTGCAGCGGCAAAGTCGTCCGAGGTAGTAAATATGAGCTCGGCCCCCTGCGAGACCATATCCTCCACAACCTGCTCCAGTGTAGTCCCCTCACGGTCGGCCGGGTTGAGCTTGTCCAGGTAGATCATCTTTGTGTTGGGGACATTCTCCTCCACGTACTTGCCCGCTTCATAGTGGGCCTCGCTCCATCCATGGTCATTGTATGGTCCCACGAGGATAACGCCAAAGACGAACTCTTTCTCTTCGCCCCCCGTAATCCCTCGGCAACCGGTTACAAGCAAACCGGCTATGATAAAAACCGCCAACGCTATCCAGACCCCTCGCTTGCGCATATTTGTTCGCCCCCCTATCTATCAGGCTTTGCAAAAGCGGCTACAATGCGTTCCGCCTCATAGCTTCCTACCGCCCCATTCTAGCACACAAGGCATACTCTGTCTAACGCTTCATCCGCCTTTGGCGGTGCAAATCGGAGCATCGCGCATCAACTTCTGGCCCAGGACGTCATGCGGCTGGCGTCCCCCTGCCAGAGACGATCCTCCGCCCAGGGCAAGGCCCTGGGGATGTCTTCCACCTCCAGGGCGATTACCGTATCCCTTGGATCGGGAGGCAAGGTGGGCAGATTTCTTAAATAGATGTGCTCACCCTCCTGCTCAAAGTCGATACGCCAGTCATCGGCCACAAAACGGGCGCTGCGCACGCGGTTGGCGAGCCCCGATAGATGGAGCGTGTGGCCGGGCCAGTACAGCACGTGCAGGTAAACAGTGGAATCGACCACGGCCATGCGCCCGACAGAGATACATTCGCACACGCCAGGTTTCGACCCGTAGATGGCCTCACCATTGACCTCCAGCCAATCCCCCACCTCCCGCACCAGATCGACAAAGCGTTGGGGGAACGTGCCATCGGCCTTGGGGCCCACGTTCAGCAGCAAGTTACCCCCTCCCTCGGCTACCTGGGCCAAGATGTGGATGACCTGCTCCGGCGTCTTCCATAGCCGCTCGCCAGCATGGTAACCCCAATGGCGTTCCACAGAGGTGATACAACTCTCCCAGGGACGGTCCGGCGCGGAGCCCAGAATGCGTTGCTCCGCCGTGCAAAAGTCCCCAGGGAGACAGGCGCGGTCGTTGACAAGGACGTAGGGCTGCAGTTCGCGGATCATGGCGAAGAGCTCCTCCGCTCGCCACTTCTTGACATCGTGGGGCCAGGAACCATCGAACCACAGGACGTCAAGAGGGCCATAGTTGCTGCATAGCTCCTGCACTTGTGTATGGGTGTAGTCGACAAAGGCCTCAAACCCTTCGGGGTCCTTTTGTGGGCCAGCAAAGTAGGCGGGCCACTGCCAATCGGCCAGTGAATAGTAAAGTCCGACGTGCAACCCAGCCTCTCGGAAGGCCTTCACGTACTCTGCCACCAAATCCCGCCCGGCGCCCGTCTTGACGCTGGTGAAATCGGAAACCTCGCTATCAAAGAGACAAAAGCCATCGTGATGCTTGGCCGTAAGCACCGCGTAACGCATGCCCCCCTCCCACGCCAAGGCAGCCCACGCCTGGGGATCATAGAGGGGTGCCGTAAAATCCGTGGCTCGCTCACGGTACCTGGAGGGACGCAGATGCTCGCGAAAAAGCACCTGTTCCCCCCGTTCGTACAGAGCGTACATCCCCCAATGAATAAAGAGACCATAGCGAGCTCTCTCAAACCAGCGGCGCGCTGGATCCAACATCGCTTCCCCCTCTGCAATCATCTATCCGGCGGTCGGCGCTTCCTAACTGCTGAAGGCCAGTTTGTCATCTAGTTTGTCCGATTGTAAAATCGCGACAAATTTCCGTCAAGGTCGTTCCCTCATGACTCTCTGGGAAGAACGACGAGGGAGAGATGCCATCAGAAGTCGTCCCATCTTTGCCTGACTTGGCGGTTATGGTATACTGGTTTTGTTTGCGAGGGCCCTTTGAAAAAGCTAGAAGGAGAAACAGCCTTGCGCGCCATCGTCTGCATCAAATCCGTGCCCGATACGACCGAAGTGCGTTTCGATCCCGAGACGAATACCTTGAGGCGCGACGAGGTGGCGTCAATCATCAACCCTTTTGATACCTATGCTATAGAGGAGGCCCTGCGTCTTAGGGAGACCCACGGTGGCAAGGTGACGGTGATCAGTATGGGCCCCCCAAAGGCGGAGAAGGAACTCGAACAGGCCCTCGCCATGGGGTGCGACGAGGCCATACTGCTGAGCGCCCGGGCGTTTGCCGGCGCAGACACGTGGGCTACCGCCTATACGTTGGCCCAGGGCATCCGCCAAGTGGGGGATTACGATCTCATTCTCTGTGGCAAGCAGGCCATGGACGGCTCGCCCACGCAGGTGGTCAAGATTCTGCAGGAAAAGGATGTCAACATCGCCGACGCCGACATCATTGTCTCTGGAGGGCGCGGCGTGGGTAGGCCGAGGGATTCGAGCCCCTGTTCGAGTTGGCGCACGTGTTGGGCGGCGCGGTGGGAGCCTCGCGCGCCGCTGTGGACGAGGGCTGGATTCCCTACGCACACCAGGTAGGGCAGACAGGGCGCACGGTAAAGCCCGATCTGTACATCGCCTGTGGCATCTCGGGGGCCATCCAGCACCAGGCGGGCATGGTCACATCGCAGGTGATCGTGGCCATCAATACGGACCCTAACGCGCCCATCTTCGAACTCGCGAACTATGGCATCGTGGGAGATGTGGCGCAACTGGTGCCCGCCTTGACGGAACGGTTCCGCAAGAAACTGGATACATAACATGCCTCAAGACAAAAAGTTTGGGGACTCTTGCGTATTTCAATACATGGCGTCCATTGCTATATGAGGAGTAGCAGATGTCTCATTCCTATGCACAGCGAGAAATGGTAACCTGCCCCAATTGTGAGAAGGCTTTTTCTGCCGATGTGTGGACCATCGTGGACCTCGCCGAGCGCCCCGACCTGATGGAGCAGATACTTGATGGGACGCTGCACCAGGTTCCTTGCCCCTTTTGTGGGGCCGATGCCGCTGTGGACTTGCCACTTCTTATCTACCGACCAGGGGAGCCACAGCCTCTCCTGTTTTCCCCCTCCCAAGAGCCCTCAAAGATGGAACGCCGTGCGGAGGCGGCTGGCCTTGTCGAGCGCCTGCGCAAGTCCGTTGGGGAAGAGTGGAACAACGACTGGTTGGCACAGGTGGGGCTGATCGATCGCGAAAGCCTGGCTGAGGAGTTAAAGGCCGAACAGAGGGCATGGCCAGCGAATATGCGATCCTCCGCACTTGCGGATAAGCTGCAGACGTTTATGCAGAAGGAGACGTGGCTGGCTTCTCAGCGCTATCTAGAAGATCATGCCGACCTTTTGAGCGAGGCCGCTGACCGAATCCTCCAAGACCTGATCAGAACGTCTCGAGAGCGCGGTGAGGAGGATTACGTTCAGGTATTCGAGGAACACCGAGAAGTCCTGCGGCGGTGCCGGGAGGTGGGGGTAAAAGAGGCCTTTGCGGAAAGAATTCGCCTGGCGCAGGGAGGGAAAGACCTGGAAGAGGGAGTGGCGGCAGTGCAGGATTTTGTGCACGCCCAAACCTGGAAAGAGACCGAGGATGTGCTGGAAGCCCACCCGGAGCTGTTGGAGGAGCGCGGGGATAGGCTTATGGCCGCCTTTGTCGAGGCCGCTCGCGAACTGGGCGACGAGGGAAGCGAAACGGTTCTTCAGGAGCATCGCGCCCTGCTGCAGCGTTGCCGAGAAGTGGGGATAGAGGAGGCCTTTGCTGAAAAGATGGGCTTCGAAGAAGAGGAGACCGTTGACTCTCTCAAACAGGCATTGCAAGCGTTTGTGAGCGCAGAGACGTGGAACGAAGCAAAAGCTATAGTGGAAGCGCATCCTGACCTGCTGCGCGAAGAGGTGGGCGAGGCCATTATTCTCCTCATCGACTCGGCCCGAGAGGAGGGCGAGGACGAGACGGCTACCATTCTCCAGGAGCATCGGGAGATCCTGGAGCAGTGTCGAGAGGTGGGCATACAAGAGGCCTTTGCACAAAGGATCGAGGAGAGTGAGAGGAGCGATTCGGACGGCGGAGAAAAGTAGCCCATCGTGTTCTTGCTGTTTACTGCCAGTATCCCCTTACCATGAAGATCACCCTGGCCGAGATCGACCATATCCGTGACCTGCGGTATCATCGTACATCGGCACGGCGCGTCCACACCGAGCAAGAGGCTTTGAACTATGTGAACGAGATCGGCTTTTGCTTCCTCTTTGGCGAGCAAGGAGTAGAGATGCCCACACTGTGGGCCGCGGTCTGCGGCGAGGAGCGCCCTGTTCCTCGGCATCGTTACGATCCAGACAAAAGCCGCACCTGGAAGTGGAAGGACACGTTGCCCTCCAAAGGGGCCATACACTATGGCAAGGTGCTGCGTCGCAAACCCACCCTGGTCTCATTGGAGATGCTGCCCCACTTCTATGCCCTGTCGCCCAACTACGGTGACCTTTACGATTACATCGATCAGTATGAGAGCGGGCACCTGAGCGTGGAGGCCAAGCAGATCTACGAAGCCCTGCTTGAGGGTGGTGTCCTGTCCACCACCAAACTGCGTCGCGCCGCAGGACTCTCCGGAAGCGACGCTAATGCGCGCCGCTTTGATCGCGGCATCGCAGAGCTACAGATGGAACTCAAGATCGCCAAGGTGGGCATCTCCCGCGCCAACCGCTGGCGGTACGCCTACGTGTACGATCTCTTTCCCCGCCAATTCCCCGAGGTCGTCGAGGCAGCGCGCGAGATCAGCACGGACGAGGCCAGGGAGACGCTGCTCACGCGCTATCTTCACAATGTGGTGGCCCAGCCCGAGGGGGCCACGCGCCGCATCTTTCATTGGCACGAGGCGGACTGGGAACGCGCGCTCACACGCCTGGCGGAGCGCGGGATTATCAAGTGCGGGCAAAGCATCAAGGGCATCGGAGAGGATTGCCTTGTTCTACCACCCTCGGAATAAGTCAGTCACAGTATGCAAAGAGGGGGGAACGTGCTATGCTAGTACTACAGTGTGAATTGAAGCAGAAAGACTTCCGAAGTCTGCCCCGGCGGCGTCGTTTAGCCAAGGGCGCTTACAAAATTGAGCAGCCAGATCGTCAAAGTGGCTTTGAGGACTTCGGAAGTCTCATTTCTCTCACAATCGATGTGTGTTGGTGAACACGGAGCCTTGCTACAGCAGGAGAGAAAGGTGGAAAAGTCGAGACAGACGAAGGCGAACAAGAGACCGTTAGAGGGAAAGGTGGCCTGGGTGACCGGCTCCTCGCGTGGAATCGGGAGGGTGATCGCCACAGAGTTGGGCAGCCTGGGGGCCTCTGTCGTGGTACAGGGCACGACGCCCACCTCCACACGCGCCTTTGACGAGGCGGAATCCCTGGAGGCCGTAGCCCAGGAGATCGCGGAGGCCCACGGCTGCAAGGTGTTACCCGTCTGGGGCGACCTCACCGACGCAAGCGTGGTAGAAATTGTGGCGGACCGGATTCGGGACGAGTTCGGGCAGATCGACATCCTGGTCAATTGCGCTGGCGGCGACGTGGGCGCTGAGGGGACCAGCGGGCCCCAAGGCGGAAAGCCTCAGGGCAACGACGCCGTGCATATCTCTGTGCAGGATATACGCGTCGTCCTGGACCGCAATCTGATGACCTGCATCCTCTGTTGCCGCGAGGTGGCCCCCGAGATGATGGATAGGAAGGCGGGCTGGATCGTGAACATCGGCAGCATCGCGGGACTGGAGGGCCACCCCGAGTCGGCCGTCTATGCCACGGCCAAGGCCGGCGTGCACGAGTATTCCCGCTGCCTGGCCGCGATGCTCCGCCCGTACAACGTGCACGTCAACGTCATCGCCCCCGGCGACACGGTGACTCCTCGTTTTCTGGCCAGCCGGCCTATCGACGAGGAGCGCATGGTACGCGGCGGCACACTGGAGCGCTACGGGTGGCCCGAGGAGGTGGCCAAAACCGTGGCCTTCCTGGTGTCGGACAATGCCTCCTACATCACGGGGCAGGTGCTGCGGGTGGACGGGGGCAAGCAGAGTTGGCCATCATAAGGATATTACACGACACAAAGACACGTTAGGGAAGGGACGAATATGGGAGAGAGCTTGACGCACAAGATCATCCGAGAGCACCTATACAGCGGCGAGATGCGGCCTGGCACAGAAATAGGTCTGCGCATCGATCAGACGCTGACCCAGGACGCCACGGGCACCATGGCCTATCTGCAATTCGAGACCCTGGAACTGCCCAAGGTGAAGACGGACCTCTCGGTCAGCTACGTGGATCACAACATCCTGCAGACCGATTTTCGCAATGCTGACGATCACCGCTATCTTCAGTCGGTGGCCGCCAAGTACGGCCTCTATTTTTCTCGGCCAGGGAACGGCATCTGCCACCAGGTCCATCTGGAACGCTTTGGCGTTCCGGGCGATACGCTGCTGGGCTCCGATAGCCACACCACTACGGCAGGGGGCCTGGGTATGCTGGCCATGGGCGCCGGTGGGTTGGACGTGGCCGTGGCCATGGCCGGGGAGCCCTTTTACGTGCCCATGCCCGAGGTGGTCCTGGTGCATCTGACGGGGGAGCTGCCCCCCTGGACGTCGGCCAAGGATGCCATCCTGGAGCTTCTCCGCCGTCTCTCCGTCAAGGGCGGCGTGGGCAAGGTGTACGAGTATGGCGGGCCGGGGGTCGAGACCCTGAGCGTGCCCCAACGTGCCACCATCACCAACATGGGCACCGAGTTGGGCGCCACCACGTCCATCTTTCCCAGCGATGAGGCCGTGCGGCAGTTCCTGGAAGCCCAGGGACGCGTGGAACAGTGGCGCCCCCTGGAGGCGGACCCCGATGCCGTGTACGACGAGGTCATCGAGCTGGATCTTTCCAGCCTGGAGCCCTTGGTGGCCTGCCCCCACAGCCCGGGCAACGTGGTTCCCGTGAGCGAGATCGCCGGGCTGCCCGTGGATCAGGTTTGCATCGGCAGTTGCACCAACTCCTCGGTGGTCGATCTGGAGATGGTAGCCGCCATGCTCAAGGGTAAAGTGGTGCATCCCGACCTCTCACTGACGGTGAGCCCGGGCAGTAAGCAGGCGCTGACCATGATCGCCCGCAACGGGGCGCTGGCCGATCTGGTGGCGGCGGGTGCCCGCATGCTTGAAGCCGGCTGCGGTCCCTGTATCGGCATGGGGCAAGCGCCGGGGAGCGGCGCCGTCACCCTGCGCTCCTTCAACCGCAACTTTGAGGGGCGCAGCGGCACCGACGATGCCAAGATCTATTTGGCCAGCGCCGAGGTGTGCGCGGCCACGGCCCTCGAGGGCGTAATGACCGATCCCCGTGACCTGGGCACCCCGCCCGCCATCGAAATGCCGGACACCTTTATCATCAACGATAATATGATCATCCCCCCCGTGGACGGAGAAGGCGTGGAAATCGTGCGCGGCCCCAACATCAAACCCCTGCCCACGCGGGGCGAGCTGGAAGACACCCTGGAAGGCAAAACGCTGCTGGTGGTGGGGGACAACATCACCACCGATCACATCATGCCCGCTGGCGCCGAGATTTTGCCCTATCGCTCCAACGTGCCCGCCCTGAGCGACTTCGTCTTTACGCGGGTGGATCCTAAATTCCCGGCCCGCGCCCGAGAGGCGGGCGGTGGCTTTATCATCGGGGGAGAGAACTATGGTCAGGGCTCAAGCCGCGAGCACGCGGCCCTGGTGCCCATGTATTTGGGCATCAAGGCCGTGCTGGCCAAGAGCTTTGCGCGCATCCATCGGGCCAATCTGGTCAACGTGGGGATTCTCCCCCTCACATTCATCGATACCGACGATTATGAGCGATTCCAGCGCGACGACGTATTGCGCATCGGCGGCATCCGCGATGCGTTGCAGAAGGGAGAGCCCCTGACGGTGGAGAATCTGACCCAAAACTGCGCGGTGAAGGTCACTTGCGACCTATCACCGCGCCAGGTGCGGGCGGCCCTCGCTGGCGGTTTGTTGAACGCCATCAAGGCAGACGCTGAATAAGAATCATTGTATAGGGGTTGTACAAAGCACAACCCCTATATCTAGCCATGAACAGAAATAAGGAGAAGCCATGACACA
This sequence comes from Chloroflexota bacterium, assembly GCA_034722245.1. Lineage (GTDB taxonomy): Bacteria > Chloroflexota > Anaerolineae > UBA1429 > UBA1429 > JAWLEV01. Next base: position 11,071 of record JAYENT010000074.1, read on the forward strand.
CACAGTCACATTGATCCCCGGGGATGGCATAGGGCCAGAGGTCACCGAGGCCGTGTGCCGCGTCGTGGAGGCCACGGGCGTGGATATAGATTGGGAGATGGTGGAGGCGGGCGCCGGGGCCATGGAGGAATACGGCACGCCCCTGCCCGATCATGTGCTGGAAACGCTCCGCCGCAACAAGGTGGGGATCAAGGGACCCATCACCACGCCGGTGGGCACAGGTTTTCGCAGCGTTAACGTGGCCATCCGCCAGGCGTTAAACCTCTACGCCAACGTGCGGCCGGTCAAGACCATCCCGGGCGTGGCCTCCCGCTATGAAGACGTGGATATCGTCATTGTGCGCGAGAACACCGAGGGACTCTACGCGGGCATTGAGCACGAGGTGATGGCTGGCGAGGCCGCCGAGGCCATACGCATCATCACCCGCCAGGCCAGCGAGAAAATCGTGCGCTTTGCCTTCGAATACGCCGTGGCTAACGGGCGGGAGCGAGTCACCGCCGTGCACAAGGGTAACATCCTAAAGCTCACCGACGGCCTGTTCCTGGAGACTGCACGGCAGGTGGCCGAGGACTACCCTGCCATCGACTTCAACGACCGCATCGTGGACAATATGTGCATGCAACTCGTCCAAAGGCCCCACGAGTACGACGTGCTCGTCCTGCCCAACCTCTATGGCGACATCGTCAGCGACCTCGGCGCGGGACTGGTGGGCGGACTAGGCGTCACCCCCGGGGC
>JAYENT010000075.1:0-2223 GCA_034722245.1 Chloroflexota bacterium
GCGCCGGGGTGCCCGAATACCGCCTCTACAGCGGGCACATGGCGGGCACGAGCGAGGAGTATTATGCGCGGGGCGCCTGGATCACCTTCTTCGAGCAGATGCAGCAGCTCCATGGCTTCGAGGCCACTTTGGTGGATCTGGCGGCGGACCGCGCCGAGCTCTATCAACTCCGGGACGACCTGCTGGCCTTCAACCTGGCGTGGATCGACCGCTGGTTGGAACTGGAGTATCAGGGGCTGCAGTTCGCCGACGATTGGGGCACGCAGCGGGGGCTGATGATCGCCCCGGAGAAGTGGCGCGCCTTTTTCAAGCCCGTCTATGCGGCCATGTTCTCCAAGGTCAAGGAGGCGGGGCTCCACGTGTGGTACCACAGCGACGGCGACATCTCGGCCATCATGCCCGACCTGCTGGAGCTGGGCGTGGACGTCCTCAACTGCCAGGCCTCGGTCATGGATCGCGATCTTCTCAGCAGCTATGCGGGCAAGATCTGCTTCCGCACGGATATCGACCGCCAGAACGTCCTGCCCTACGTCTCGCCAGAGGAGGTCGCGGCCTACATCGACGAGCTGTTCCACACCTTGGGCACGCCCCACGGCGGCATCGTGGCCTGTGGAGAGATCGCCGAGGACGTGCCCCTGGCCAACATCGAGGCCATGTACGAAGCCTTTCTCAACTTTCGGTGGTAGCCTGAGGATAGTCTAGAAAGGAGGAGATTGCTCCTTTCACACATCCACCACACAGGCTTGCAGGGCGTCCTCATTGAAGGCGATGCCCATCCTGGGCTTGGCGGCGGCCGGGGACGTATCCTCCCCGGCCCGCAGTATCATGGCTTCCACGCGTGCTATCTTCATCTTTCCTCCCTCTCCTCATCTTGACCCAAAATGACGGCGCGATTTTTTGACCCCAACCCACGCCGATGCTATACTATGCGCGTCGTCCGACGCCACCCTAGCTCAACGGTAGAGCAGACGCTTCGTAAGTGTCAGGTTTCGGGTTCGAGTCCCGAGGGTGGCTTACAGCACGAGATATAGTGGTATAAACCCCGTCACCCACTACATCTAGTAGGTGAGGGGTTTTCTATGTCTTCGATGCACGGCGATGAGCGGACACTGTTTCGGGTACAAAGCGGGAGTTATGCCAAGGAGCCTCCGATCTGCCCCGGGCCGACGCCCGTCTCGACACGCCCCGACTCGTCCCCAGCATGAAGCCTCCCCTTACATCTCCAGAATTCAGGCTTTGACGTTTTTGTCCTCTTCTACACTGTGGTCATTACATTGCTATCATGGCCGGGCACACCTTGTTCGTCAAACGCCGCGCGTCACTGTCTTGCGTTACCGCGCACCGCGACTTTTTACTGGGACTACTTCACTTCTTCTTGCCAGAGGCCCGCTTTTGGGGTAGAGTGGGAACTGGGCAGTGACGAATATTCTCTACGCTAGAGGAGGGCAAACATGGGTACCTACGAAAGCAAAGAAGAACTGTACGACGTACTGGATGAGACCGTAGCCAAGCTGCAGCAAGACGAAGGCTTCAAGAAGCGCATCGCCCGCACCGATGCCTCCTGTGCCTTTATAGTCCCCGAACTGGACGCCAGATACGCCCTTTACTTCAATGAGGGGCAGGTACAAGGGCGGAGGGACGTCGACAGCGGCACCACCATCCGCGTGAGCTGCGACCTGGAGACGCTGGACAGGATGCTGAGCGGCAAGCTCAGCGGCACCGCAGCCTACTATCAGGGCAAGATCAGGCTGTACGGCGACGAATGGCGCGCTGAGACCATGGCCGGCTACCTGCGCAACATTTCTGAGGCCTACAACGCGGTCAAGAACTAGGGAGAAACACGAGAGCATCAACGGCGGCCGCTACGTTGCTATCATGATAACGCTGGGGTTGTCTGCCTACATCGACGTACGTCGTTGCTGACGTTTCGCACCAGGAACCAATTAGACGTCAAATCCCTGAGCGTGTAGGATCATCCTCAGCGGTGGCTGGGTTCCCTGAACATGATGGTCGGAGGAGGATTCTGCTCATGAAAAGCCACGTGGAAGCCTGTGGAGTGCCTATCACCCGCGTCGGACAGGCTGAGGTGCCGCGGCTCATCATGGGGATTCATCCCTACGACGGCTGTTCGTATGTCGATGAACAGCGCGACGCGGAAAACGCTCGCCGCTTTAGCCGGGTTGAGGCCGTCGTTCCGCCGCTGCGCTATGCGGTCGAGGAGGC
>JAYENT010000076.1:0-11060 GCA_034722245.1 Chloroflexota bacterium
AGGTCTACCTGTCGGAGTATGAGACTTATAATGATGCACTCCAGCAGATAGGACATTTTCTCGACGACGTCTATATGCGCAAGCGCATCCACTCCTCCCTTGGCTACCTCACACCAGTCGAGTTTGAAACACAGTGGCAACGCGAACAGAAAGTGCCTATCAATGTTCACTAAAAATGGCTCCAAAAGTGTCCAGTTTTAGGGGTGCATTACATAAACAACTCTTGGGGCCTGCCATCTTGATAGTGATAGCGGCATTCTTTCGCTTTTTCAACCTGAGCTACGCAGAGTTTCAAGGAGACGAGGTAGCCGTTTTGCACAAGGCGGCAGCCTGCATTCAAGGGCGACAGGACGCCCTTTTCCTTCACAAGAAGGGGCCCGCCGAGATTCTGGTTTCCACTTGCTGTATGGAATTGGCTACCATCACGGTCCTGGACAGATGAAAATGGCAAGGGGCGTGCGCCTCAGATGACCCAGGAGAAAAAGGGGATAAGATTCATGCGTCGGCAAATACGCGACGGGGCCAATGTGCTACACAGATTCCACAGGTTGGGACTGCCCACGCTTATCCTGTTTCTCGCATTTTCTCTCGTCCTGGTGCCAGCCAATCTCTCACTTCGGACAGCGGGGGCGTTCATCCTGACGTGCTTGCTGCCCGGCTTCCTGCTCGGAGAGACGCTATTTGGTAATGACGACGCCCTGGACGTAGTGGAGAGATTGATAATCTATGTAGGTTTGGGCTACGTCTCCATGGTGTTGGGGACACTGCTACTACACTACATTCCAGGGCCGCTGCCGCAAAGGCTCATCCTAGGATGCTACGGTCTTTTGATCACCACGCTTCTGCTTTTTAGGAGCAGCGCGCAGGGACCCAGCAGCGGATGGCACCTTTCCTTGTCGCGCAAAGTCACGGTCTGCTTGATAAGCCTCGTACTACTGGCAAGTTTCTACCGCTTTACGAATCTGGGCTACTCGGAATTCCAGGGCGATGAGGGAAGGGCTCTCCTCAGAGCCGCAGAGATCCTGCAGGGGAACGATGAGGCCCTCCTCCTGCACAAAAAGGGACCTGTAGAGATCCTTGTGCCGGCGGCTCTCTATGCTTCTATGAGGCGCATCTCCGAGGCTACGGCACGCCTCCCATTTGCCCTGGCAAATCTCGTCAGCCTCCTTGCCCTTTTCGCACTGGGACGTCGCCTTTTCGACGCGCGAATCGGCCTGTTGGCCATGGCCCTCATGACCATCGATGGCTTTTGCATCGGCTTCTCCCGCATCGTGCAGTATCAAAGCGTGGTGTTCCTCATGATCCTTCTGACCCTTTTCTGCACCTACAGGGGCTATCAGACAAAAGGACAAAGGTCGACCACCTATCTGCTGACCGCAGTGGCTTTCACTGGCACTGCACTGCTCGCCCACTATGAGGGTTTCTTCGCACTGCCTGGGGCCGTCTATATAGTCCGGCATATCGCCAAAGAGAGAGGCTGGTCGTTGGGGCGGACGATGCGCCGCCTTGGCCCTTCCGTCCTGCTGGGGTCTATCATCGTGGGCATCTTTTATATTCCCTTCGCCTTACACCCCCACTTCTCAGAGACTCTGGAATATCTGACCCAAAGGCGTGTGGGCGTCGGAGATAGGATGTTCCAAAACAATATCACCGATTTCTTCTGGCGGGCAAGCTACTACAACGCATCCTACTATCCTTTGCTGCTGGGGATACTTCTTCTCTCTATCATATTGTTCATCCCGCTACGGACATACAAAACACGCCTCGCGCGCACGGCCATATGTACCCTCGGCTTGGGGTCCTGGCTGATAATGCTACTTTTTCCTTCCTGGTGGGGGTTTGGCCTTATCAACTTTTCTGTGCTTGTCTTTCTCGTTACAGGAGGCCTGCTGCTCCGAGCTCAGATATCCATGGAAAGCCGCGTGCTCGCCATCTGGTTCGGCAGCGCCGCCCTACTCTACTTCTTTCTCATGGTGAAAGTCCATACCCATTATTATGTCGCCTTGATTCCGTGGTCACTGATCGCCGCAGTTGGTCTCTCTAAAGGCTGGGACTGGATACATTGCAAACGGAAGAGCGTTGCCTGGGCAATTGTCGTTTTAGGCCTAGCCTTCTGGCTTCTGTGTGCCCACTATGTCTATATCGTCTTCGTGCGTCACTGCGTGGAATACCACCAGAAATACCCAATCGCAAAACCAACCATCTACTGGACGCCCTTTGACAAACGGCCCGAGGGCGGTTATTTTGGCTTTCCCTATCGCACAGGCTGGAAGGCTATTGGCGGCATGTACGATGCGGGAGTCCTCCAAGGCACCTATGACAGCAATCAGGAGGACCTGGTCACCAATTGGTACACCCGTGGCGCCATGCGTTGTCCTCAGGGCGACTACTTTATCATAGCTCGCGACGTGGAGGATCCGCACGAAATCATCCCCGGCGTGATAAATGGCGAGTATATGCCCGTTATGGAGATCTTGCGTGAGGGAGAACCGCAACTGTGGGTCTTTCAGCGCGGATATGAAGGCCCCATGCAGAGCTATGACTATGCGACGTACGCCGCGTACTTTGATCGACAGCTCTCGGCCCCAATCTTTCACGTGGGCGCGCCTCTGGACGAGGTATTCGAGCCCACGCACCAAGTGAACGCCGACTTTGGCGGACATTTTCAGCTCGTGGGATGGAATCTAGACCCCTCCATCGTCGCCAAGGGCGGCAGAACGATTCTGACCCTCTATTGGCGAACGCTGAAGCCAACGCCAGCCGACTATCATGTCTTTGTGCACGTTGGAGAAGGGGATACTGTGACCCAACAGGACAGCGTGCCGCGCTGCGGCCAACACCCTACCTATCGCTGGAAGCAGGGAGAAGAGGTCGTCGATCGCTACCTTCTCACGACCCCTCAGAAAACGCCCCTGGGGGTGTACCCGATTCGTGTGGGGATGTACGACTTTGGGACCAAGGACCGCCTCACGATCCACGACGCAAAAGGACGCGAAACGGTTAGTCTGCTCCTGACCCACGTGCGCATCGGCAAGCCACAAATGCAGACGCCAGATGTCACTCACCCTTATGCGGCGGATTTGGGGGGCAAGGTTCGCCTCCTGGGGTACGATCTCCCCAAAACCCAACTGCAGCCTGGAGATAGTGTGCCCCTGACGCTCTATTGGGAGTGTCTGGATAGCATGGGAACGAACTATACGGTCTTTGTACATCTGCGTGGGCCAGATGGAGAGATATACGGACAGAGGGATACCTTCCCGCTGGATGGGCGCCTACCCACCACATTCTGGGTACCACAAGAGACCCTTGCCGACCCCTATAGCATCGACGTAGCCAGCGACGCGCCGGAGGGAGCATATTCCCTGGTCATCGGGATGTACGAGGTGCGCAGCGGCAAGCGGCTTCCAGCGACGCGCGCCGATGGCACGAGGCTACCCAGTGACCAGATCCTGCTGCCCAAGGGACTTATCACAAAGTAGCAATCATGCTGATGCGCTACATATGGAACAACTGTATGTTCGGAGAGGTAGAGTACGGCATCCAAGCCCTTATTGAAAAGTTAAGGTTCAGTAGAGACGAGATAGGACTTGCAAGATAGAAAGTCCTCCCGAGGCGGCTAGAAAACTTGGTGCTAACAAATGAAAATGATATCATGATTGTCTACGAGTAAGATGCAAATCCTTTTCGTGCTTATGAATGCATTATGGCAACGTTCTGAGTTGCCGACGAAACGTCACAGTTTGCACACGATGGCGTGCTTTTAGCGATACCGATGCCAAACAATAGCCGCCGGTCGCATTCAAACGGAGACTACACCGCGACCACCTGACCAGCAGTAACCGGGGTTGTACCGATATGAACTTGCTCAAAAAGTACACAAGAGATGCAGAGACATTCAGAGGCGAGCACGTAGCGCTGGTCATCATCCTGGCTCTATCCCTGTTCCTACGCCTCTACGCCGTAGACGTTTTCCTTGCTGGCGACGAGACCAAATGGATCTGCCGCAGCATCGGTTTCCATCACGCCCTGAAAAACGGAGACTGGCGATCCACCTATCAAGCTGAGCACCCCGGCGTGGTCACCATGTGGCTGGGCACGCTGGCCGTCCCTTTAGACGAGGCAGGAGAATGGGTCGGCCTCTGCCAGGAGACGGGCGGGGACAAACTCACTCGCGTGGCTGACAACGAGACCCTCTTGCGCCTGCCGGCGCTCGTCTTTCAGGCGCGACGAGCCCTCACCATCGTTACCTGGATTGGCATCATCGTGCTTTTCTTCCTCCTACAAAAGCTCTTTGACGGGCGGTCGGCCCTGCTGGCAACCACGCTCATCGCTCTCGATCCCTTTCATCTGGCCCTGTCCCGTGTGTTCCACCTGGACGCCCTCCTCGCCACGTTTATGACCCTCTCCGTGATCAGTCTGTTGATACACGAACTGCGAGATCGGCGATGGAGATATCTGGGCTTCTCCGCCGTCACGGGTGGACTGGCCATGGCCAACAAGTCACCTGCGCTCTTCCTTCTCCCCTTCACAGCCATGGTTCTCGCCATCAACGTCTCATTCAAATCTGCAACTGAACGCCCTGCTCATATGAGAAGGGCTCTCCGCATTATGGTCATATGGGGAGTCATCGCCGTAGGCGTGATCCTCCTGCTATGGCCCGCGCTGTGGGCAAATCCCGTGGGAGTGCTGAAGGGTGTGCTGGGCAAGTCCGTAGAGTATGCTTCTGAACCCCATGGCCATTCAAACTTTTTCTGGTTTGCCATACGGCCCAATCCGGGACCGGCTTTCTATCCCGTCGCCTGGCTGTTCCGCACCACACCATGGGTGATCGTCGGCTTGATACTTTTGATAGCCAGCCTGCTTCGTAAAAAAGAGCGCAAGCAAAGCATCACCTATATGCTGCTCTACGTGCTCCTGTTCGTCCTATTTATGAGCACAGGAGCGAAAAAGATGGACAGGTACATGCTCCCCGTTATCCCTACGGTGAACATCCTCTCCGCTTTGGGCTGGATGTGGGGGTTGGGACGGTTGCTCGAGAAGTATCCAACCAATCTCTGCGCATCGGCCTTACTTTGCCTATTCATGACCGTCACACAACTCGCGCTGATCTGGCCCTCGCAACCCTATTACTTTTCCTATTACAATCCCTTACTTGGAGGAGCGCGCACAGCCACCAAGATACTCCTGGTTGGATGGGGAGAGGGGCTGGAGAAGGCCGCTACCTACCTCAATAACAAGCCAGCGGTGGAAGAATTCCACGTTAACACCGAGCATATCTCCCAGTTGGCGCCCTTTTTCAAAGGCCACACGAGCAGCGCGTCGGAGCTTGACCTCGCCGAATCGGACTATTATGTTTTCTACTGGAACACCATCCAACGGCGGCGCGAGCCGGAAGTTCTGAACCGCTTTTATGGTGTCGAGAAGCCGGAACATATCGTGCGCGTGGATGGCATCGACTATGTCTGGATCTATCCCAACACGCTCTATCGCCCCATGCTTAACTATCTTGAGGAAAACGCTAATTACGAAAAAGATGTTGTGATAACAAACGTAAAGACCGCCCTTACACGCCACTATGAAGAGCCTTTTGATCTGGTATGCATTGATGGAGCACAAATCGAGGACCAGATCCTCCAGCAGTTCTCCGCCGCGACAAAGGGGCGCCAGAGGGTATGGTTCCTGACCTTTCCAGATACGCCCGGCGATTCCCGCCAACTCGTCCGCTACCATCTGGAGCAACAGGCACGGTGCGCCCGAAAAGTGTCCTTTGAGGGCATGGTTCTGGAGTGTTACGACCTTGACGATGACGCCCACTTTGCTCCCCCGACGCCTACGATACGACGAGAGATCCAACTCGGAGAAAAGATCCATCTGCTCGGCTACGATCTGCCGCAAAAAGTGATCACTGAAGACGAAGCGCTGACGGTACAACTGTATTGGCGTGCAGAGGCACCGGTCGATACCAGCTACACCGTCTTCACGCATTTGCTGGGTCCAGACGGGGCCAAGTACGGCCAGAAGGACGGTATCCCTCAAAACGGCGCGCGTCCAACAGATATCTGGCTTGCGGGCGAGACCATCGTCGACGAGTATAAGATCGATGTGGCGGAGGATGCCCCCCCAGGGGTCTATGTGCTGGCTGTAGGAATGTACAACTGGGAGACGGGCGAGCGGCTGCCCGCCCGGGAGAGCCAAAAACACTTAAAAGAGAATAGCATCCTGATAGAGGGACTGTACAAAGAATCCCAATGACCAAGACCACGCGATCCGATACCCTTTTCTGGGCACTGCTCGTTTTCCTCGTCATATTATTCATGCTTTGGCAGTGGCAGCCCATTCACAGCTTTGCCTGGAAATACGATGAGGGAATAAACACGGTAAAAGCGCAGTTGCTGTTGGACCACTACCACCTCTATAGTGACATCTGGTCCGACCAGCCTCCGCTATTTACCTTTATGCTTGTGGGCACCTTTGCCCTGTTCGGTGAGAGCGTTATCGTCGGACGACTTTTAGTGCTCGCCCTGGCAGGATTGGCTCTGCTTTCATTAGCTTGGGTCACGGTACAGTTGACGGACAAGGCGGCAGCGATCCTGGCCGCGGTCGCTTTGGCATCGTTTCCTCACTTCCACGAGTTATCCCAGCTGATCATGATCGGGTTACCGGCCATCAGTTTCGGTCTACTCGCCCTTGTTTTTGGGTTTCGGTATCAAAGCACGGGGAAACAGAGATGGCTGCTCTTAGCAGGAGTCTCATTTGGCCTCGGTCTTCTAATTAAACCCATTATCGCGCCCATGTTGTTGCCTCTCAGTATCTTGTCCCTTGGGACGTGGGAGACACAGATTCCCGTCGAAAAGCGTGTCCGTGGAGGAATGCTCTTTGTCTCGGCGACCATTGCCCCCATTCTCATCGCCCTCGTATTCTACAGCCCCTACGCGTTCATCCAGCAAGTGGTCGGCACATTATTCGAGGCGCGCGAGGCACACGGATCTCGTCAATATCTGGCAGAGAATGTTCGGCAAATTAGCGCGTATCTCTTCCACGACAAATGGAGAGTCTCGCACGTGGGGCTGTTCGCCCTGGCGTTCTTGGGCATAGCATCGCTAATTGTACATCGGCAGTGGGACAAGCTCATGATCCTTGGCACGTGGCTCGGTGGTACATTTGGCGCTGTCGTTTTTCACGCACCCCTGCGCCGTCACCAATTGCTCCTCATCATCCCTCCTCTCATCGTCACGGCGGGTCTGGCCATTCAACAACTATTGGAGGGAGCACGAGGGATTGCAGACACCCCCCCAAGAGAGCAGTTATTGATGGCTATCATAGTGATTGCCTTGCTCCCTGTGGGAATCAACTTGCCCAGGACGGTCAGAGCTAATATCTCCATCCGTAAAACGCTTCTCGCAGAGAATCAGGAATCGAGGGCGGGCAGTGAAGCGATCCGCTTTCTCCGCATACACACGCCAGAAGGAAGCTCCGTAATCACCGACGATCCCATGCTGGCTTTCAAGGCTAATCGCTCTATTCCTCCCCATCTGGCTGTGCCGTCGGCTCGGCGCATAGAAAGCCAGGAACTCTCTTCAAAAGAACTCGTCCGTTTGACCAAAAATACGGCCCCTGCGGCCATTCTCTTTTGGGAACAACGGCTCATTCGCTTGGAAGAGTATGCGACTTGGGTACGGGAGAATTTCCACACCGTACATGCCTATGCCGACGGCAGGTGGATCTACTTACCCCAAGACGCGACGCCCATCTCCTTTCCCCAACCTATATCGACCGAAGAGGGAATTTGCATTCTTGGAAGCAACATAGAATCCCTGACTGTCGAGGCAGGTGGTAATCTGAGCGCTACCATATTCCTGCAAACAAAGAAACCTCTCACCTCAGATTACACGCTGTTCATGCATCTGCTCGACGAGGAAGGAAACGTGTGGGGCCAAAAGGATCTCCCTCCCCTGGATCGATACTATCCCTCTAGCGCCTGGCACGTGGAGGAAGTCATCGCTCAGACGGTGGACATCGGCGTGGCACAAGACGCGCCCCCGGGGGAAAAGATTCTCTCGGTGGGTTTCTATGGTCCTGATGGCGACCGGCTGCTACTGTACGATGATCAGAGGAATCCCCTGCAGAGCAAGCAGGTCGTCCTAGCGCCGCATCCGGTGGTGCGTTGGCAGGCCAGCTATGCGCTTCCGGCCATGGAACACCGACAGCAGGCCCTGTTTGGTGATTATATCGAATTAAGAGGCTATAATGGGCCATCGCTTCATAACACAGCGGGCGAAACATTTGAGATCACCCTATATTGGAGATGCTTGCGAGTGATGAATACCAGCTACACGGCCTTTGTCCACCTCCTCGACGAGAAAGGAAACTTGATCGCCCAGCGAGACCAGATTCCCGGCCAAGGGGCCTATCCCACCAGCGGATGGCTACCTGACGAAGTGATCGCTGACACCTATACCATCCCTCTGCCAGAAGACCTTGAGTCTGGCATCTATCGGCTCTCCATCGGCTTGTACGAGCTATCCACCGGAGAGCGATTACCTGTAAAAGAAAAGGGAAAGCCTATTCCCGAAAGATGTGTTGTACTGGATCAAGAGTTACATTATGAACCGTAAAACGCGTCTGCATCCACTTATGATCATCTCCATACTTATTGCAGTCGTCGTCCTGAGCGCTGGCTGTACCGAACAAGAACGGAATGAATCTTTTATCTATGTCGATGGCACGCGGGGCTGCAAGCAGGCGCCGGTACCGGTCACCCTCTGGCAAGAGGCGGGAGCCGCCGCCGTAGGGAGTGAAGCCATAGGAGAGGTCCCTCATGGCATCAGACTCTCTGTCCTGGACACAAGCTCGCGTTTTGGTATCACGTTCTATCTCGTAGAATATGAGGGGCAAGCAGGATGGATTCCGGTCAACTTTACCGAGAGCGTTGAGCCCATTTGTGAATGAAAGTAGAAGGAATCGTCCTTCATCTTGATGGGGAGAGTACGCGCTTTGACCAATAGCAAGCGAAGAGCCACCAGAGAAAAAGGGAGTGAGCGATGGATCTATGCGCTCCTTCTCCTATGCATCCTGGCCTCGTTCATCGTCAGGGGCGTGGTCGCCGTCGAGGATAACACAAATTCGAGCGCCTTTGACCAGCGCTCCTATCTGGGCCTTGGACTAAACATCAGCGAGGGCCGCGATCTCAGCGACGGCAAACGCAACCCCCTACTCCCAGCACTGCTCGCCCCCTTTGCTGAACGAGACTGGCCCTATTACACGAAAGCCAAATTCCTGAACCTGGGGCTCGGCGTTATTGGCCTACTGCTTGTTTTCGAACTGGGGCGACGCTGGTTCAACGCCGCCACGGGTGCCTTGGCCGCGGGACTGCTGAGCCTCAATCCACCTTTTCTCCATGTCTCCTCCCATGTCATGGCCGAGCCCCTCTTGATGATAATGACGTTGTCAAGTTGGTACCTGATGTGGCGCACCCTGGAAAAGTCCCAACAAGCGCGCCCCTGGTGCGCCATAGCCGCCGGTGGAGCGGCCGGGCTGGCCTATATGACCAAGGCCACGGCTCTGCAGATGGTGCCCGCCTTTGGGCTTGCGGCTATACTCACGTACTGGGGCGGAAAATGGTGGAAGCGGAGGGAGCTTTGGTTCTTTGGGCTTGCGTGGCTCATCACCTGCATGCCCCTGCTTGTCTTTAACACACAGGAGTTTCAGAATCCGCTGTATAACTATAATTACAAACATGAGATCTTTCTCGACAGCCCCACACAGCGTCACTTTGCCGACATCAGTGAAGCCCCCACTCTCCAAACCTATCTGGCCAACCATTCGTGGGCCGAGATGGCCCATCGCCTCTGGTATGGCCTCCGCGAGGTCACGAGGATCCTCTTTCGCGCCCTGGCCCCGGTGGCATCCGAAACCTTCCGTGGATGGTCCGAGGCTATTTGGATCGTAGTGTGGATAGGGTTGCTCGCTTTCCTTTTCCTGCAAAGAGAGGACTTGGCACCCGAGTTGGATTTCGCGAGCCCACTCTTTATACTTCCTGGCTTCATGTTGATCCTGTCCCTGATTCCCCTCGGCTGGTTCGTTCAGGCGTCCAACGTGGGGCCCAGGTTCATCGTCCTATTTCATCCCATCATCTATATCTTGGTCATAGGTACACTTCACACACTGTACTCTCGGCTGCAGACCAAAGAAGCGGTACCGCCGGTGTGGCAGAGCGTGAAGAGGTGGGGCGTCCGCGGAATGCTCGCAGGGTTGACACTCTGGGCGGTGATAGGCGCAGTTCGGGCTTTTCCGCACATCAGACGATACCCCGTGGAGATAGACCGCGAGGCTAATGCCCGAGGCCAAGCGGTGCTAGAGTGGCTTGAGAACGGAACTCCTTATGGCACGCGTGTCCTCTGGGGGCCGAGCTATACCCTTCCCAACTGGATTTATGAACGCCGCCTTAGCCTCAAGGACGTGCCTTCCAAGGCAGAGTCCTGGCAAGATATCACCGCATTCGCCAAAGAAGAGGAACTGGATTATGCCATCGTGGACTGGACCATGGTACAGCGGCGCCAGGAGGCCTTTTCGCCCTACTTTGGCTTTGACTATCCATACGTCATCATCAAAGAGCTTCCCCCAACGTGGGCCTTGACGCTGCCATACGATGGATTCCCCAGCAACTGGGCCGTGTTCCGTATATCTGAATCCAACCCTCTTGAGCATCAACTGTCGGTCATCCTCGGTAACATTATCGAACTCGTAGGATATGAAATACACCCCCCCAGCATTCAGCCGGGCCAATCCACGTATGTCACGCTCTATTGGCGCGCCCTTGAAAACGTAGAAAAGGACTATTCCGTCTTCGTCCATATGATGGACGAAGACAGGAACTTGGTAGCACAATCGGACAGCTTCCCTTTGGAAGGGCGTTATCCCACAAGCCAATGGCGGCAGGGTAACCTCTTGGGGGACCGCCATACGTTGGTTGTACCGACGGACGCCTCTGTAGAGAGCTATCACCTCGCTGTCGGCATGTACCTCTTGGAGACCATGGAACGTCTGGACGCTGTGAAAGA
>JAYENT010000077.1:0-2130 GCA_034722245.1 Chloroflexota bacterium
CACAGGAACCGGAGTAGTGCTGGGTCAAACAGACGCCCTGGGAGACCAGGTGATCGAGAGCGGGCGTATGTGTGAGATCGTCGTTAAAGACGCCAAAATCGCCATAGCCCATGTCGTCGACGAGTACGAATATAATGTTCGGTTTGGGGCTCATGATTTCTCCTCGTTGTGTGTCAAGACGTGAGAGCGCCAGTTGATCTTCCTACACCCTTTTTCTACTCTCAAGCAGACGCAGGCCATTCCCCCGCAGTATGGCCCTTCGCGCACTCTCGCTGATGTGGGCCATGGTGATGCAGCCGATGGCATAGTGGGGATCGAACCAGGGCAGGTCACAGCCAAAGACGATCTTATGGGCACCGACCTCGTTCACCATCCGTTCGATGAGGCCGCGAACGGCATAGGCGGCGGTCAGTTCTAGGTACACGTTGGGGTGGCGCCGTGCCACGGCCATACATTCCTCAAATTGCCCGTGCCCGGAATGGCCGGCCAGAAAGGTGATCTCTGGATAGCGGTCGGCCACCTCTTCCAAGAGTTCGGGCCGGTCGTATTCCGATTTGCCCCACGTGTGGGTCAGCACAAGAAGTCGCCGCGAGGCAGCGAACTCTAGGGCCGGTTTATACCGCTCTCCCGTCAGTGGGTACTCGTGGGAGGAGGGATGCAGCTTGAGCCCCACGTAGGTGGGGTGCACGTCATAGCTTTCCAGTTCCTGGCAGCCCGCCTCTGGGTAGTTTGGATTGTAGACCATGTAGGCATACCAGCGTCCCACAAACTTCTCCGTGATGGCCGTCATCTCGGCGTTGCCGCGCACCATGTTCACCAGGGCCGTATGCCCGCTGGACACGATGACCTCCACGCCGCAGCGATCCATGGTGCTGATCATCTGTTCGGGGGTGTGGGTAGGCATATAGATGCCGGAAAAGTGTCCATAGTGCGCGTGCAAGTCGACGATGGGACAGCTCTCGCAGCGTCCCGTCTCCAGATACTCTTTGGCCATGGCCGAGTCGATCATAGCTCCACCTCCTCCAAGAGCCGGCGCAGATTGTCTCCGGCAATGGCGCGCCTGGCCGCATCGTTGAGTTGGCCGTTGGCAACCATCATCCTGGGGCCGCCCATGGCGTGGTTGGGGAAATTGCTGCCGTACAAGAGGCGCTTTGCTCCATATTTTTCGACCAGGTCGTGCAGCCCGCCATCTAGTTCATAGCGCGATACATCCAGATAGAAGTTCGGATGTCGTTCCAGCAGGGGGCGGAAGAAGCGATCCTCGCCCCAGGGGCCGTGTGCGGCGATGACCACCGTCAGGGAGGGGTAATCCTCCAGAAGCTGGTATACGAGATGCCACGTATCGTGGGGCTCGGTGCCGCCCGCGTCCCTGGGGATAAAGAGCGGGATGTGCCTTTCGGCGACCTCGTCCAAAAAGTTGCCGAAAACGCGTTGGGATAGAACGTAACGGTGCTTGCGGGGGAAGGCCCAAAGGGCGCGTATTTCCTCCTCGGCCATGGCCTCGAAAAAGGCATCTTGTGCCGGCAGTTCGTTCGTCTGTGGTGGCAGGATGGCCCAGCTGCCCCGTAGACGTGGGTGATCGGCGATGGCCTGGCACAGCACGCGATTGCCCACCACGGGCGATTGTTCCCTCATCAGTACGTGGTGCACCAGGGCGTGCTCCACCCCCACCCAGTCCATTTCCTCCAGCAGCGCTTCCGCACTGGTGCACGGCTGGAACGTGCCGCTGGCGGGGGAGCCAAAGCTGGCATTGCAGTCGAAATAAGAAATAGATTCGTCCATGGTTTTCCTATTGCTCGGTTGATGCCGGTTAGAGCGAGGTGAGGGTCTGCGGTTCTCCAACTCGGGCGACCTCGCGTGTCTCGCTGTCGTTCTCCTCATTAGAGCCAGAAGCAATCACTTCGTCTTTTCGAGACCCAGTACGATACAACGTAAGCCCTTTGCAGTGCCACGTATCATGTGCTGCCAGGATTATCTCCTTTATCTCCTCCACGGTGGTGCTGTGAGGAAGGTTGATGGTCTTGCTGACCGAGTTATCCACGTAGGACTGGATTATGCTCTGCATGCTTATGTGCCACTCAGGGGCCATCTCTGTAGCTGTCAGAAAAAGACGCTTGATGTCCGGCGGGA
>JAYENT010000078.1:0-10819 GCA_034722245.1 Chloroflexota bacterium
CAGCAAATCCCCCTCATAAATCACGACGATTAAAGGACCAGATGGCCAGGCCCAGCATAATACCCACGTACAGTAGGGCATAGCCGAGCATAGCCCTGCTGGGCGGCGCCCCTACGGAAAAGGGGGATATGCCCAAACTCGTTATCAGTGGATGCTGCATCCGGTGAGCGGCCATCTTCCACATGGCCTCGCTGGGCACTATCAGGCTGCTTATGATACCCAGGTCGACCATCGTCTGGTTGCTCGTCGCCGACCCAATCTGCTCAAGCCATCCGCCGATAAAAGCCAGCCCGTACAGCATAAAGGCTATCACGCCGTTGGCCACCGTCGAGAGGCGCGTCCCCCCAAGAAGCGCGATGCTCAACATGATCACTGCCTGCAGGATGATGAGCAGTATCCCCTCCAATAGATGGGAGGGCATATAACCCGAGATAAGCCGCGTGCTCAAGGCGATACCCTCGCTAAGGAAGGCGATATAGACGCCGAGCATGGCCGCCAGCCCCAACCACTTGCCAAGTATGATGCGATTTCGGGGCATGGGCTTGACGGCCAACACCTGGATAGTATGCGAGGAGATCTCCCCAGACAGGGCCCCGACGGAGGTCAAGACGGCCAACATGACCCCCAGAAAGCTGATGACGTAGAAACCGGCCATGACGGTGAAGTTGAAGCCACTGTTGAGGGCAAAGCTCCGCCCCCGCATATACTCGCGCATATCCCGCACCATGAAAAAGAATCCCACGCTATACAGGGCGATAAAAATAACCCCCAGGCCCAGTGCGGCCCAAAAGATTTTGCGCTTGTGCGCCTCCTGCCACGTGAGGCGGGCGATGATCAGGATGTCTCGCATGATCCCTCCCCTTCCACTACGCGCACAAAGAGATCCTCCAGAGAGAGCCTTCGCGGGGAGAGGGCATATAGGGACACGTCCTCTGCCACCAACCAGCGGGCGATCTCGGGGATCGCCTCCGCATCGTGCAAACGCAGCGTCAACACACGGGAGGTCTCGTCCACCGCCACCTCGTCGCTCCAGCGCCGCAACCCCCTCAGGAGTTCCTCGCTGATCTCGCCCACCCTGAGATCGACCTGCACCCAACCATCACGATAGGTACTAGGATCGGTCACCAGTCGCACCTTACCATTGGCGACGACGGCCACACGGTTACAGGTCAGTTCCACCTCACCCAGCAGGTGAGAGTTCAGAAAGACGGTCTTCCCCCGCTCCCGGAGGCGGTGAATAACCTCCCGCACCATGCGCCTGCCCAAGGGATCCAACCCCGAGGTGGGCTCGTCCAGAAAGACCAAATCCGGATCGTTGACCAGCGCCTGGGCCAGCCCGATACGCTGCAACATCCCTTTGGAGTAGCTGCCCAATGGGCGATGGGCCGCGTCCTCCAGCCCTACGAGACGCAGCAGCGCCGGAATGCGCTCCGCGCGAACGTCCCGAGGCACGTGATGGAGGCGGGCGTGCAGGTCGAGGAACTCGTCGCCGCGCAACCACTGGCGAAAGCGAAAATCCTCCGGCAGGAAACCGATCCGCGCGCGACAGTGGGGGTCACTGATGGGCCTCCCCAGAACTTCCCCTTCACCGGACGTGGGCTTGACCAGGCCCAACATCATCTTGACGGCGGTCGTCTTTCCCGCGCCGTTAGGCCCCAGAAAACCAAAGGCTTCACCACGCTCCACGCTCAGAGAGAGCGAGTCGACGGCGACCTTGGGCCCATACTGCTTTCGCAGGTTATGGACATCGATGGCCAAAGAGGACATGGAAACACCTCAAGACGGCTGCACGCTATAAGTGTAGTATAGCGTGACAGCGTGCAGCCGTCTATAATCCATATAGCGATATTCTGTTCGGGGCGTAGAAGCAGCGAGACTAAGTAGGGAGGACTGTTAGTCCGCCCCTACTACAGCGCAAGATTCCATCTAGAACATGGAGGCGGCGATGTCGGAGAGAGACTGCAGAGACCCGCTACCCGCCACCATGTACACGACACCTTCCTTCTGGAAGAGCAGGGCCGCGGACTGATCCGCTTCTCTCGTTGGCCTCAGGTAGACGGCCTTTGCGCCAGCAATCTCGGTTTCCTGGATCTCGGCCAGGTTCGTGGGTACCGGCAAAAGCATGGTATTGCTCCAGTCGATCTCCTTTGCGATGCGCTTGGCCTTGGCCGCTGGCACGCCCAACAGGCGCAGCCCCGCCTCGCCCATCACTTCGGCCTTGAGCCCCTCAGGATATTCGATGGTGGGTTTCCAGACCTGTATGACCTGAAAATGGTCGTTGCGGATGCTCACCACGGCCGGCGCCAACGCATGGATGTCGCCCTCCAATTCCTGTGGAACCAGGTCGGGATCCATGCCCGCCAATTCCAACAGAAGCGCCAGCCCCTCCGCCTCCACCTCCATGCGCATCTCGGTGGCGCCCTTTATCTCCATTATCGGATCATCCTCACCGGGGAAATAAGCGGGCATGCGCACGGCGAACCCGGCCGCCTCCCGCGCCTCCTCCAACGAGTTCACCTGCACGCTGGGCTCATCGCGAATGAGCTCGGGCTCCTGGGCCAGAACTTCTTTCTCAAAGAGGGCGCTCGCTTCTCCCATAAGCGCCTCGTCGGGATCAACTTCCACCACCGCAAAATCTTGCACGCGGAACAGGGACAGGAACTGACGTGCCACAGCACGGGTGGGCGCAAAGGAGAACAAGCCCACCACGAGCAGCAGAGCCGCCACCCCGGCCGCAAACGAATACCACACCTTCCTATTCCTCATCACTCTCTCCCTCCATACTATAAACGGATTGGCTCCCGTATTCCTGACCGCAATCGGGGCTCCTGTCGCCGCCCTCTGCCGCGCAAGCGTGGGCTCCATGTGGGGGACCTCGTCGGGCGCCACCCGAGAAAAGGCCCCTGCAGCGATCTCTGCCGCCGCCTCAAGCTCGGCCAGGCGGCGCGTGCATCTCTCGCAATGATCGAGATGTGCGACGACGCGTGCACGCTGGTCCGGCGTCAACTCATCATCCAAAAACGCCCTTAAACGTCCATCACTAAGACATGCCATCTGCTCCCCCCCTCCTCACGTTCCTCCCGCCGTTATCCTTCGGTAGGCCTCCCCAAAGGCGCGCTCAGCGCGGGCCAACAGTGTGCCCACCGAGTTCGGCGACACGCCTATCACCGTGGCGATCTCGCGGTAGCGCAACCCCTCGTAGCGCAGCACCAGCAGGCAAGCCTGCCGCCGCGATAGAGTACGCAGAGTTGCCTGCACGGCGCGCTGGGCCTCGCGATGCTCCAGGGCCGTCTCGGGATTCACGGACTCCCCCTGCCACCCCACACCGTCCGTGTTCTCAGCCAGGTGGTCGCGGTACTTCTCCCAGCGCTGGCGGCCCCGCAGCGCGGCATATCCTAAACGCGTCGCCACCCGATACAGCCAGGCGCCCACGTCCGTATCCTCTTGCCACGGCGGCCGCTGGTAGAGCCGCAAAAAGGTCTCCTGCACCAGATCCTCCGCCTCGCCCCCCACCATGCGATAGAGCACACGGTAGATCGACACGTGGTACTGCTCAAAGAGCGCCTCAAAGGCAGCCTCCTGCCCCTCATCGCGCCACGCCAACAAGAGTTCCTGTGTAGACATCCCTTTCCGCACCTCTAGATCTACACCTCGCATAAGCCCGTTCAAAGGCCCTCATATAGTAAACACCTCTCGAATCCATTTTGTGACAATTTTGAGGGAGAAGCAAACGGGAAAAACGCCAAGATCGGGACTTGACCAACGCACCAGAACCCATACAATCGTAAGCGAGCTGGTACAAGGAGGTACACATGCTAATCTTTGCCTACCTCGCTTTGGACCTGATCATGGTGGCGGGTGCAATCGCCGCCGTGCTGTCAAAAAGCCTGCTCCAGGCCGCGGTCGCCCTGGCCGTGGGAAGCGCAGCACTGGCCGCACTCATGTTCCTGCTAGAAGCGCCCCATGCGGGCAGTTTCGAGCTCAGCGTGGGAGCTGGACTGATCAGTATCCTGTTCATCGTCGCCATCAGCCTGACCGAGTCCACAAGGAGACAAAGTGACGAATCATGAACCCGTTCTGTGGATCGCTATCGCTCTCGGACTGCTTTTCGCTGGCATGTTCCTGGGACAAACGTTCCAAGAGCCCCCTCAAGACATCCCCCAATCCTCCTTCCGCCATTGGTTCTGGGAAGGTCGCAGCCTCGATCTTATCGTGCAGGTAGGGCTGATCTTTGTTGGCGCCTTGGGCATCTCCGCCCTTTTGCCCCGCGGCAGAGAGGATGAACCGGAATGAATATCCTATCGATACCGTGGGTGAACACGCTTAACACCTCCCTGGCCCTACTTCTCTTTTTGATCGGGCTATTCTGTCTGCTCACCCGCCGCAACGTTATCAAACAGGTGATCGGTCTCAAGATCATGCTCCAGGGGGTTTCCTTGAGCCTGATTCACGCCGGGCATATTTGTGGCGACGTGCAGATGGCCGAGACGATGGTCATCTCGGCCCTGATCGTGGAGACGATCATCATAGCCATCGCCTTGGCACTGATTGTGAATATCTTTCACCATTATCCTTCAGGCGACGTTGACGATCTAAATCGCCTGCGAGGATAAAATGGCCAAGATATTGGTAATCAGCACTATAGGTGTGCCGCTGCTGGCGAGCCTGGCATTAGCCGTGGCGTCGCGGCGCGCTCGCCCGTCAGTAGCGCACCACACGACACTTGCGGTAACCGGACTGGCAACTCTACTGGCATTGGCCCTGCTGCCCTTTGCTGGAGGGGGAACCGTCATCGCCGTGGAATGGTTCCCGAGTATGGGACAGATGGGATTGACCCCCAGCCCCACAGGCCTTTACGCCGTGCTAGCCACTGCTGGCGCGGCTTTTTTTACTCTGCTTGCCACAGCAGCCCATGCCCACGAGTTTCCTCCCCTCACGGGGGCGCTGATGTTGCTGGCCCTGGCGGCCACTACCGTGGCCTTTTTGACCGATCATTTCCTGGCCCGCTACGTCGTGCTGGAGATCGTAGCCCTCTGCATCGCCCTGGCAGTCCTTGTGGAGATACAGACCCGCCGAGGGGTGCGGCTGGCAGGAGGCAATTACCTCCTGCTGCGTCTGGGAGATGTGGGCATGCTCACCGGCATCTTGCTGTTGATGGATGTCAGTGGGACGCTGCAGATCTCTCCAGCGTTGGAACAGGCCCTAGCCACCATCGGGGTTGCAGGCGGCACACCGGTTGGCATGCGACTCCGTTGGGCTGTAGCCGGTTTCCTGCTGGCAGTATGGGTCAAACTGGGCGGCTGGCCCTTTCAACTCTGGAAACGGGGAGGGCTGCAACTTGCCTTGGCCTCACAGATCTGGCTCTACGCCACCGTCATGCCCAGTCTGGGCATATACTTGCTTTACCGCGTCACGCCGCTGTTGGCGCTGGCCGGCCACGTACATGAAGTGGCCCTCTGGATCGGCAGTGGCGGGGCTTTGCTCGCAGGACTCACAGCATTGAGACAGCAGAACCTCCGCGTCACCTTGATCTATCAGGAGGCAGTTCAGGCCGGATTGCTGCTTTTTGTCGCCGCCAGCGGTGTCAAAGAGGCCATCTGGCTAAGCTTGTTCGTCATGATGCCGCTGCGACTGCTACTCTTCCTGGCGGCCGACATTGCACAGCCCACCGCGTCGGCCCGCCAACGCAAGATCGGGACGAGCCTCCTGACCCTTGGGGGTATAGCGTTGGTGCTCTTTAACCTGCTGATCACCTGGTGGGCGGGAAGAACAGGAGTCCGCTTGGATGCCCTCTTTGTCGCTCAGGCCGCCGTTGCGCTGACCGGCGTCCTGTCGGCGCGCGTGGTGTGGCAATCCCTGAAAAGTGAGGAAGAGACGGGGCCGCGTCGATCCTATGAAATTCCGTGGGCACGCAAGATGACGATGGGATTATTGGGCTTTGGCATAGTGGGAGGAGGGATGGCCTTTGGCCCCCTGGCCCAGCACCTGATGGCCATCACCTCCACGACGCCGCCGGACGTACCCACATTGCCGACCCTTTTGCGCCACACAGTGACCAGTCCGGCCATATTACTCGTGGTGGGCCTGACATTAATAGCGCGGAAGCTGTGGCAGTGGACGATTCAGATCCCGACACCTGCAGCAGAGTCAACGGAGGAAATGTACAATCTGGAAGAGGGTTTAGTTCGGGCAGCACGGGCACTGCGCGCCGTGGTGGAAGTGGGCATGCTGGAAGAGTTCATTGTCCTGATCGCGCTGGGGGCAGTCGAGGGAGCGCGCTTTACCTACCGTGTCGTGGAGCAAGAAGGGCTGGAAGGACTCGTCGCCCTATTCGCCCGGGGAGCCATCGATGGGGCGCGCCTTACCTACCGTGTCGTGGAGCAAGAAGGGCTGGAAGGACTCCTGCGTCGCGCTGTGCAATGGGTTCTGGCACTGGGCCGAGGGCTGCAGCGCTGGCACACGGGGCGGCTGCGGCACAACCTGTTGTGGATGGCGATCAGCCTGGCACTGGCCGTACTGACCTTTGTTTTATATGGCGGATAAGAGAGGCAAAAGATGAGGATGGAAACGATCTGGTTGGTGATTATCGTGGGGGCGCCGCTTGTGGCGGCCCTGGTGCTCTTTTTGCTGCGCGACCGTGCCGTCCATGCCGCGGGATGGATAGCGGGCGTGGCAGCGGCCCTCTCGCTGGGAGGGGCCCTGGCCCTGCTGCCAGTGCTTCAGCGTGGCCAGGTTCCCGCGCTGGATTTCAGGTGGATTCCGGCAGCCCACATCCGCCTCGTACTGCACGTGGATTGGTTGACTTTTCCTTTCCTGATCACCGAGGCGGCCGTAACGTTGGTGGCCATCGTGTACGCCTGGGGCTATCATCATCCCGACGAGAGAACATCCTTTTTCTACGCCCTGCTATTGCTCTTTGCCCTGGGAATGTCGGGCACCACTCTGGCCGACGACATGTTCCTCTTCTATATCTTTTGGGAACTGATGTTGGTGGCCTCCTGTGTGCTCATCGCCGTTTGGGGCGACGGCGAGCGGCGAGGAGCGGTAGCGCTCAAATATTTCATCTTTACCCATCTGGGATCGCTGATGGTGTTGGTGGGGTTGCTGATACTCTATGACGCCACCGGGAGCGATAGTTTTTCGGTCTTGAGAGAAGGCGTAACCCTGGCCCCTGGCCTGGTGACCCTGGTGACCACCCTCTTTATCATCGGCTTTTGCGTCAAGATGGCCATCTTTCCCCTGCACCTCTGGCTACCCGACGCCCACGCCGTGGCCCCCATGCCGGTCACCATCATGCTCGCGGCGGCCATGCTCAGCATGGGCACCTATGGCATCCTGCGCTTCCCCCTGAGCATCTTTTCCATGGACCAAATGGCCGTTTTTTCCGTCCCCATGATGGTAGCGGGCATCGTCTCCGAGATCTATGGCGCGCTTATGGCCCTGGCGGAGGATGATATCAAACGCATCATCGCCTACTCCAGCGTCAGCCAGATGGGATATATCCTCTTTGGGCTGGGCACGTTGACCCACGACGGGATCGCTGGGGCGACGTTGCACGTCATCTACCACGCCATCGTCAAAGCGCTACTCTTTATGTGTGTGGGGCTGGTGATACGCGCCACGGGACGGCGACGCATTGCCGCGTTGGGCGGCCTGTGGCGTGCCATGCCACTGGTGGCCATCTGCACCGCCGTGGGCGCGTTGGCCATCGCCGGATCCCCGCCCTTTTGCATCTTTGACAGCGAGTGGATGATCTTTGCCGGCGGCTTTCACACTGCCCACATCAGCCTTCCCATCCTGGCCCTGCTGGGCTCACTGCTTACCGTGGCCTATGCCCTGTGGTTCGTGGGACGCATCTTTTTCGGGAACCGTCCGGAGGGTTTGACCATCGAACCGTTACCCAAGGCCATGCTGGCCCCTACCGTGCTGTTGACCGTACTGGCATTTATCGAGGGAATCTTTCCGGCGCCCGTGTTCGATTGGGTGACCCATGAGTTAGCCTTGATACTGGGAGGTATCTAGTGAGCGGCAACGTGCAAGTAGCACTGCCCCTGGCCCTGTTGACCGGCGGCGCCTTTGCCCTCTATCTGATAGGACGCCTGGTGACAGGGCGTAATGAATTGCTGGCCCTATTTACGGCTCTGGTTCTTGCACTGGCTTTGGGGACGCTGATTCCCCTCTTTGCCATCACGGGGCCTGAGCAATCCAGCGCACCAACATGGGGCTATCTTGAGAGTGGCGGAGCCTTTTTACGCGCGGATCCGGGCGGCCTGATCGTGGCCGGGGTGGCCCTTGGATTGGGGACTTTGGTATCTCTTTACTCGGGCCGCTACCTGGCCCTCGACCACCGCTACAGGCTCTACTATCCGCTCTTGCTGTTGCTGGTGACGGGCTTGGTGGGCATGGTGCTGGCCGCCGACCTATTCAATCTCTATATGTTCTGCGAGTTGATGAGTGTCGCAGCCTATGTCCTCGTCGCCTTCCGCCGGCGCACGGATACCGCCATCGAGGCCGGATTCAAGTATCTGATGATTGGCAGCGTGGGCACGGTGACCATGCTGCTGGGCATCTCTTTCATCTATCGCGAGACGGGGAGCCTGGCCTTCTCATCCCCTTCGTTAGGAACATTGGGGACGTGGACGCGCGCTGGCCTGGCCTGCCTGTTGGTGGGCTTGGGCATAAAAAGCGCCATCGTTCCCCTGCATACCTGGCTGCCCGATGCCCACGGACGGGCGCCCAGCAGCATCAGCGCCATGCTCTCGGGCATCATCGTTCAGAGCGCCCTCTACGTCCTGCTCAAGATCTCCCTGGGCCTGGGGTGGCCGGCATATAGACTGGGCACTTTGTCGATCCTACTTGGATTTCTTAACATGACAGTGGGCAATCTCTTGGCCCTGATGCAAACCTATACCAAGCGGCTGCTTGGCTATTCGACCATCGCCCAAATGGGATACATCATACTGAGCATGGGCGTAGGACTGCGCTATCAATCACACGAGGCCATTCAAGCCGCTCTCTTTTTACTGGTCGCCCATGCAGCGATGAAAGGGCTGGCTTTTTTGAGCAAGGGGGTCTTCCACTTTTACTGCGGAACGACCACCATCGACGAGTTGAGGGGAACGGCGGTACAGGCGCCCCTGGTAGCCGCAACCTTCAGTATTGCCCTGGCTGGACTGGCAGGCGTGCCCCCATTAGCCGGTTTTGCCAGCAAGTGGTTCATCTTAGGGGGCATTCTGCAAGCGGCGGACACGCTCGGCTATGTGGTCCTTGCCGTCTTTTTACTGAACACACTGCTCGCTCTGGGATACTATTTGCCCCTTATCGGCAGATTGTTCGCACGAGAGACTTCCCGTGCGTTGCCACGGATAGATATCTCTCCCTGGATGGTGATTCCCCTGGTGATCCTGGGAACGATGGTTTTGGCTATTGGCCTCCATCCAGGAATATTGCTGGAATGGACCGCAGATGTGGGTCCCTATCTTCTGATGTTGGGAGGGTGAAAGATGATCGAAAGAATATTGTTGAGCCCACCGGCCGTCCTACTCGTATTCTCGGGCCTAGCCTATGGTTTCTACTTACTGGGGGGAAAGATGGCCGCGCCGGGCCAGGAACATGAGGGCAAGCATCTCCCCTATGCCTGCGGCGAGGACCTTTTGCTACCAGAGATTCAACTGGGCTATCATGCCTTCTTTCGGTTGGCATTATTCTTTGGCCTGTTGCACCTGGCCGCGCTGGTCGTGGCCACCCTGCCGCCGGCCGCTAGCACATCAACGTCTCACCGCATCGCCGTCGCCTATCTCATGGGCATCGGCATTAGCGTATTTGTGCTGACACAAAGGGAATTGTAGATGCTAGAAAAAGTTATACGTTGGGCGCGCCGCAAATCGCCATGGGTGTTGCACTTTAACAGCGGCGGTTGCAACGGCTGCGACATCGAGATCCTGGATTTGCTGACGCCGCGTTACGATGTGGAGCGCCTGGGCATTTTAAAGGAGGCCTCCCCCCGGCATGCCGATATCCTTCTTTGCACCGGTCCGGTGACCCGCCAGACGCGCGACCGGCTGGTTCGTATTTATGATCAGATCCCCGCCCCCAAGTGGGTGGTAGCCGTGGGCAGTTGTAGCTGCTCCGGCGGCATTTTTCACGATGGACACAACGTCTTGGGAGGGATAGGTCAGGTGCTGCCAGTGGATATCTATATGCCGGGCTGTCCCCCCCGGCCAGAAGCCATCATCGACGGCCTAACGCGTTTGCTGGAGGAGATCGAATGAACGTTTCGCAGATCGTCGAGGTACTGCGGAAGAATTTCCCCGATGAGACCATTGAGGTCCGGCACGTGCCGATGGCCGACACCTTTGTAAAAATAGAGGCCGACAACCTTCACGCAACGGTGACCCTGCTTATGGAGCGCTTTGATGTGTGCCATCTCTCTACGATCACGGGGGAGGATACCGGCGGCGCCATTGCCCTTCTTTACCACTTTTGGGATGGCCAGGGGCTGACGTTATGCACCTCACTATCCCGGGAGGCCCCGCACATTCCCACTCTGACCGATCTGATCCCAGGCGCCGATTTCTATGAACGCGAAGTGCACGAGATGCTAGTACTACAACGAGATTTCACTGATCATTTTGTTTAAGTTCTGACAGCCGCCGCTTACGATGTGATAAATAGGCGGCATGATTGCGACGCTGACGGTAGCTTAGAACTTCAAGCACCCAAGCGGCATCAAATTCACGTTTTGGCAAGATGCCGGTCAACAACAGCTGAGCTTGCGGTAAAGTCAAATGCGGGGCCTTATCCCCAAGCCGGATTCGCA
>JAYENT010000079.1:0-42998 GCA_034722245.1 Chloroflexota bacterium
CACTACCAGGCTCCTCCTGGACAGGCCAAGCTGGTGCGTGTGGCCGTCGGCCAGGTCTTTGACGTGGCCGTGGATATTCGTCACGGCTCGCCGACGTTTGGCGAATGGGTCGGCGTCATCCTGTCGGCGGAGAATCGCCGCCAACTCTATATTCCCGTGGGCTTTGCCCATGGCTTCTGTGTTACGAGTGACGTGGCCGAGTTCCTTTACAAGGTCTCAGGCTATTACGCGCCGGAAGGAGAGCGGGGTATCGCCTGGGATGACCCCGATCTAGCCATCGACTGGCCCATACAGGAGCCCATCCTCTCGGAGCGTGACGAGCACCATCCCCGTCTTTGCGATGCCCCCTGTGACTATATCTATGAGCAACGGGAGAACTAACTGGGTCCCGTCTTTGAATAGCACCCTAGCTCATTGTTCCATGGGCAATTCGTCAGGTGCATAAATGCCATGTTCGGTGATGATCGCCTCCACATACCGTGCCGGTGTCACGTCAAAGGCCGGGTTCATGGCCTGGGTTCCCTCGGGGGCGACTCGCACGCGGCGTATTGTCCCTTCGTCGTCCCGGCCTGTGACGTACAGGACTTCGTCCTGATCCCGTTCCTCTATGGGGATGACATCGCCCGATGGACTGTCCGGGTCGATGGTGCTCATGGGGGCCGTCACGTAGAAGGGGATGTCGTTCGCGGCGGCACACAGGGCCTTCTCGTAAGTGCCGATCTTGTTGGCCACATCGCCGTTGGCCGCGATGCGGTCGGCGCCGACGATGACCATGTCGATCTCGCCACGTCTCATCAGGTGGCCTGCCGCATTGTCCACGATAATGGCATGAGGGATGCCCTCCCCCTTGAGTTCCCAGGCTGTCAGGCGGGCGCCCTGACAGCGAGGCCGCGTTTCGTCGGCATAAACAAAGACCTTTTTTCCCTGGCGTGCGGCCACGTAGACGGGCGCCAGTGCACTTCCCCAATCAACAAAGGCCAACCAGCCGGCGTTGCAGTGGGTGAGGATGTGGGCTCCATTCTCGATGAGCGTGGCGCCATGTTCTCCAATGGCTTTACCCGCCGCCGCGTTCACATCGGCCATCTCCTCGGCCGTCTCCACGGCCGCTTGTCGGGCGATTG
Source organism: Chloroflexota bacterium (assembly GCA_034722245.1). Lineage (GTDB taxonomy): Bacteria > Chloroflexota > Anaerolineae > UBA1429 > UBA1429 > JAWLEV01. The sequence goes on from JAYENT010000079.1 coordinate 1,122, forward strand.
GTACGCTGCTGGCCTGCTTTATGGCAGCCATGACGCGATTGATAGCATAGAAGAGGTCCTGCGCTGTAGGTCGGGTTTGCCTCAGAACGTCTGCCCCGCGTTCGACGAAATCTATGAAGTCGGACCCCTCCGGTGCCTGTAGGGCGACCTGGGCCATGCCATAGCCCGCCGCAGCCCCGATGGCTCCAGCGCCTCGCACGATCATGGTACGGATCGCCTCCGCTGTGTCATGGTACGTAGGCAGATCCACGATCTCGAAACGGTGGGGGATGGGCTGTTGATTGATCATTTTGACGGTGCCGCCTTCCATCCATACCGTGCGATAGTGCTTCTCACCAACCCTCATGGTTTTGCCTCCCTATCACTTTGTCAGTCTCGGCATGGCCCAAGGTCTTCACGCTGGTTCTAGCTCCACAGTCGGTCGTGGGCCCACTCGTCGTCCCACATCTCGGTGGATTCCCACATGGTGGGATTGGTCGGATCGAGGTGTTGGCTGATGACTTTGTCGTTGAGCGCATCAATCCCAAGCCCTGGCTTATCTGGGACGTGGATGAAGCCGTCCTGGATTACAGGATCTGGAAGCCCTTCTACGAGCTGGTTCCACCAGGGCGTGTCCACCGAATGGTTCTCAAGCGCCAAAAAGTTCTCCGTCGCTGCAGCACAGTGTACCGCTGCCATACAGGCGATGGGCGACTCTGCCATATGAATGGCCATGGCGACGCCGTTATCTTGGGCCATGTCCCCGATCTTTTTCGTCTCATAGATGCCCCCCGAAGTGAGCAGGTCGGGATGGATTACGGACACGCCACCGGACTCCAGCAGCGGCTTGAAATTCTCTTTGAGATAGATGTCCTCTCCTGTGCATATAGGTGTCTTGCACGAGTTGGCCAGGCGGACGTATTGGTCGGTCATCTGCCAGGGTACCATATCCTCATACCAGGCCAGGTTATATTTGTCCAGGCGTTGGGCGATCTTGATGCAGTCCTCAATGCCAATATGCCCAAAGTGATCCGTTGCCAGGGGCACATCATAACCTATGACAGAGCGTACGTCGGCGACATACTGCTCCAGCCAGTCAAGGCCTTTTTCCGTCACACGGATGCCGGTGAAGGGATGCATGATGTTATTGAAGTCGTACCATCGATTCCGTAGTCCGCGTTTCTCCATTTCCGAGGCATCCCGCTCATCGGCTGCGTGAACCTTTCGGGCTGCCTCTTCCATCTCTTCGAGGAAACCAAGAGGAGCGGTGAGGGTACCGGGCTCGTCTCTCAGGAGATGAATTCCCACATCCATCTTGAGGAATGTGAAGCCCATGTCCATGCGTCCCTTTAGTGCCTCACCCATTCTCTTGCCCGACGCTCTGCCACGCACATCGGTATCCGCGTAGCAGCGGATTTCGTCACGGAACTTGCCGCCCAGCATTTGATAGACGGGCACACCATACGCTTTGCCCGCCAGGTCCCAGAGGGCGAGTTCAATGCCACACACACCACCGCCTTGGCGGGCATGATGGCCGAATTGCTTGATGCGGCGGAATATCTTGTCCACGTTGCAGGGATTCTCACCTAGAATACGTCCTTTGAGCATCAGGGCGTAGGTGGCACTTGCCCCGTCGCGTACCTCGCCAAACCCGACCAGCCCTTGGTTGGTATAAAGCTTGATAAGGGGACGGTGTTGCAGCATGGCGATACGCATGTCCGTGATCTTGAGATCCGAGGGTTTGGAGTAGGTGTTGACGTTGTCGAGAGTCTCTTCATAGTTGTTGGATTCCGATGCCATTTTCGCTCCTTCATAGTGATTTAGGGTTTATTTGTATCCGTTGAGAACGGATAGCTAACTCGATAGATGCTGCGTTGCTGACGATTATTGCTGTGGTGTAGCCTCGGCAGTCTCTCGCAAAAAGGCCAAAAGTCCGTTTGCGATGCCCACGGCTACCCGGTCCTGCTCCTCGGTGAGGATGTACCGGTCTCCTCCCATAAAACCGCATTCGATGATCGCTCCCGGTGTTTCGTCCGCAATTTGACGTAACGCGTGGTATTCACGCATATCGTCCGTGATGGTGTTGTAGTGGGGTTGTAATCCTGTCGCTTCGCTATATGTCTTGTAGAGCGTGCTGACCAGTCTATCCTCTTCCTCGGGGACCGCCGAATGCGTCATACGGGCAATCTTGAAGCCCGAGAGATCCTCCAGACACGAGTCACAGTGTATGGCGAGAAGCACGGCTGCCCGATAGTCGTTGAGTTTGGGAGAGAACTCGGCAAGCACTTCGACCTGGTATCCCTGCCTTCTCATGATCTGCGCCACCGCCCGGGCAATCTGTAGATTCAGCTCTACTTCCTCCAGGCCATCGGGGCAGACCGCGCCGGAATCATTCTGCCAGTGACCAGCAATTAGGCCCACACGAGGATTCTTTGCGCCAAGGAAGTTCAATGGATTCCCCGTGGTCGCTTTCTCCAGCAGGACGAGCAACCCCAGCCCGACCAGTATCACCAGGACAAGAATGCGAACGAAAAAGGCAAGTATGCTCAGCGGGGATTTTCTCTCCCCTCTATCTGTACTACGAAACATCTCACATCCTCCCCAGCGAGGGCAAGTTTACAGCGCATCAGAAAGCCCGTCAACATTCGATCACAGATTCCGGGGCTGAAGGACGTTCTCATGTCTCTTGTTGGAAATGAGACGCCTATCCAGAAGCCTCATATCTGGATGGTCTGCTATGAGATGCAGCGCTCCTCTTCCTCACGTATAGCATGGTCGTTCTCCAGCATTTACAAGGTATGTTCTGCGTTAATCCTTTCTGCTGCATCGCGTAGGGCGATCATGTGCCCTATAGCAAAGGCCCATCCAATGCGCGTGTCCGGCGTGTCCTCTTGTATGGCCGGTGTGTGATCGGGGTCCACCATGCCCTTATAGCCCACGTCGTGCAGCGCTTTCATGCAGGCTAACATATCACAGTCACCCTGCTCAATAAAGGTCTCCACGTAGCGTTCCCTCGGCACTTGTACGTGGACGTTGCGGAAGTGAACGATGGCAATACGATCCCGGGAGCCAAAATAACGGATGGCCTGTGCTGCGTCCTCTCCCATCTCTGTCAGGACACCCGTATCAAAGAATAGGGAGTTGCTAGGACTATCCACCAGTTGGATGAGGTGCTGGAGCCCGTTCAAGTCGCTCAGGGGCTGTGCTACGCCCCGATAGGTGGGAACGGGTGGATCATTGGGGTGCACTGCCAGGCGAACGCCCACATTCTCCGCCACGGGGACGACGGCGTGAAGGAAGAAGGCCAGACGGTCCCACATCTCTGCCATGCTGTGTTGCCCCACGTCTTGGAGCGGAGGTAGGGCGCGGATGCGATCATAGGAAAAATCTCGCAGGGACGATCCGCCGCGCCCTTGGCCCTCTCGTGTGGCATAGCCCGCCGAGGCACGTAGCGCGGTAAAGTTGTACGTCAAGACGCGGATGCCAACCCGCGCAGCGACACGAATGCATTCCTGTATCCTGGCTATGTCCTCTTTGCGTCCCTCTCTGCCCATAACGATGTTTCCAGAGACGGGAAGGGGCATGGCTGAGGGTACCAGTCCGAAGAAACGGATGCGTTCCGCGACCGTGCGGAGCGTGTCCTCCTTCCAAGCCTCCGGCTGGGGACCAAGCGGACCGCTTTGGGCGGGTGGTACCAGCCCTCGCGGCGTGACCTCCATGCGCAGTTGGGGAGGCATGCACACCGTTTCCACGCCGATCTGTCTGTAAAAGCGGAGGGTTTCCTCTGCCGTGTCGCTTAGGCCCTTGCCGATTTTGATCTGGTGACCCTCACCAATCGCTTTATCTGCCATGGGGGTTCTTTAGGCCAGTTCCTCTGCCCAATAGTATTGATGATAGATTCTGACCAACGCCTTTGGCGCCTTTTCCAAAAGCCAGCCAAAGGTTTTCTCTTGCACGGAAGGGTCATCCACTTCTGGAATGACGCAGTCTTTGGCTTCTTGGCGCGTCGGAAAGGCCACAATGCGCCCCGATCTATCGTATATGACGTAGGGGTGGAGGATCAAAGGGCTCGTGAGGGTCCCAGGTATCTACCCATAACAGAAAGCTGTCCTGCAGATAATTCTTTTTCAACCACTCCATGGCCGCCGTTATGGTGCGCGGAGCGAGGTAGTCCTTCTCGTATTCCCGGTTGGCCTGATTGCGCAGATAGCGTTGTGTTCCCTCCCAGCTTCGCACTTTGACGATCCGCATTGATTGGCGTGGGCACGCGGGGATCGGTGATATAGCGATCGCCGTGCTGTCCGCGAATCCAGCGCCAGGCGTCAAAGCCGCGCATAAAGTTGTAGTTATCCGCCCCCAGGGGAGGGGTATCAAAAAAGAGGGCCGTAGTGTATCCGTGGGCGCTGACGAGTTCTGGTAGGATCACATCCTCGGGCTCCAGGGGCTGCCAGCCACGGTAGGCGAACCCGTAGCGTCCCGTATATAGATCGGTGCGATTGGGGATGGTGGGATAGGAGGCGATATAGGCTCGATCAAAGAGCATGGCGTCCTCTGCCAGCGCATCCAGCGCGGGCGTCCTGATAAAAGGCTCGTTCTCGTGTCCAGGTCGCCTCCAGGGCGGCGGGACGCCATAGACATTGACGTGGTCGCGCCGCAGGCTGTCGCTCATTATGATAATCACGTTTTGCTTCATTGCTCGCTCCTATCAGTGTAGGTGGCTGTGTTGCCTTCTTTGACATGCAAGCCGGGCGGGTAGGGCGCGATACCGGAAACGGGCCTCAATTGCTCTAGGTGCTCTGCAATAGTTAATCCCGTCCGTGGGTGCCGCTTCTGCGGGGCGATGTCCGCCAGCGGCACCAAGACCGTAGCGCGTGAGGTCATGCCCGGGTGCGGCACCGTCAGCTTTGGCGTATCGAAGCACATGTCATCGTACATGAGAATATCTATGTCAATGGGCCTGGGACCATAGCGGCCGGTTTCCACGCGCCCCATACGCTTCTCCAGACATTTGAGCAGATCCAAGAGGACGTGGGGCGCATAGCGCGTCTCGGCACAGCAGGCGGCATTCAAAAAGGGCGGCTGCTCCGTAAGACCCCAAGGTTCCGTTTCGTAAAAGGGAGAGACCTTGCATACCTTGACGTTGTTCTCGTTCAAAAGGGCCAGAGTCTTCTCGATGTTCGCCTGCCGGTCTCCCAGGTTGGCCCCCAAGCCCAAGTACACACAGGCCATCTCTACTCCCCTCTCACAATGGCGTCGGCCATACGCGCCACACGGGCCATCGCTTGCACGTCATGCACCCTTATGATGTCAGCCCCGCCCCGGGTGATGGCCAGGGCCACGGCGGCAGCCGTGCCCTCCACGCGCTCCTCGGGCGGTAGATCGAGGGTATAGCCGATAAAGGACTTGCGCGAGGGCCCGATGAGAAGGGGAAATTCCAAAACGCGCAACTCATCCACGTGGTTGAGGAGCCTCAGGTTCTGCTCCACCGTCTTGCCAAAGCCGATGCCGGGATCGATGATGATCTTATCCGGGGCGATACCCGCTTCCAATGCGAAATCGATTTGCTCGCGCAGTTCGCGCAGGATGTCGCCCATGAGGTCTTTGTAGGTGATATCTACATAGCGCCCGCCAAGGCGTTGCTGCTGTTCCGCGTTTTTGGGCTTGCTGCGATTGTGCATCAGGACAACGGGGACATCGCATGCCGCTACCAGAGGCGCCATGTCCGGGTCCATGCGCAGTCCCCATACGTCGTTGACCATGTCCGCGCCGGCGTCCAGTGCCTCCTCTGCCACCGTGGCCTTATAGGTATCTATGGAAATGGGCGTTTGTGTCGCCTTACGCAGCTCCCGAATGATGGGCAGCACTCTGTGCAGTTCCACCCGGGCATCCACGGGTTGAGAGCCAGGGCGTGTGGATTCTCCCCCTATGTCGATGATGTCTGCGCCGTCTCTTACGAAAGCAAGCGCCTGGTCGACGGCTTGTTCCATGGCATCCGAAGTGAGCTCCTTTTCTTTTGTCAGGAGACCATCGCCGGAGAAGGAATCGGGGGTGGCGTTCAAGATACCCATAACAAAGGTGCGGTCACCCCAGGCGAACTCACGCGTCCCGATGCGGCAGCTTCCCGTCTTCTGCCCTCCGGTAGCGGCCAGGGCTGCCGCCAGTTCCTTTCCCAGTTGCTGCAAACTGGGCAGTGGCTGTTTGTACAGCACGTCTACGACGCGATCTAGCGTCCTCTGTGTGCCCATAAGCAGGGCGTCGGTGCTATGCTCCTGGCCAAGATAGATGCTCCCAGAGATGGCGGCGTCGCCCCCTTTGGCAAGCATCTCCTGTTTCAGGATAGTTGCCGCGGCGAGCCCAAGTCCCTCCACTTTGATCAGGCTAAAGCGCGCCTTGGGTAGCATGATCTGCACCCCCTGGGGATCGGCACCAAGAGCGCGCATCTCTTGCCGGAGTACCTTCTCGCTACTGCAGCGCAGGAAACGGACGTTGTAGCGATTCATGGCTGCCCTTCCAGTTCATGTAGTATCTGTTCTGCTCTGGCCTTCCATTCCGCATTCTGACGGAATCCCATATACTCTTTCAGCTGAGCGATAGCCTCCCGGGCCAAGACAGGGCGATGTCGTCCCGGAGCTCCGACTGGGCGAATTGCTCGTCATTCGCGTAGGCATTGCCCACCAAAAAGTGAGCCTCGGCCGAATCCGCTTCGTTCTATAAAGCGGCCTCCACTTTTCGGAGGGCCGTAGCTGCCATCCCCGTCACCCCAATTGGCTTTGGCGTCGTGGAGCAGCGTGTCAGTGTCGGCTGTGGACGCTGCGGGTCCGCAGGAAGAGGCCGGGGAGGTAGGGTTGACCAGCCCCTGACAGAGGACGGGAACTTTAGGGTGCTTCATTGCCAAAATTCCCTCACTTCACAGATTACGTGGCCGGCCGATGAGGGAGAGAAATTCCGCACGTGTCTCCTTCCGTGAGCGAAAGATCCCGCGGTTGGCTGAGGTTATTGCGATGCTCCCCGGCTTGCGGATGCCGCGCATAGTCATGCACAGATGCTCGGCCTCTATGACTACCCCTACGCCTCGGGGGGAAAGATTCCCCATGATCGCGTCGGCTATCTCGCTTGTCATTCGCTCTTGAAGCTGCGGTCGCCGCGACACGATCTCTACCGTTCGTGCTAACTTGCTTATTCCCACCACGCGGCCCGATGGAATGTACCCTATATGGGCTTTTCCGTGAAAGGGCAACAGATGGTGTTCACACATTGAATAGAAAGGAATATCTTTGAGGATCACCATCTCTTCATGGTTCTCTTCAAAACCCACGCGGAGGACCTCGGCAGGGTCGCGGCTCATGCCGGCGAATATCTCCTCGTACATGTCTGCGACGCGCTCGGGGGTACGTAGCAGCCCTTCCCGCTGAGGGTCCTCGCCGATGGCGATGAGGATCTCTTCTACGGCCTTGCATATCTTCTTCTTGTCGATAAAAACTTTCCCAGGGGTGCTCATTCGCTCCGCTCCAAAAGGACGACGTCGGGCTGCCTGCCGAGAGTGTTCTTGTTCACATCTAAGGCGGAGAGTTCATCGGCCCCCTGCAGGCCCATTTCGCTAAGAAAACGGCCGGCGTCTTCTAGATTTGAATTTCCTTCGTCTGTGCGGTAGCACATAGGGATGGTGACGGTGGGTTCCAGAAGACTGACCACCTCTGCCGCTTTGGCGCCATCTATGGTGTCTCTGCCTCCCACGGGAACAAGCAGCACATCGATCTCGTCGAATTGCTCGACCTCCTCGCGAGTCGGAATATAGTTGAGATCGCCCAAGTGGCAGATAGTGGCGTCCTCTGCCTCTATGATATAGGCTGTGTTCTTGAGGTCTTGGTCCCTGTCGAGTGGAAAGCCAAAGACGAACGTTCCGCCCACTTCATATTCGCCGGGGCCTTGAATCACATAAGGAGATCCACGGAAGCCTTTGGTATAATCGAGCCCTTTTTCATAAGGGCGGCTCAGCGTCAAGATCGCAGCAGTGATGCGCGGCAGCCGAAAGCCGGTTTCTGGATCGTACGGATTTGTGACCACAGAACAGCCTCGCTGCCGTAGATGGAAGCAAGAATCTCCGTACCAGATAATCTCCATGCACAAACTCCTCCCACTATACGCAGGTCCTTAGGATAAGCTACTCGTGAAGCACGTTCCGGCGTATGGCGGCTTTGGCCCGCTGTTGGGCCAACCAATCTTCAAAGGCCCTCTGTTGCACGGTGGCCCAGTATTTGTCGGGCACCCGCCGTTGGGGGTCCATTTCCACTACCTGGATGATGTGCAACCCAGAGCCCGTGTTTATAATGCTGCTTGTATTCCCCGGCTCCAGTGAGAAGGCCACCTCTTCGAATGCAGGAGGCATGACCCCTCGAGGGAGAAAACCAAGATCGCCACCGTCTTGGCGCGTCGCCTCGTCTTCCGAGTATTTGCGGGCGGTAGCGATAAAGTTCGCTCCCTCTTGCAGCTCTTCCAGAGCCCTTTCCGCCTGTGATTCTTCGGAAAACAGAATGTGGCGCACGTGGACTTGAGGGATCGTGCGCGACAAGCTCCCCGTCACCTCATCACGGACAGCAGCGGTGATCAGGTCCATATGCACCTGTTCCCGCAACGTTTCCATGGTTAGTCCGTTGGCCAACAACCACTTTTGGAAGCGCCCCTCGTTTTGCCCCTTGATGCGCGCTATCTGCCAATCTATCTCTTCCTCGGAGATGCTGATGCCTTGCTCTTTTGCCGCCTCCCTGATGAGCACTTGGTCTATGAGCCAGTTAAGAACCTGGTCCTCGAGGTGCTGCAAGGCCTCTCTCCCCTCATCGCTGTCGACCTCAAATCCCGGTCTCTTGGTGAACTGTATTGAGGCTTGCGTATATTGTTTCTCGAACTCCGCTTTGCGAATGACGGTGTTGTTCACCATGGCAACAGCAGATGTCGGCAGCGTGCTCTCCGGTGCCGGTGTCAAAAGCGTCGCCTGGGGCGCGCTGGTTGCTGTGATCGAGGAGGGCGGGGACATCGTTGGTGTGGAAGTCGCCGGGGGGATGGCCGTTGGCATCTCTCCTGGCGCAGGCAGAGGCTCTGTAGTCGTGGCCTTTACCGTCGGCGTTGCTGATGGCGGGGCCACTGGCCCTGATATACTAGAAGCGCCTTGGCAAGCGCCCAGAAAAATCATTCCCCATGCACTAATGATAAACAGCAACGTATGTTTTGGCACGTACAGAGCCCCTCCTTCAGAGAGTAGCATTGATCTTGATCCCTGTGCTATTGATGGTCTCGCCGTCAAGATTGGACAGAGTATAGTATGGGTGATGTCTGCTGTCAACGAAACGATGCTAACTGTGCCAAGAAGCAGCGGTCACCACCGCAAGGGAACGCGATGATTTGCCGATGTCCCTCTCTTATACTATACTCTTGGCTTGTGTAATCCGACAGCGAAAGGGACGTTATCATGACTGATGTTCTTGCCTCTTTGCGAGAAGAGCGCAATCCCAATATACCTGAGTTGCGTACTGGTGACACGGTGCGCGTCCATATACGAATCGTGGAAGGTGACAGAGAGCGCGTACAGGCTTTTCAGGGGGTCCTTATGCGGCTGAAGGAGGGAGGCGCAAATCCAACCTTTACGGTGCGTCGCATCGCTTCTCACGGTGTAGGGGTGGAGCGTACGTTTCCCTTACTTTCTCCCCGTATTGATAAGGTAGAGGTTCTGCGGCGTTCTAGGGTGCGCCGTGCGCGGCTTTACTTCCTCCGTGAACAGCGTGGCAAGTCTGCGCGCTTGAGGGAGGATCGTTCCATGTATGAACGCAAGGAAACCTAGAGTTGCTGGGGAGGATATACGTTCTCCGCACGAAGATACACGGTGAGCCCTAGACCCGACCTCCAGTGTGAGCAACGATTATGGTCACGGGGCTGTCGATGGGTTGCGGGGATCGACGAGGCCGGTCGCGGCGCATGGGCAGGGCCCGTGGTCGCGGCCTTTGTCATTTTGCCCCGCTATCTCTCGAGTGTGCGCGCGATTCTCTTTTCGGTCAACGACTCCAAATTGTTGTCGGCTCGCGCTCGCGAGCGATGTTATGATCTCATTGTGGAGACTGCTCTCTGCTACGGTGTTGGCGCGGCTTCCTCGGATGAGATCGACCGCATGGGTATCGTGCCGGCGACACGATTGGCCATGGACCGCGCAATCTTGCGTGCTCCCGTTCGGCCTGACTATCTTCTCATCGATGCGTTGCCTCTGCCTGGTGTCGATTGTGCGCAGTGTGCTATAATCAAAGGGGATCGCCATTGTCTCTCCATCGCTGCGGCTTCCATCGTGGCCAAGGTGACGCGGGATCGGAGGATGATCGCACTTGGCAAGCGGCTGCCTGGCTATGGGTGGGATAGGAATAAGGGATACGGCACCAGGGAGCATCGTCGTGCTCTATATAAACTTGGCGTGACCTCTTATCATCGTCATAGTTTTGCTCCATTTCGTGCTTTGCGAAGGGTGACGACAGATGGATGCGAATAAACTCATCGATGAGGTACCTCTTGCTTTTTGTGACGTGGAGACCACGGGGTTACATCCCGGCCGTGGAGATCGCGTCTGTGAGATAGCGGTGCTGCGCTGCCGGGGCGACCGGGTTGTTAAGTCGTTCCAACATCTTGTCAATCCACAAAGGCCCGTGAGTAGGGGGGCCTACGCCGTACACGGCATCGACGATAAGCAACTGCGCCGGGCGCCTCTTTTCGCCGAGGTCGCCGATGATGTGCTCGCTCTGCTGGATGACGCGGTCTTTGTTGGACATAATGCTCCCTTTGATCTCGGTTTTCTCTCCAAGGAACTGGGGCTTTTGGGGATCACTTTTGTCCCAGAGATAGTACTGGATACACTGCGCCTGGCGAGGCGTCGATATGTCTACTCAAGCTACGCTTTGGACCATCTGGCGCATTCCCTGAATATTCAGGTCGCGGGGCGTGCCCACCGGGCCATGGCTGATGTGCTGCTGACGCGGGGCCTCTTTCGAAGACTCGTGAGTGACTTTTGTTCTTCTGGGGTGCAGTGTCTGCAAGATTACGTAGATGCCCAGGGCGGAAATCTGGCTTGTGGGGGCCGTCCGCCGGCGCAGGCGACGCCCGTGGTGTGGAGGGCCCTCCACGCGGGAGGCCTTCTTCGTCTGCGCTACCGTTCCATGAGCGGGGCCGAGACTGTACGCCTAGTGCGTCCGCTTGCGCTGGCCGAGAGCGGGAGTCGTACGTACTTGAGGGGGTATTGTTTCCTGCGCGATGCGGAACGGACCTTTAGATTGGATCGCATCCTGGAGGCAGATATAGTCGATGATGCAGGGTAGCGGTGTTGACTTTGACCTGATCGGCCTTGTTCGTGACCATGACAGCCTGTGCATGGGGCGGGAAGCGTGAGTTTCTCCTACAAGGCCAGTGTATGAGCTTATGCGAAGGAAAGTGAATGGACATGGCAAGTACCCAATGGCAAAGTGATGTGGAGCAACTGAGACGTGATAATCGTTCGGGGGCCGAGGAGATTACTTTTCGTGCCTTGAACTTGCTCGTGGAGACCATTACAGAGACTATTCCTGAGGACAGGAAAGATTATAGGGGCTGGTTGGTGCAGATAGGCCACAATGTAATAGGTGCACAGCCTTCAATGGGCGTGTTATTTCGTCTTGTGAACGATATGTTGTGGGCTCAGGATGAGAAAACAGGGGGCGAAGAAATCCGCCAAAGCGCTTTGCGTTTTTTGCAGCAGTACCGTGAACGGGAGGCGAAGGCCATGCAGGAGGTCGTCGAGCATGCGGCGCCCCTGTTGGGGGACTATTCGGCGATTATGACCTATTCTCGCAGTTCGACTGTGCTCCGGGTGCTCACGGGCGTGCGTGAGAGGGGTTATCGGACGCGTGTCTTTTGTAGCGAGGGCCGCCCCATGTTGGAAGGACAGACGTTGGCCAATGAGTTGGCGGATGTGGGATTGCAGGTGACATTTGGTGTGGATATGGCCCTGTTTGAGTGGATGGGAGAGGTCGGCGCTCTCGTTCTAGGGGCCGATACTCTGGCTGCTGGGGGACTGGTTAACAAGGTAGGGACTGCGGAGCTTGTGCGGGCGGCCCGTCGGTGTGATATTCCTCGTATTGTGTTGTGTACCACGCGCAAGCTGCTCCCTTCCGACTATTTGACATCGTTGCGTTTCCGCGAGGGGCCTCCCGAGGAGATCATGCCAGCCTCCGGTGAAACGGTTTCCATAAGGAATCAGTACTTTGATCTCACTCCCATTGAGCAATTGTCGATGGTCATCACCGAGGAGGGAGTCATGGACAGGTCGGACCTGATGACTGCATTCGAGCGGATCTCCACGTATCCTGGCTTGCGGGGAGGGGCAGGAGCGACATGAAAATCGAGGCAGAGATCGTCGTCGCAGGCAATGAGATACTCTTGGGAGATGTGCTCGATACCAACAGCCATTGGTTGTGTGGCGAATTGACAGAGATGGGTATCGTGGTACGGCGAGTGTGCCAGGTGAGGGACGATCTGAGTGCTATCGAAGGGGCTATCCGCTCTGCGCTTAGCAGGGGCGCCGATGTCATCATCACGACAGGAGGACTTGGGCCTACCGCGGACGATGTGACCCTTGAGGCCCTGGCCCAGGCGCTGGGCGGGGAACTTGCCGTGCATCCCCTTGCTCTTCAGTGGGTGGTGGAGAAGTATAGAGATTTGGCGGCCAAAGGGTATGTGGATTCTCCTGAGATGACGCCGGAGCGGAGAAAAATGGCCCGCCTGCCCGCTGGAGCACAGCCTCTGCGAAATGAGGAGGGAGCGGCGCCAGGGGTGCTCATTAGACGTGGGGATGGGATCATCATCAGCTTGCCAGGAGTGCCCGAGGAACTGAAGGGCATCTTTGCGCGGGGTGTGCGCCCCGTGCTGTCGGTATTGGCGGGGAAGGGCGTGTTCCTAGAGTGGCACGCAACGGTGGACTGCGGGGACGAGTCCGTTTTGGCCCCCTTGCTGGCCACTGTGAATGAGAAATGGCCGGGCGTCTATGTCAAATCTCGGGCGCGTCGCTTTGGCCCGGACGGCGAATTCCTGGTGACTCTATCCGCCAGTGGCCATGACCAGGAAGGGGCCGCAGCCCTGCTCGAGTCAGCGTGGCAGGATCTGGAGGGGGCATTGGGCGATAAAGGGATCGATGTATTGGATCTTGAAAGGTCTTAACGGGCGTTTTTTCTCCGAGCGCTGCGTGGCCAGCATTGACGGAGGATTTTGGCGTAAATTGCTTGAAAGTGGGGTCTAGATGGAGGTTGGAACGGTTCAGCGTGTAGACATTAAGGACACGATGCAATCGGCGTACATCAGCTATGCCATGAGCGTGATCAGTTCGCGAGCCCTGCCCGATGTGCGCGATGGTCTAAAACCCGTCCAGCGACGGATCCTATATGCCATGTATGATATGGGGCTTCGCCACGATCATCCTACGCGCAAGAGCGCGCGTATCGTCGGTGAGGTGCTGGGGAAATACCACCCCCATGGCGACTCGGCCGTATACGATGCCATGGTGCGTATGGCCCAGGAATTCTCCATGCGCTACGTTCTGGTGGAGGGACAGGGCAACTTTGGCTCCATCGATGGCGATGAGGCGGCGGCCATGCGATATACCGAGGCTCATCTGGCCGCCATCGGCGAGGAACTCTTGCTGGATCTGGAAAAGGACACGGTTGATTTCGTCGATAACTTTGATGGCTCGCTCCAGGAGCCCGCTGTCCTGCCTGCGAAGCTTCCCAACCTGCTGATCAACGGCGCGGCGGGCATCGCGGTGGGCATGGCAACCAGGATTCCCCCGCACAATTTGGGCGAAATAGCGGAGGCCGTCGCCTATCTGATCGATCACTATGATGCCGTCGATGAGGTCACTGTCGATGACCTGATGGAAAGGGTCGAGGGTCCCGATTTCCCCACAGGAGGGATCATCCTGGGCCGTGAGGGGATACGCAAGGCCTACGCCACGGGCAAGGGACGTGTCGTCGTGAGGGCCAAGATACACGTGGAGGAGCTTTCTGGCGGACGTAGCGCTTTGGTTGTCACCGAGCTCCCCTATCAGGTTAACAAGTCGAACCTGGTGGAACGCATTGCGGACCTGGTGCGCGATGAGCGCATTCAGGGCATAAGCGATCTACGTGATGAGTCGGATCGCACGGGGATGCGCATCGTCATCGTGCTTAAGCGTGGAGTGGAGACGGCTCCCATTCTTGACGAGTTGTACAAGCATACACAGCTGCGGGACACCTTTGGGGTAAATATGCTGGCCCTGGTAGACGGCGAACCCCGCACCCTCTCACTGAAAAGGGCCTTAATCCACTATATCGAGCATAGACGTGAGGTGCTTGCCCGGCGCACGCGGTATGAACTGGCCAGGGCGGAAGAGCGCGCTCATATATTGGAGGGATTGCAGATTGCTTTAGACAATCTGGACGAGGTGATCGAGACCATTCGGCGCTCGCGCCGGGTTGACACAGCGCGCAGGAACCTTTGCAGGAACTTTGGCCTGAGCGAAGTCCAGGCTCAAGCCATCCTGGACATGCAATTGCGGCGTCTGGCCTCCGTGGAGCGGCGAAGGATCCAAGAGGAATATGAGGATCTGTGCAAACGCATTGACTATCTGCAGCGACTGCTTGAGGGTGACGAGGGGATACTTGATCTCATTCGGAGTGATGCTTTGGCGTTGAAGAAAGCGTATGCCGACGCCCGCCGCACGCATATCAGCGATGACGGCGAGTCCGCCGAGCTGCAGCCAGAACGCCTTCTTCCCGACAATGAGGTGCTGATCTTGCTCACTCGCGATGGCATGATACGCCGCATGCCTGGGAATATGGCCTATTCGAAGCGACGAAACGTGCCCGGCATGACCGCGCGGGAAAGCGATGCCCTGCAGTCCTTCTGTGTGGTCAACTCGCAGGCGTCCATGGTCTTTTTCACCAACAAGGGGCAGGCCTTTAGCCTTCCTGCGCACAGAATCCCTGACACGGCACAGGAAAAGCGGGGGCTGCCGGTTTCCCATTTCGTCCATCTGGAGGATGATGAGCAGATCGTAGCCATGATACCCATAGAGGATCTTTCGCAGGATGCCTACATTGGGATGGCTACGCGGCAAGGGCAGATAAAGCGGTTGGCCTTTGAGGAACTGGAAACACTGGGGCGGCGCTCCGCTGAGGTCATTGGGTTAGCAGAGGGCGATGAGCTGGGTTGGGTGACTGTGTGCGACGATAAGGATGAGTTCATGATAGTGACACGGGAAGGGAAGGCCATTCGATTCAAAGCGGAAGAAGTTCGTCCGCAGGGGCGCTCTGCCCAGGGCGTGAAAGGCGTCACGCTCAAGGGAGAGGGGAATGGAGTGGTGGGGATGGATGTGGTGCGGAAGGATGCCCAGTTGCTTGTGGTGACGACGCGCGGCTATGCCAAGCGGACCCCTATTCAGGAGTATAGCGTACAGGGGAGGGGAGGCCAGGGCATGCTGACCGTAGATTGGAACAGGAATGCCGAGACGGGCCCTGTAGCTGCAGCCAAAATCGTGTATCCTGAGGAGCAGGTCGTCTTTGTGACTAAAGAATATGAGATGGAGCGTGTTGCGGTTGAAGAGATTCCCGAACTGGGTCGTGCCACCTGGGGATGGCTCGTTACCAAGGAGAACGCCCTTGTAGAGACGGAAAAGGATCCCGTCGTCCGCATTGTGCGGTTGAGAAGAGAGGATGAAGGTTTGGGTGAGGACGACGAGGGAACGGAGCCTGCGGAAGATTTCGAGGAGGAAGGTGAGGAGGATGAGGAATCCCAGGAGGAAGCGGAGCCAGAGGAAGAGAACGAGGAGGAAGATTCACGTGCTGCGGGAAAGGCGAGGGGGCGGAGAACGCGTCGGAGTGCAGTCACGCGAACGCCACAGCGGAGGCGTTCGGGCTAGAGTACCGAGAGCGTCTCGGTCGTTAGCCCGTTTCCCATGAATCCGGCCTGTTAGTTGACGAGGTAACTCTTGCGTATGTTGGCAAAGTGGCGGCGTTACGGCGGAATTGCTAGGGCGATTGGCATTCTGATAGTTGTGGCTGTTGTGGCTGTGGTTCTCTATCAGGTGTATGATTTCTATAGTGACAAGGTGGGCTTTACCCCGAGCAAGGCCATTGAGACCTATTTCCAGGCTCTCGCGGCAGGCGATTATGAGGAAGTCTACAGACTGACAGCCAAGGAGAGCTTGACGGACATCTATGGGCGGGATGTCACGCGGGGCGAGTTTATGGAGCAACTGGAAGGCATTGCCGGAGGTCACTCTCTTCCCTTGGAAGCGATAGAGATGGAGAAGCTCTTTGAGGCCCAGAAGGCGCGGTACTATGAGGTCTTTTTGACATTTTCTGTTGGGGGCACGTCGCGTCAGAGTCGTCTTCTGGTCGAGGTGCGCCGAGAGAAGAATTCGTGGGTGGTTACGCATCCCTTTGCCATCGTGCTCTGAAGCACGTTTGCATCGTTCAGGGAGGTGTTCGATGAGTGTCAAAAGGCTGATTGCACGAGGATCAGGCCCTATGCTCGATTTCATGCCCGAGCCCAGCGTGGACGAGGTCGCCGAGACGATAGTTGCCCTTACTAACGGCGTTGGGGGCATGATTGTCGTGGGCATGGATGAGGACGGCAGGATATACCCCGATGCGGCTGAGTATTTGGAGCCGATACTCAGTCGGGCGTTGGAGATGTGCGAGCCGCACTTTAGGGCGGAGGATCTGCCAGAGTGGCATTCTGAGGATACCCCGCAGGGCAAGGTGGTGACCATCACGGTCAAGCCCACCTCACGTCTTTTCAGCGTCGAGGGGCGGGATGTTTTTGTGCGCTCGGGGGCTCTTAACGTCCGCCTTAGCCAGGAGCAGATAAGTAGGAGCCAGCGGCGGCCGCGGGTGCCCTTCGAGGACGATGTGGTTCTCGGTGCAGCGCAAGATGACTTTGATGAGGCGGTCATTGACGAATATCGTCGCAACCGCCTCAACCGGGGGCCTCGCAGCGAATCGTTTACGCGATACGATCTGCTTCGGGATGTCGGCGCCATTGATCCCGAGGGCGCGCCCACGGTGGCCGGTATGCTCCTTTTTGGTAAGAATCCGCAGCATTTCTTCCCCCAGGTGGGGATCGTGGTGGTGCGCTTCAGAGGAACGAGCATTCGCGAGTCGGCCACCACCCCTGATCGCTACAGCCGACGCGTCGAAATCGTGGGGCCCGCCCCCCGTATGGTGAGGAATGCCTGGGACCTGCTCCGCGAGGAGCTTCAACGCCAGCCGCACATGGAGGGATTGGAGCGCCACGAGAGCTATGAGTATCCGATGGAGGCCGTGCGCGAGGCGGTGGTAAACGCGGTCTGTCACCGGGACTATGGTATTACGGGGCAGCGTATCGAGATCCGCTTGTTCGATGACCGCATGGAGGTTATCTCGCCTGGTGGTCTGCCAGGGCATATCACTCTCGATAACCTACTGGAGGAGCACTACTCTCGCAATCCGCGATTGGTGCGGGGTCTCTACTACTGGGGTTACATTGAAGAACTGGGACAGGGCATAGATATCATCTACGACGTGATGCGTCGGGATCACCATCCGCCTCCAGAATTCAGAGATACGACGAGGAGCTTTACGGTCACGCTGCGCAACACCGTGGATCAGGTGGAGCTCCAATTTGGCGATCAGTTGAACTCGCGCCAGATTGAGGCCCTCCGATACCTCCGAGATCACGAGCGGATCAACAACCGTCGCTACCGCGAGCTGTGTCCCGACGTGTCGTCGGAGACGGTGCGGCTTGATCTAAGCGACATGGTGGATAAGGGGATTCTGCTTAAAATAGGCGCCAAACGAGGTACCTATTACGTGCGAAAGTAAAGCATGGGAGCACATGGTCCGACTTACGTTCGGCTTCTTGCACCTCTCCGTTTGCGCGCTGGTTGTCGTTCTGAGCGCTATCCTGGTGGCGTGTGAGGAGGCGCCCGCGCCCTCTCCTGTACCTGTACCGGATACCCTCATGGCCCCCACGCCAGCCATTGAGCAGGTGATCGAGGGACAGACCTTTACCATCTCTCTTGGGGAGAGGTTACTGGCCACCGAGGAACTGCATGCCGATCGTGTGGACGGTCGCTTGATTCTGTCCAGTGATATGCAATGGCATCTTGATCCGCCTACGACGCAGCGGCGGACCCTGATGGTATCGGATGGCCTTGATCCTGAGCGCTATGATCTTGAAAGCACGCGCCTAGGGGCACGCTCAGTGTGGGTGGGGGAGAGGTCGGTCCAGGGTATGGACTGTTTGAACAACAACTTGGACTGGGTCGCCCCCGTTCTTTTCGAAGGGGTTGCGCCTTCCCCCGAGATCATGCTGGAAAGGGCGCCCTCCGCCTTGCCCTTTGTGTTGATGATGCTACGCTATCAGCGAGAAACGGGCGAAGAATCGGGCGAGGCCCTGAGCCTCAATTCTCTGGATATTATGGAGGACTATCCTGTAAGTCGCCCCCTCACGGTGACCTTTGCTCCCGATCGCCAGGGCGCCGTCATCGGCACGACACCTCTCAAGGGACAGATCGAGGATGGTCCGAACCCGAATTTCGTGCTCTGGTTTCGCCCCGAGCGTCAGACTCTGTACCGAGTAGAGATCCCCGATTATCAGTTCGGCTTTTGGGACATTTGGACGTACAGGGAACTTGGCGGGGCCGATCTGATAATCACGAACGTGAGCAGTCCCCCTGAGCGCCCCACGGCGGCACCCAGGGGGGAGGCGCGACGCATCCCCCTGGCTTTCGAGGCGGAGGATGGCACCTCGTTACGGGGGACGCTCATCTTGCCGCCTGGAGAGGAGAGGTTCCCGTGCTTGGTTGTCCATAGTGAGGGAGGCGTCCTGCCCCGCCGGGATCCTGGCGATGGCCCTGCAGAAAGAGGCTGGGCCGTCTACTGTTACGATAAGCGGGGGTTAGGCGAGAGCGGGGGGGATTATCGGCGGGGCCCTCTTCACGTGCTTGCCCAAGATGCGGCAGCAGCCGCCGACATGCTCTCCGGACGGCGGGAAATCGACCCTGACCGTATCGTCTTCTTTGGGATGCGCAAGGGTGGGCAGGTCGGTGCTCTGGCGGTGGCGCAAAGCCAGCGATATGCTGCTGCGATCCTGAGTTCCTGTGCAAGTACGGGGGACATATTCCCCGGACCGACGGAGTACAGGATCCGTCACGCGCTGGCACCGTTCTATGGATGGAGTCAGGAAACGGTGCAGGCATATCTTGATCACAGCCTCGAACAGTGGCAGACGTGGCTGTACGAGGGAGAAAGTGAGGTGTCGCTGTTGGGAAGACGCGCCTCATTAGTGGCCCTGGAGGACAGCGCGGCAACGGATCTTTACACGCCGCTGTCGGAGGTACAGATCCCTGTGTTGCTGCTACATGGTGATCGAGACTCTTGGACGCCGGTAGAAGGGGCTGTGAATCTGCACACACTCCTTATGGAGCAAGGGCAGGAGAACATTAGCCTTCACACGTTTAAGGATCTAGGGTCTTTGAAGGATGAGGAAGGGGGCTTGCTCGCCCCGGAGGCGGACAAAGTGCTGTTCGCCTGGCTTGACGACGTGCTGAGTTCGCCGTGAGCCACCTCTCGGTGCCTACAGAGACAGATCGGTAGAGTGGCCAGGCGCCACCCGCAGTTTTTGCATCTCCACTTTCTCCTTCAATTCCACTTTAAACGCTCTGAGAGAGGGGGGCGTCCTGCTGTAGAATAGATGGGTATCACAATGGCAGTCGGAGGCACCAAAGGAAACGCTGGATGGCTTTATGCCTGACATGTTGTCCAGCGCGCGCGCCCATGTGCATTCGTGGCGCTCGGGGCCCACGTGATACCAGATTTCGCGCACGTGACCATGCGGCAGCAAATAATCGATGTGCCAGTGGGTGCGTTTTCTCGTGCCCAGATGTCGTTGTAGCCGCGCTCGCAGCCCTGCCAGGGCACTTCCCACATAGAGATAGTAGCCTTTCTCAAAGGCCACCTTGCCCAGGCTTCCCACCGCGATGGTATGATTGTTCGGTAACTCGATGATGAGGATATAGGTGCCGGGGGCATTTCCTCTTTTCATCTCGCCTTTTGTTGTCCGCTTTTATCGCAATGAAACAGGGCCTTTGTCCAGGAACGGGGACAAAGGCCCTGTATGACTGACTATTCCGCGTAAAAGGCGCTAGTCGTAGAAGGTGCCTCGCATCATGTCGGGACGTTCCTCTTCCTCCGCCTCTTCGCCTTCCTCACCTTCTTCGACCTCTTCGCCTTCTGGGATCTCTTCCTCGACTTCCTCTTCGATCTCGAGACCAATCTCGGGCACCACAGGCGCGGCGGCAGTGAGCGTCTCCTCTACCTCTTCCTCACTACGCTGTGCGATCACCTGTATGACCTCCGTCTCCGGGGCTGTCAGTATCTCAACCCCATCGGGAACCACGAGATCGGCTACGGCCACATGGTCGTGAATATGCTCCAACGTGGCCAGGTCAACGCGGATGGCCGCTGGCATATCCTCGGGAACACATTCTACCTCGACGTCATCAAGAACCTGGACGATGGTGGCGCCCATGTCTAACACGGGTGACCTTCCGTAAGTGACAATGGGTACAAGGTTGGTGATCGTCTGCCCCTCTACCACGCGGTACAGATCCACATGTAACACGTCGCTGCTAACAGGATCGCGCTGTATGTCGCGGATGAGGGTGGTATGGGAGTCACCATCTCCTTCGATATCCAGCGAGATAAGGCGGCTCGTCCCTGCTGTGCGAATCACCTGGTTTATAAGCTGGCTATCGAACTTGATACTCAGCGCATCAAAGTCGCGTCCGTAAAGGACGCCTGGGATAATTTCTTGCCGTCGCAGCGCTTTTGCTTTTTCTTTACCATCCCGCAATTTGGCTGCGAGTCGAATTTTATTTGCCATAACTACTGCCAATCCTCCAAAGTTGCATGAATAACAAGGTTCCCCCTCCAGGTCCAACCTGTCCGCGGCGCATCCCTTGCAACAAACATTTTCACGAATTTCAATTATAGATACAAAGCGGATGGGCGTCAAATATGTTCCCGATACCGGCGTTTACACCGCGTTCTAGCATCTGATCCGTGCCTCCCATCGGGCGTCGGGCTCTGCCTGATGGCATGTGGATTCAGGTCGGCGTGACTTTTTTCTTTTGGTTGCTGGCTTCTGTTGATGATATAATAAGTTAGCCTTTGCGAGCCTTGGAGGGGTTCCGCTGTGAGCGAAAGGACGGGCGCGAGGACGACTGCTGCGGTCACCCTTGCGCCTTCGGTGGATGCCAGTATAGCTGTGATTTGTGGCGTCATCTCCTCTGGCCGGTTTGTTTGGAGCGAGGCTCAAATCCTGAGGCTATGGGTTGTCTGGCTCATTGTGGACATCATTTTAGGTCTGATCCTTGCCCAGTGGCGGACGCTGAAGGCAGTAAATCTTCAGCAGGTGCTTGGGGATGGAGAAGGTCATCCTCGGGGGCTTATTCCTTATAGCGTATCTGGCTCACCGGGGGCCCATCTAGCGCAGGCGATGAATAGGGTTGTTTCACAGTGGCAAGATGCGGTATGGCCACTGGCCGGGCGGGCAGCGCTGACAGCGATCTTGGGGGCGGTTCTCGCCCTGGCCATGGCGACCTTTTTGGGACGCGAGATACTGGGTCTGGTGGCTTTTGGCCTGGTTTTTGGCGTTGGTCTGATAGTGGTGTGTCGTGAACGGGAGGTGCTCTCCCGCTGGTTGCATTTCCTCCAAGTTTCTTTGG
Organism: Chloroflexota bacterium; assembly: GCA_034722245.1. Lineage (GTDB taxonomy): Bacteria > Chloroflexota > Anaerolineae > UBA1429 > UBA1429 > JAWLEV01. The sequence goes on from JAYENT010000079.1 coordinate 22,906, forward strand.
CCTGGCTCGCTGGCGGAAGGGCATTGGGGCCATTGGCGATGCCGGCTGTGGGCTTGGCGCTTCTGATGGGGTTGGGTGCATACGCTAGAGAGGGGTTTGAAACAGGGGAGCGAAGCGGATTCTTCCGTCTCGTGTGGGTCACGAATTGGTCTCTGGTGTTGACGCTTTTGCTATCTCAACAACCGGTGCTGGCTGTAGTGGTGGGGGTCACCTCCTTGGCCGAGGCCATGTCTCGTGGAGAAAGCGGTGTGAAGGCAGGCCTGCCGCTGTTACACAACGTTGGGTGGTTTGTGAGCATGTTCATTGCTGCGCTCGCCGTAACCCGTTGGTAACGGAGGCGTTATATGTTATGGGTTAGTGCCGCGTTGATTTTAATCCTCATCGGTCTTGTGGGCTATTGGCTGCTGGTGACGACTGAGGGGGTTTACTTGGGCGCGCGAGTGGTCACGCTACTATATGACTGGACGGCAAAGCGCTACGATGACATCAAACAACTGAATTATATTGACGAGGCAACTCGTCTGGGGACACCGTTGGCGAGGCGCCTGCGTGCGAATCCCTCGCCTCGTGTTCTGGACGTGGCCACAGGTACGGGACGTCTTCCTTTGGCGCTGATGCGCCAATTCCAGTTCGATGGCACGGTTGTAGGTATAGACCGTTCGCGTGGCATGCTGCGTGAAGCGCAGGATGCGGTGAGGGGGTATAATGACCGCGTCAGCCTTTTGCAGGAGGATGCGGGTACGCTCTCTTTTCCCGATGCATGTTTCGACTGTGTGACCTGTTTGGAGGCCTTGGAGTTCATGCCCGATCCCAGGGGAATCATACAAGAAATGCTTCGGGTGCTGCGACCCGGCGGGGTCCTGTTAGTTTCAAACCGTGTAGGGAAGGACGCTTGGTTTTTCCCTGGCCAGCTTTGTGGGCGGGGGAAAGTGGAGGGTTATTTGCGGGAGTTGGGACTGAATAGGGTCCATATGGAACGTTGGCAGGTACATTACGATCTCATTTGGGCACGAAAGTAAGATCCAAGCAGGTGAAACCGCTTTGGTGTCGTGGAGGGGTGGGGAAAGGATGAAAAGGGATTTTCTGAGCTTGACCAATCTATCGGCGGAAGGGATACGGTCTCTTTTAGAATTGGCGATTTCTCTTAAGCAAAGTGGCCTTGAAGCTCAGCGGGCGGCGCGTCTCAAAGATAAGGTGTTGGTTATGGTCTTTCAAAAGCCCTCCCTACGGACGCGGGTTTCCTTTGACGTGGCCATGTTTCAGTTAGGGGGGTACGCCGTCTACCTGTCCCCCGATGAGATCAAGCTCGGGGAGCGGGAGAGCATTCCTGACGCGGCGCGGGTACTGAGCCGCTATGGGGATGCCATCATGGCCAGGGTGTATGCGCACGCAGACATTATCACTATGGCGCAGTGGGCCTCCGTTCCCGTGATCAACGGTCTCTCTGATGATTATCATCCCTGTCAGGGACTGGCGGACCTTTTGACCATTTACGAGAAACTCGGGAGGCTCGCAGGCGTTAGGCTCGCGTACGTTGGAGATGGGAATAACGTGTTGCACTCTCTATTGCTGGGTGGGGCTGCTGTAGGCCTGCACGTTGTGGCAGCAACGCCCGAAAACTATGAACCGCTGACCACGGTGGTGGCTCAGGCGAAAAGAGTGGCACAAGAGACAGGGGCAAAGTTGGAGATCGTTCGAGAGCCCGCCAAGGCTGTCGAAGGAGCGAACGTCATCTACACGGATACGTGGACGAGCATGGGGCAGGAAGCGGAGGCGGAGGAGCGCGAGCGCGCCTTCGCCTCATACCAGGTGAACGCGGCCCTCTTGAAGCGCGCGGACGAAGATGTTGGTGTTATGCACTGCCTCCCGGCGCACCGCGGCAAAGAGATCACGGACGAGGTGATGGATGGCCCTCATTCCTGGGTTTTCGATCAGGCGGAGAACCGTTTACATGCCCAGAAGGCGATTCTCACGTATGTGCTAGAGGGATAGGACGCACGTGGCCGAAATACTCTGGCTTCTTTCCAAGCTGGATCTGCGGAGCATCATAGATATTGTGCTCGTCGCATCGATTATCTATGGCACGTTGCTGCTTCTGCGTGGCACGCAAGCCGTTCAACTCCTGCGAGGTGTCATTCTACTGGCATTAATTGTGGCTTTGTTTGGCAGTGTTGCGCAATTGACAGCTTTCAACTGGCTTCTGGAGAAGGGAAGTCAGGCTCTGCTCGTCGTTGTGGCTGTCGTCTTGCAGCCCGAGTTACGCCGCGCCCTGGATCGTCTTGGGAGGGCGGGTGGTATGGCACTTTGGTCCACCCACGAGTTTGAGATGGAAGAGGTGATCGAGGATCTTGTCGAGAGCTGTGGACAGCTCTCCGAACGGCGTCATGGTGCCTTGATCGTCATAGAGTGGGAGACGGGCCTTCAGGATCACATTGAGACCGGGGTGGAGATCAACGCTCTGGTGAGCGCAGAACTTTTACAGACGATCTTTTTCCCCAATACCGCGCTTCACGATGGGGCAGTGATCATCCGCGAGGACCGCATCGTTGCGGCTGCCTGTGTGTTGCCCCTAGCCGAGATGGTTCCCTCGGAGATGCATCTGGGGACGCGGCATCGTGCGGCAATGGGCATCACGGAGCAGACCGATGCCGTGGCCATCGTCATATCGGAGGAGACGGGTATCATCTCCCTGGCCAGGAATGGACGCATCATTAGGTACCTTGATAGGGAGAGATTGGCGACGCTTTTGAGGGCATTTCTGATTTCTGGGCACGTCGAACGTCGGCAGGAGAAAGAGAAAGCCAAAGCAGCCTGAATAGCGGGGAGTGAGTTTTTCGGTGAAGATACGAGAACATGTCGGTTCGGCCCTGCTGTCCCTTATACTAGCGCTCATCGTGTGGGTTAGTGCTACCTATCGAAACGATCCGCCGAGGGAGGATTTCTTCCCCCAGGAGATCCCCATCCAGGTGCTGAATGCACCTGCTGAGTTCGTGGTCACGAACGCCCCCGCGGATAGTGTCCAGGTGAAGCTAAGGGCTTTCTCATCTACTTGGGAGCATCTGAGGGTCAGTGATTTCAGCGTCACGGCAAACTGGGGAGAATTGGAGCCCGGCGTCAATACAGTGGATGTCAAAGTAACGTGTGCTGATCCCACAGTGAGTATTCTGGATATACATCCCGAGATGGTCTATGTTCGCGTGGAGCCCAAGAGAAGTGAACTCAAAAAAGTAGAGGTTGAATTGACGGAACGCGATCAAGTTCCTCTGGGTTATCGGGTGTATTCGCCGGAAGTCAGCCCCACGTTTATCGCTGTAGAGGGTTCCGCCTCAGCCGTCGATCGTGTGGCACAGATGAAGGTCTCGCTCTCCCTTATCGACCAACGTACGTCTCTCGAACGTCAGGTTGAACCCATTCCCGTGGATAGGGAGGGAAGGCGGGTGGAAGGCGTTTCTTTTTCCCCTACCAAGGTGACGGTCCGGGTTCCCATTGAGAAGAAGCAGAACTATCGAGAGGTGGCGGTTCGCGTGCGCACTACAGGTACGCCAAGTCGGGGCTACTTTTTCAGCGGTCTCGATGTAGTTCCACCTACCGTCACCGTAGTGGGCCCACCGGAAACGATAGAGGCCATGGGAGGGTACGTGGAGACCAAGAGGGAGATCGACCTGACGGGGGCCACACGGATGATCGCCCAGAAGATGGAACTCGATCTGCCTGAGGGCGTATCTGTGTTAGACTCTCGCGAGGGGGAGGTTTTCTATGTCTTGGTGACGGCGAATATCGATGCGGTGACGGCAGGCACGACGATAGAAGTGCCTTTGAGTGCCAAAAAGGTCCGGGAGGATCTGCAAGCCAGGATGTCAGTGCCTACAGTGGACGTCATCTTGACGGGTCCGGCCGTTCTCCTCGATGAATTACAGACGGATCTGCTTGACGCCTATGTCGATGTGAGCGGACTTGGAGTGGGTACCCACCAGCTAGAACCCAAAGTGGAGATGCTAGTCCCTGAGGACTCGGAACTTCGGGATCTCGTAGTGAAAGATATATCGCCCAAATATGTGGAGGTGACCCTGAGCCTTCCGCCTACGGCTACCCCTACGATGGAGGTATCCCCCACGCCCACCATGACCGAGACAGTCGTGTCTACCATGACGCCGACACCGGAGCCAACGGCCACGGCAACGCTTAAGATTCACAGATAGTGTGGATGGCGTCCACGATGGCGGCGTTTGCTTGGGATGTACATAGTGAGGAGGGTAAGGACGCGGTGGTCAGGAAGCCTCTTGTGGCCCTTGTAGGGCGTCCGAACGTGGGCAAGTCTACGCTTTTCAATCGTCTGGTGGGAGAGCGCCTGGCCATTGTACATGAGACGCCCGGCACGACGCGCGATCGCCACTATGCTGACGTGGAGTGGCAAGGAAGAGTCTTTACCTTGATAGACACTGGCGGGCTGATGGGTGATCTCCCCTTGGACACCATCACCGAACAAGTGCAGAAACAGGCCCAGTTAGCCATCGAGGAGGCGGACGTCATCGTCTTTATTACGGACGTTCTGAAGGGGGTCACGGGTGCTGATCAGCGAATCGCCAATATTCTGCGTCGCGCGGAAAAGCCCATCGTGCCTGCGGTCAACAAGGTGGATAATCTTGAGCGCGGATTGGATTTGTACGAGTTCTATGCTCTGGGATTGGGGGAGCCTGTTGGCGTATCGGCGCTCAGAGGATTGAACACGGGAGATCTGCTGGATGAGATCGTCGCCGCCCTTTCAGAGGTCCCCCTAGAGGGGGAGGTCTCCACTGGTGTGCGGGTGGCCGTCGTGGGGCGCACGAACGTGGGCAAGTCCTCCCTGTTGAACCAACTTTTGGGGCAGGAACGCGTCATCGTCAGCGAGATGCCGGGCACGACCCGCGATGCTGTGGATACAAGCATCACGTATGCTGGGGAGGAGGTGACGCTCATCGACACGGCGGGCATACGGCGTCGTGGACGCGTGGAGCGAGGGATTGAGCAATACAGCGTGCTGCGGGCATTGCGGGCTATCGGGCGCGCGGACGTGGTTTTGTTGGTGATCGATGCCCTTGATGGCGTGACGGCTCAGGATGCGCACATCGCAGGGTACATCGTGGACGAGTTCAAAAGCGTTGCCGTGTTGATCAATAAATGGGATCTGGTGGAAAAGGATGCCCATACGGCCACGCTGTTCGAGGAACACGTGCGATATCGGCTTAAATTTATGCCCTATGCCCCTGTACTCTTTGTCTCGGCGCTTATGGGCCAGCGGGTGGATCGTGTGCTGCCCCTGGCAATGCACCTCTACCGCGAGCGATATGTACATCTTGAAGACGCGGAGGTGAGTGACATGCTCCAGGAGGCCATTGCTCGACGTTCTCCGCCTCGGGGGCGGGGCAAGAGGCTTGTAATCTATGAGGGGCATCAGGCCGGTGTCGCCCCCCCCACCTTTGCGTTCACCGTGAATGACAAAAGATTAGTGCACTTTGACTATGAGCGCTATCTCAAGAATCGCATACGGGAGCGGTATCTTTTTGAGGGAACTCCTTTGCGTCTCACTTTTAGCAATAGGCGTTGAGGGGATCAGGCGGTTATAGCGTCGCCGACCATGGACCAGGGGCCGGTCCAGGTGACGTGCACGCGGGCCATACGTCCCAGCCAGTTCTCCTCGCTCTCAAAGAAGACGAGCTTGTGGGTTCGCGTTCGCCCCCGCCACCGTTCTCGCTGCTTCCCATCGACCAGTATCTCTACCTCTTGATTCAGCCATGCAGCGTTAATCTCCCCCGCTATCTGTTCCTGTACCGCCTCAGTACGGGCGCGGCGACGTTCCTTTTCCGCCGGAGGCACGTCATCTTCCCAGGTGGCGGCCGGCGTTCCTGGGCGGGGCGAGTAAGCGGCCACGTGCACCATGTCGAAGCGGATATCTCGTATCAGGCGCAGCGTATTCTCAAACTGTTCTCGCGTTTCCCCAGGGAAGCCGACGATGACGTCTGTGTTGATAGCGCCGTCGGGCGTGGCTTCGCGAATACGTCGTACCAGATTGCGGAATTTCTCTACCGTGTAGCCCCGTGCCATCCGTCGTAGGATTTCATTATCTCCCGACTGCACAGCCAGTTCCCAGCAAGGGCATACTTTGGGATACGCGGCCACGGCGTCGATGATGTGTTGGGTCATATCCGCCGGGTGGGAGGTGAGGAAGCGGATGCGCCACAGATCCTCGATGTCATGTATGGCTTCAAATACGTCGGCCAGGTCTTTTTGTTGAGGGAGATCGCTTCCGTAGGCGTCTACGTTCTGCCCCAAGAGGGTGATGTCCCGCGTACCCCGCCGCACCAGATTCTCTACATCGGCGCGGATTTCCGAGATCGGTCTACTGCGTTGCTCTCCTCGCCGCAGGGTGACGATGCAGTAGGTGCAGTGGCGATTGCACCCGTAGCTGATGGGCACAAAGTCGGCTACGTGAGGGGGCGTGAGGGGTTCTCTCTCCGGTGCGGCCTCTTTCCCCTGATCCAGCGCCCATTCCTCGGCAAAGCGGATCACGTCGTCGATGGCTGAGGGGGGGAAGAAGGCGTCCACGAAGGGATACCGGGAAGCTAGGGTATCCGCGTCGCCCACAAAGCAGCCCATGACCACTAGCGCCCGCTTCTTGTGATCTTCTTTGAGGGGACGCAAAGAGCTGAGACGGCCCACGACCTTGCCCTCAGCACTCTGTCTGACGACACACGTATTAAGCACGAGGAGGTTCGCTTCTTTTGGATCCTGCGTGGAAAGATAGCCTCGCCTCTCCAGCGCTTCGCCGATGCGGTACGCGTCGGCCCGATTCATCTGGCAGCCTATGTTCCAGAGATAATAGTGCAGGTGTTCCTGGTCTTCTTCCTGTGGAGCTATGACGCGGTGTTTTACCATTCTCTTACCTTGAGGAGGGGGAGGGTGCCACCACTGCAGATACGGGCTGTGGAGCAGCGGCTCGCTCCCGTGCGGGATGCAGAACGCGGTGGAGGAACTGCCCCGTGTAGGATTGGTGTTGGTTCATGAGGTCTTCTGGGGTGCCCTCGGCGATGACCCTGCCGCCCGCATCGCCTCCCTCAGGCCCCAAGTCTATGCACCAATCCGCCGTCTTGATAACGTCCAACTGGTGTTCGATGACCACCACGGTGTTCCCCGCGTCCACCAGGCGTTCCAGGACCTGTAGCAGTCGTTTTACGTCTACGGCGTGGAGCCCCACCGTGGGTTCGTCGAGGATATAAAGCGTGTTGCCTGTCGCTCGGCGCGAGAGTTCCCGTGCCAGCTTGATGCGCTGTGCCTCGCCGCCCGATAAGGTCGTGGATGGCTGTCCCAAGTGTATATATCCCAGACCGACGTCGTGCAGGGTTTGTAGCTTGGAGTTGATCTTGGGTATGTTTTGGAAGAAATCCAGAGCCTCGTCGACGGTCATATCCAGCACATCGGCGATGGTCTTGCCCTTGTAGCGGATCTCCAGCGTCTCGCGATTGTACCGCTGGCCGTGGCACACGTCGCAGGGAACGAATACGTCCGGCAGGAACTGCATCTCCACCTGGATGATCCCCGCTCCCTTACAAGCCTCACACCGTCCCCCCTTGACGTTGAAGGAAAAGCGCCCCTTTCGATAACCACGCACTTTGGCCTCTGGCGTGGAAGCAAAGAGGGAGCGAATGGGAGAGAATGCCTTTGTATAGGTGACGGGGTTGGAACGGGGCGTCCGTCCGATGGGGGACTGATCTATATCGATAACCTTGTCCAGGTTCTCCACGCCCACGATCTCATCATGGGCGCCGGCTCGCGAGGAAGCGTTGTGAAGCAGTTGGGCCAGCCGCTTGTAGATCGTGTCTATCAGGAGCGTGCTCTTGCCCGATCCCGAAACGCCCGTGATGACAACAAAGCACCCCAACGGTATGGTCACGTTGATGTTTTTCAAGTTGTTCTCTCGGGCGCCCCGTATCTCTAGGAACTTGCCATTGCCCTTCCTTCGCTTGGGCGGCACAGGGATGGAAAACGCGCCACTGAGATACTGTCCGGTCAGGGAAGTAGGGCAATGCGCGACCTCTTCTGGGGTACCCTGGCATACCACCTGGCCGCCATGTTTGCCGGCCCCAGGACCGAGATCGAGTACGTGATCCGCTGCGCGAATGGTCGCCTCGTCATGTTCCACCACCAGCACCGTATTGCCCAGGTCTCGCAGGTCTGTTAACGTGTTGATCAGTCGCTGGTTGTCCCGCTGGTGTAGCCCGACGGTGGGCTCATCCAGTATGTATAACACGCCCATGAGGCGGGAACCGATCTGCGTGGCCAGATGAATGCGCTGTGCCTCGCCGCCCGAGAGAGTGGCTGCGACGCGGTCCAATGTGAGGTATTCCAAGCCCACGTTGTCCAAAAAGTGTAGCCGGGAGAGTATCTCTTTGATAATCTGGCGCGCAATGAGCCTTTCCCGGTCATTGAACCGTTCCGGAAGTTGCTCAATGAAAGCGATCGCCTCCTGGACGGACATGCGGGCTATTTCGTCGATGGATTTTCCGCCTACCGTGACGGCAAGGCTCTCCGGGCGCAGTCTCCTGCCTTTGCACGCGGGACAGGGTTTCTCGGTCATGTAGCGCTCTATGTTGGATCGCACGCGGCTGGAGGATGTGTCCTCGTAACGTCGCTGCAGATTGGGGATGACCCCCTCGTAGGTGGTCTCATAGTCCCTCGTGCGGCCCGATTTGTTCTTATAGTGTACTTCGATCATGTCGCTTCCGCCGCCATAGAGTACCAGTTCCCGCTGTTTCGGAGTGAGTTCGTTCCATGGGGTCTCCAGGGAAAAACCATAATGTCGGGCCACGGCTTTTAATAACTGCGCATAATAGCCGTCATCTTTCATGTTCTTGGTCCATGGTTTGATGGCTCCCTGGGAGAGCGATACGCTTCCGTTGGGCACTATGAGGGCCGGATCCAGTTCCTGTCTCGTCCCCAGGCCCATGCACTCGGGGCAGGCGCCATGAGGGCTGTTAAAGGAAAAGCTTCGTGGCTCGAGTTCAGGGAGGCTGATGTCACATTCGGGGCAGGCATACTTTTCCGAGTACATGCGCTCCTCGCCGTCCTGCATGCTCACGCGCACGACGCCGTCACCCAGATCGAGGGCCGTCTCCACCGAGTCGGTCAACCGCTTGCGGTCGGCGTCGGCCCGCTCCGCCTCATCCTTTTCATAGTGATGCACGATGAGACGGTCAACGATGACCTCGACGGTGTGCCGCTTGTAGCGGTCCAGCGTGGGTTCGTCATCCACGCTATAGATTTCCCCATCGACGCGCATGCGTACATAGCCCGCCTTGCGCAGATCCTCAAAGATGCGTCGGTGCTCTCCCTTGCGATCTTTGATCAGGGGGGCGATCACCATGATGCGGCTGCCGTCCTCGAACTCCAGGATGCTGTCCACGATCTGCTGTACCGTCTGGCGGCTGATGGGTCGGCCACACCGTGGACAGTGGGGTATGCCGACGCGCGCGTAGAGCAGGCGTAAATAATCGTATATCTCTGTGACCGTGCCTACCGTCGACCGCGGGCTATGGCTGGTGCTCTTTTGGTCGATGCTGATGGCCGGAGAAAGCCCATCAATATAGTCCACATCCGGCTTGTCCATGCGCCCCAGGAACTGCCGGGCATAGGCCGACAGTGACTCAACGTAGCGCCGCTGGCCCTCGGCGTAGATGGTATCAAAAGCCAGAGAGGATTTCCCGGAACCAGAAACGCCCGTGATCACGACAAACTTGTCGCGTGGAATGTCGACGTCTATGTCTTTCAGGTTGTTCTGTCGAGCGCCTCGAATCGAGATGCTCTCTTGAGCCATGCAATCTCCTGATGGATAGAATAAGGAAAAAGAACGCTTATGTTACGATATCCGGACCTATATTATAGTCTGGGAAGCGACAGGGGACAAAGAGCGTTGTAGATTTCGTTTACGTACGCATTTGCGTCCACCAGCAACGTGCCAGGTATTCAGAGACCTGGTATTGCGGACAGTCAATAGATGCTATCCACGCCCTGACGCCAACCATTCTCCAGCCCGGCGGCATCAAAGGCCTCCAGAGCCGCCGCGTATTCGTGGGGGAGGAGGCGCCTTCCCAGCTTGGGATGGTCGACGGCTTTGTATGCGGGGAAATACTGCGCCATGAGGCTGATGTATGTCCTTTTGGAGAGATTTTCGGCGATCCAGGACAGGACCTGTTCTGTCTGAGAGAGGCCGTGAGGCAGCACGAGGTGGCGAATGATGAGCCCCCTCTGGGCAATGCCCTTTTCGTCCAGGATCAACTCCTCTCCAACCTGTCTCTGCATTTCCACGAGGGCACGGCGATTGCATTCGACATAATCATCAAAGCCAGAGAGTTCGTGGGCCACGTCTTCATCGGCGTATTTGGCGTCGGGCAAATAGATGTCAATGATGCCGTCGAGAAGCTTTAGCACGCTTACCCGTTCGTAGCCGCTGGTGTTGTACACCAGCGGGATGCGCAGGCCCCCGCCGACGGCCTTTTCTAGGGCGGACAGGATCTGCGGCAAGAAGTGGGTGGGGGTGACCAGGTTGATGTTGTGGCATCCCCGCCGCTGAAGCGACAGCATGGCTTCCGCCAATTCCGCTGTGGACCTCTCGGACCCCAATCCGAGTTGGCTGATAGGATAGTTTTGGCAGAAGATACAGTGAGCCGTGCAGTTGGAGAAAAAGATGGTGCCCGAGCCCCTGGTGCCGCTTAGGCAGGGTTCCTCGCCGTGATGGGGGTTGACGCTGGCCACAATGGCCCGTGCACCGCTGCGGCAGTAGCCGCGTTCTCCCTCAAGGCGATTGACACCGCACTTGCGCGGGCATAGGTCGCACGATAGGAGGCGTTCTCGGACCGCTTCTACCCGCACGTGTAAAAGCCCTTTCTCATATAGCGTGTGATAGCCAGGCACGCTTTCTTTTACATCAGCCACGCTGCCGCTCAAATTCACGGTATTTTTCCCACTCTGGTATATCCTCACCCTTGTTCGCTGAGCGACGCAGTTCCAGAATCTGATCTCTTAACAGAGCTGCTTTCTCGAACTCAAGGTTCTGGGCGGCCGCTTTCATCTGTCTTTCCAGGTTCTCGATAATGTGGTACGCTTCGTCTTTGGGTATCTCTGTTTCCACCTCGTATGTCGCTCTTGGCTCGGCGACAGCGCGCAGACTCTCGGTCAGATCGTGGATTTCCTTGACGATGCTGCTGGGCGTGATGCCCCGCTCTTGATTGTAGGCCAGCTGTATCTCGCGACGTCGGTTCGTCTCGTCGATGGCCCTGCGCATAGAATCGGTGATCTCGTCAGCGTACATGATCACCCGGCCGTGGACGTTTCGGGCCGCGCGGCCGATGGTCTGGATAAGCGCGCGGGTGGAGCGCAAAAAGCCCTCCTTGTCGGCGTCGAGTATGGCCACCAGGGAGACCTCTGGCAGATCCAGTCCTTCGCGGAGCAGATTGACCCCGACCACCACGTCGTAAACGCCGGTACGCAGGCTGCGGAGGATATCTACCCGCTCGATAGTGCCGATCTCCGAGTGCAAATAGTGTACGTCGAAGCCGGCCTCCTGGAGGTACTCTGATAGGTCCTCCGCCATGCGCTTGGTCAGGGTGGTGACCAGGGCGCGCTCGTTCCGCTCCACGCATTCCCGCAGTTCGCCGATCAGGTCGTCGATCTGCCCCTCAATGGGTCGCACCGAGACCCTGGGATCCACGAGGCCTGTGGGGCGGATGATCTGCTCTACGATCTGCGTACTGTGTTCGCGTTCATAAGGACCCGGCGTGGCGGAGATAAAGATGCACTGGTTTACGTGATCCTCGAATTCCTCAAAAGTCAGCGGACGATTGTCTAGGGCCGAAGGCAGACGGAAGCCGTACTCTACCAAGGTCTCCTTGCGGGAGCGGTCGCCATTGTACATGCCGCGTATCTGGGGCACGGTCATGTGGGATTCGTCGATGAACAGCAGATAATCGGCCGGGAAATAATCCAGGAGCGTCCACGGGGGCTCCCCCTCCCGACGGCCCGATAGGTGCCGCGAATAGTTCTCTACCCCGGGACAATACCCGATCTCTTGCAGCATCTCGACGTCATAGCGCGTGCGTTGCTCCAATCGCTGGGCCTCCAACAGTTTGTCCTGCTCCCTGAGCACGGCCAGGCGGTGTTCCAGTTCCTCCTCGATCTTTTCGATGGCCTGGGACAGGTTCTCCTCCGGCGTGATAAAGTGCTTGGCGGGAAAGATGTCGATGCTTTCATGCTCGTGTAGTAGTTCGCCCGTCAGGGCATCGACCTCGACGATGCGCTCGATCTCGTCTCCCCAGAACTCGATACGGTACGTGGTCTCGCCGTAGGCAGGCATGACTTCCAACGTGTCCCCCCGCACGCGGAACTTGCCAGGGGAGAGTTCGATATCGTTGCGCTCGTAGAAGATACCCACCAGGCGCCGCAGCAGCGCATCACGACGCCGGCTTTCGCCACGCCGAAGATTGATGACTACTTGGCCATAGGACTTGGGATCGCCCAGGCCATAGATGCAGGAGACCGAGGCCACGATGATCACATCGCGCCGGCTGAACAGGGCGGACGTGGCAGCCAGGCGGAGACGGTCGATCTCCTCGTTGATATCAGCGTCCTTTTCGATGTAGAGATCGGTACGGGGGATATAGGCCTCTGGTTGATAGTAGTCGTAGTAGCTTACAAAGTAGGCCACGGCGTTTTTCGGAAAGAACTCTTTGAACTCGGAGTACAACTGAGCCGCCAACGTCTTGTTGTGCGCGATGACAAGGGTGGGACGTTGTACAGTCTCAATGATATTAGCCATGACGTACGTTTTGCCAGACCCCGTCACGCCCATGAGGGTCTGGTAGCGATCTTGGCGCTCCAACCCTTTGGTGAGTTCTGCAATGGCTTTGGGCTGGTCTCCGGTGGGCACGAAATCGGAAATGAGTTCGAACTTGGGCACGCTATTCTTTCTCCTGTAAGGGCATCTGTAGCCAACGGCGCTGCCACATGCGTGAATGGTCGTCGGGTAGGGGGAAGAATGGTTAAAAAAACAGGACAGATCTCATCTATGTGACTGCGAGGCCGGGCCGCTCAGAAGTCGTCGTCGTGAATCTGCGGTTCGGGCCATTCTGCGTCGCGCAGGCGCTGCGCCAGGATGTCGGGAACCTGGCCAGATTGGCTCAGCACCTCTATGGCCGAGTCAGCATCTATGAACTCGATGGGATCCATATCAGCGAGTTTCTCATCCTCCAACACTTTATCGGCGCCACCCGGCGTTGCGCCAAAAAGATCGCGCGACAGATCCATTGCCTCAGCCACTTCTCGGAAAGGAACCGCATCAGCTTTCTTCCAGGCATCTACGATGTCGCCGCCATCGTCCCAGATAAAGAGCCTTCCGCCGCGTTCTTGGAAGCGTTCCAGCCAGGACCATTCTCTAGGGCTGCGGTCGGGCGCCATGAGGAATGTGGCCTCGCTCAGAGCGGCGACAAGCACCTCCCGCGCGCGGGCACGAGTCTCGTTGTATCCGGCGTTGGGCAGATAGGGACTTAGCACAAGCAGACGCGATGCCTCGGGCTCTCTGCGTATTTCATCCACATACCCGTTGAAGGGCTGGATTCCCATGGGCAACAGGATGGTGGCTGCGCCCCCCTCCCGGCGGACGGTATCCACGGCACGACGCTCTATGCCACTGCTGTAGCCGCTGATGATCGGATAGCCCTCCTGTGCCAGCCGTTCGAACAATGCCTCGGTCACATCCTGCGCCTTGGAGGACGGATTCTCCGCTCCAACGACGGCGAGTGCGGGTTCGGTGAGGATGGATAGGTCGCCGCGATAGAAGAGAAAATGAGGCAGCCACTCCTCGGGCAGGCGTTGAATCAGCGATTCCGGATAGGCTGCATCTACGGGGATTACCACGCCTATCTTCTCATCCTCCTGCAACTCTTGTAAGAGCTTTTCCTTAGCGGGTACGTCTCTTTCCGCGAGTAGCAATCGAGCCACCTGCTGGGTGTCGATGGGGCACTGGGCCGCCAGTTCGGTGGCTTCCTGGGTAAAGAGCGTCGAAAGGGCGCGCCCCTGTTCGACGCACCAATGGTGAATCGCCTTCTTTGCTACGCGGCGACCCACTCCCTCCGCATTTAGCGCGGCCAGCCAATACGCCGCTTCTCGGTACCGGGACACGCCTCTCACTCCATCTACTCGAATCCAGCCATGCTTATTATAGGGTTTCCATGTGATATGTCAATCGCTTTCGACCGTGTGATCCAAAGCCTTAGCGCGTCTATACGTACGTACCCCTTACGCGGCAGCCGCTCCTGGCCACAGTCCGGCCTCAGATGGTAAAATGCGCAGCTAGCGAGCAAGCGCAACCGTTAGGGCTTGATCGTCTTCGCATATGATGCCATCCCATGGGTTGGACGCTGGCGTTGAGGCCCTCTCAATTGTGCCATGTTTGTGGTCGCTTTTGCATGGAATAGGTTCGATAAACGGTGCCTTCTTGTGCGTGATTCTCCACTGACGCACTTCTGACTTGACAGGCTTTCTGCTAAATGGTATAATTGCTCAAAGGTTCAATCATAGGAGTGTATTTCATGACTGATGTGAATCAGGATCCGCGCTCTGAGCGCTTGGAGCAGGCTCGTGAGGCTTTGTTGGACGAGACAACGAGCATGGATTTGGCACAGGTATTCAAGATTCTAGCGGATCCGACGCGAGTGCGACTGATTTCCCTCCTTGCTGGACAGGAACTTTTTGTGGGAGAGTTGGCGGGTGTACTGGATATGACACTCTCGGCCGTGTCGCATCACCTGCGCCTGTTACGTCAGCTTCACCTGGTCAAGGCGCGGCGTCGAGGAAGACATGTCTATTACTCTTTGGATGACGACTGCGTGAAGGATATGTATCGTCTTGGCTTGGAGCACGTGAGACACGTATGATACCGTCTTGCCAGCAGGCGCTAAAGACCTGCACATGCTGAGCTTTGATAGACGCCAGACGGAGGCTGTCTCGTAAGCACTTTCTCCCTTATTCGCCGGCGTTGAGGCCAAGGAATGAATAGGCCGAGGAGATGACGGTTCCCAACCATACCCAGCCAGAGTTTACCACGATCTCTGGCGCGCCGTCATGCCAGATGGTTACGAAAAAGGCGCTAATACCCACTAGGAAATAGACGGCAAAGTACAAAAGCGCTATCCACACCGCGATAGAGAGAGGCTCTCTCGCTGGCGGGGTCTCCTCTGAGGGGGGGCCTTCCTCTGGAGTGCTTGAGCGGGGAACTGGTCGCGTTGATGGATAGAGTCCTATGAGGCTGGCGAGTCCAACAAGATTGCGCCTTACGAGGGAGGGTGGGTTGAGGCTGTGTCGCGCTGTCAATGTACGTCCTCCCATGGGGTATGTGTTGGTCATTTGCACAGATACGGGCGGCTGGCTTTTTGCGAACCCTGCGCTGACTACAGAACCTACAAGCCCACTTAGGAAACCGGCTGCTCGCAGCATATTGTCCGAGAATACCGGGTCTTCTTCCAGCGCACTCCTCACCACAGCATTCCCTAGGATACCAGCGTACAAGATGGCGGCGATAAGGGTTAAGGTCAATGAAAGGGCCCGTCGTATCTGCTCCGGTATGAGTTTTCTTTCTATGTCTTCTGCCATGCTTCTCCTTCGCTCTTGTGAATCTCTTGCTTGGCATTATAGCCTCGGTGACACGTTTCGTCAACGGCACGGGCAGAAAGGGTGACTTGGTGTGGAGGCGCGGGTTCTTGTCTCCTGGATGGACGTTGGAATGGCTAGCAGCGAGATTTTCCCGCCTCGGAAGCATCTTCTCCTACCTTTTAGTAATATTTCTGTTTTTGCTGTTATTTATATCGGTATTTCATTCTTTATAGCAGCGAAAAAGCCCTTGACTTTGTCGATTCTATGCTTTATAATGGGGATGTAGGGTAAACATAGTGGGTAATCATCAGAATTATATGGACTTGAAGACCTTGTAACGGGGCGGTAAAATCAAAGGCGCACCCACTCACTGGAGTCGGCCATCAGCCAGCTCATCCTTCCCTACATGGGGGGGTGAGTGAAAGACTCGAGCGAGTATCCATAGAGGCGTCATCTAGTGCAGCGGAAAGGAGATCGGACATGACTTGGGCCGAACGCGTTGGAGATCTGGCGAGTCGTCTTGTTTTGGTGGTCCTCACCGCCATTCGCATCGTCACGGAGCTGCTCCGTCTCATCTTTGTGACCCTGGACCGCTTCGTGATGGACCTCGGAGAGCGCAGTGAGGAAGGATTGGAGCGAGCAGGGGAGTCCGAAAATGCGTGGGTCAGGCTTCCCGGATTGGTGCTGTTAGGGCTCGCCCTGGTGATCCTCCAGTTCCTGGCCATCTTCACCGTCCTCTTCCGACAGGCCGCCACGAAGGTGAACGATTTCATCGTATGCCTGGCGGAGGGCGAGGAGCGGATCACGGGCGAAACATAGCGAGGAGATCGACCAGCCGATGAGAAACAGCCTCCGCGGGGATTTCCACACGAGAACCGAACCTGAAACGACCGCCATAGTCGCTGCCTGTCGGCGATTGTTTCGGGAGGCCCGGGGATGCGTGTGGCAATCCCTCTGGGTGGTGAGTGGGTTTTGTCTGGTGGCCATCCTTCACGCGGAGCGGTTTGTCGGGGACTTCGCCGAGACGGTGGAGCGAAGGAGGCTGCAGGCTGGGAGATTGTACTATGCCAGGCGCTGGAGCAGCCGGGTCACGAACGGCGTGACGAGGCGGCTGAGTCGCTTCGTCGGCCGACGTAGGTCGGGGATGAAAGCCTGTCGGCGCCTGGCAACGCAAATCGACGAAAATATCTCTCAAAGACGTGATGACTGCCAAGAGGCCATGCCGCGGACAAAGAGGTTAGACTGACACTTCCTTCGGGGGAACACAGAGAAACCGGTCAGCCTCGTCAAGGCTCGAGCGCCATCCCCAGGTTACTGCCAGCGCCGGGGAGATGGATAGATGATAGATAGGCGAAAACAAAAAGGCCTTTAAAAGCCAAGAGCCTTTCCAATGACAACCTATCGGCAAATCCGACCGCGAGGATTAGAGAAGGAGCCATCTGTGCAGTTCGATCAACTTGTGGCCATTGTGCTCGCGGGAAATGATCAGGACCCCGAAATCTTGGGAGGCGTAGGGCAACCGAGCAAGTTCTTTCTGCCCTTTGGGCATGGCCTGGTGGGTCAGCGCATCCTGGACGCCATTGAAGGCCTGGGCCGGTGCCGCTGCAGCTACGTCGCAGCGCCTCCCGGCAGGGCTGAGACCCATCGTTTCTCCACGGAATGCCCCTCGTACTTGGTGCCGCAGGGGGCCACTCACACGGAGAGCATGTGGAACGCACTGCGAGCCGCTGAAGGCCGGGGTCACTATCTGGCAGG
Organism: Chloroflexota bacterium; assembly: GCA_034722245.1. GTDB lineage: Bacteria > Chloroflexota > Anaerolineae > UBA1429 > UBA1429 > JAWLEV01. Next base: position 40,336 of record JAYENT010000079.1, read on the forward strand.
GGACCACGTCCTCGTCATCGCGGGCGACCTCCCCCTGCTCTCCTCAACCGCCCTGGAGGGCTTTATCGCAGCCTGTGAGAGCGCGGAAGAGGCTGACCTCTACATCGCCATGATTCCCTTCTCCGCGGTGCCCCAAGGTCTCCGACTGGCGTATCGGAAGGACGCTCTGCCCTTCCGGGGCAGCCCACATCTCTGTGCCAACGTATACCTTCTGCGGCCGGATGCCGTTACCGAGGTCGGATATGGCCGATTCGAGAGGATCATGGGCATCCGGAGGTTATCCACACACGAGATCCGTAGTTTACTGAAGATAGCGGCCACTGTGGTGGGCGTGGTGGGCTTGCGGGGTCTTTTTCCCCTGATCAGGGTGGTTAGGCGCCTGGGACGCCCGACCATCGAGGAGCCCCAAGCGCTCCATCAGCCGCTGGATTGGATGGAGAGGACGACCCTTGACCTGATCCAAAAAAGGTTCGGCCCCAAGATAAGTCTTGTCATTCCGCCGGACCCCTCTCTGGCATTGGAGTTTGATCACTACGAGCAGCTGGAGCTGTTGCTGGCGTACATGGGCCCTAGCACTGGTCGGTGAGCGCGGCGCAACCCATCCCGCGTGGGGCTGACGCAACCCTGTATCTCCCATCGCGGCCCTTGCGCTTTACGAGAGAAAACTTTCGATCGCGTCTAGGGCAGTCTGGAAGGTTGGCCGCATAGGCCCATATGGGATGATGAGGGCAACCAGTTCCGCAGTTAGTGACAGAAATTGAGCATCCAGGGCTATATCCATATAAGGGTACCTGAATGAAAATGGCGTCTGAGCCATTCTAGACGCCAGTGTATCCTGTAGTTTGACGGCGTCGAGTGGGACTCGGTTCCATCTTATGTTGGTGCAGAGAATAGGCACCTACAGTACACTGTATATGGGCTTGTCCAGCCTGTTTTGCCCACATATAGTACCAGTCGAGCTCAGAGAAGTCACCAACACACTTTGCAACCGAGTCACATAGTGTGTATGTTGTGTCCCTTCTGAGCCATCCTTTTCTATACGGAGCACTATATGATGGAGATGACCTCTATAGATTCCGACATCGTCGAGTTGCTGACCCAGTTGGCCCGCATCGACAACCTACTCCGCAGCAGAGCGAAGAGCCTTGAGCACCGAGAAGCGCCAAACGTGAATGCGTTTCTGGGCCTTTATGTGTCGGATCAGGAATTCGAGGAGCTGTTGAGGCATCCCTTTGGCTCCTCTGCCCTCGGGGCCGTGTGGGAGCCACCCTCTGCGGGCGCCGTGGCTCCCCATTCTCCGCTAGGGCATCTGGTTGACGCTTTTGGTCTTTCATCTTTTGAAGTCGATGTCCTACTCCTCTCCCTTCTGCCCGCCTTCGATCTGGGATATGAGCGTCTCTTTGCTTATCTCCAGGACGATATGACCCGCCGGCGGCCCACGGTGGGTCTGACCCTCGATCTCTTTTGTCCCGATCCGGCAGTTCGCATGGACGCTCGACGAGCCTTTCGAAGCGACGCTCCCCTGATGCGCTACCGCCTCTTGCAGCAAGAAGGGGGAAAGGGGGACTCATTGCTGGCGCAGTCCATCAAGCCGGAACCCAACCTGGTCTCTTTCCTCCTTGATGGTGATCTCGGCCATGCTGACCTTCCCCATTACCTGCATTTTGAGAGGCCCCACGTCGAACTATCCGATCTGGCCCTCGACGAGGATACGCTCCGTCGTGTGCGAATATTGGCGTCTGAGGCCTTCTCGCCTGGGTTATGGGTTCGTGAGCGGGGGCGAGATCGCTGGTCGGCTCTTCAAGTTGCGCGGGTCCTGTGTGGAGCGTGGGACGTATCGCTGATGCATGTGGATGGCGTAGCGCTGCAAGGGACGTACGAGGACGTCCGACGTGCCGCGCGGGCTGTGCGGCGGGATTCCTTGCTGGCCGGAGCGGCCATCTATCTCGATTTCGGGACGGAAGACGGGGAAACCGACTCCCTTTCGGACTCTCGCAGGGCGCTGTGGGGCGAGTTCCTAGCAGATCATGGATACCCCGTGTTCTGGTACATGGGCATCCGTGCCGATGCGGATGATACAGTATGGGATCGTGCCGACACTTTCACGCTATCTTTTCCCGCACCGGAGTACCCGCAGCGTCTGTCGCTTTGGGAGACGGCTCTCGCGGACGTGGAATGCGAAACGGGCGTTTCGGCCTCGGCCCTGGCCGCTCGCTATCGCCTCCGGGGGGATCAAATCATCCACGTCGTGCGCATGGCCGCGCGGGAAGCCCGTTGGCGGGGTCCGGGGGACGGAGCTGTCAGCCGTGAGGATATCACGGCCGCGGTGCGCTCCTTGAGTGAGAGCAGACTAGGCCACCTGGCCCAGCCCATGGAGGTGCATCACGCGTGGGATGACCTGGTGCTACCGGATGATCGCCTGGATGGACTCCACGAGATATGCGATCGGTATCGCCATTGGTACACGGTGTATGATGACTGGGGCTTTGGCCAGCGTGCACCGTCGGCAGGCGGCCTGTCCGCTCTCTTTGCGGGTCCCTCCGGTACGGGCAAGAGCATGGCGGCGGAGATTATCGCCGGCGAACTGGGGCTTTCGCTGTACAGAATCGACCTATCTGCCGTGGTCAGCAAGTACATCGGGGAGACCGAAAAGAACCTGGAGC
>JAYENT010000080.1:0-10529 GCA_034722245.1 Chloroflexota bacterium
TGGACAGTGATGGACCCTACATCCTCCTGGCCGGTATCGGCAGCGTGTTTGTCGCTGCAGCCACCCTCTCCTTCGCCAGTCAGCACCCCTTCCCTGAGGAGTCTTTGACTTATGGGTAATCACCAGTGTTGAAAAAGTCGACGCGAAATTGACGGCACCACTACCTGTAGTGGTTGTTGCCAAATGAGTACCCGCATCTAGGGGCTTTTTCAACTAACCGACCGCGTTCTACCACTTAAAATCTAACCGTGGCAAGATGGTTCTACCAAATGATAATCTAACCGAGGGAGAACCATGGCCACAGAAGAGAAGATGAATGTAGAGGAGCGATTCAAGTACCTACGGATGATGAAAAGACGCTATGAGAAGGCCGGTCGTAAGATGAAAGGACAGTTGCTGGACGAGATGGAGGCCATTACGGGCCTGCAGCGCAAGCATCTCATCGTGCGCATGAATGGTCCCGGCCCTCGCCGCAGGAAGCGAAGGCGGGAACGCTCTCGACACTATGGCGAGGACGTGGAGGAAGCCATCGCCATCATCGCCGATACCCTGGATTGGATCTGTGCCGAACGGCTCAAGCCGGGGCTGCCCCAGATGGCCAAGCAGTTGGCCGCCTTCGGGGAGATGGCGCTCGATGAGGAGTTGCTGCAAAAGTTGGAACGCATTAGTATCTCCACGGTGCGGCGCATCGTCCAGCGGGTGCAGCCCGAAGGGCCACGCTTGCCCCGGGCCCGCCGCGGCCGTCGCAGCGATTCGGCAGCACAAATGTTGGTTCCCGTGTCCGTAATCCCATGGGATGAACCCTCCCCCGGCCACTTCGAGGTGGATCTGGTGCACCATAGTCGTTCTGATGTGGAGGGGGACTTTATCTGTACTATCCAGTTTATCGATGTCTTAACTGGTTGGAGCGAGCGTTTTGCCATCAAGGGCTATAAATTCGGCGCCATGTGGCGCGCCTTTCAGACTTTTGATAGGCACTGTCCCATACCAGTGCGCGAGGTGCACAGCGACAATGGCTCCGAATTCATAAACCCGTCCCTCATCGGTTACTTCGGTGAGCACCTGGTACATATTGAACAGACCCGGGGCAAACCAGGGGTCAAGAATCACAATCGCTTCGTGGAACAGAAGAATGGGAGCCTGGTGCGTGCCTATTTCACCGACTTGTACTTGTATACGTCCCAGCATCTCAAGCTAATGAACGACATCTATGCCGATATGTGGCTCTACTACAACTTCTTCCAGCCCGTCTTGCGCCCACGGTCCGGTCAGGAGGAGAGCCTGCGCCGGGCCGCCGACGGGGCGCTGGACCAACTGCCGGAGAAACAGCGAAATGTCCTGTATCAACTGTACGAGCGCAAGGCCTTCACCGAGGCCCTGCACCAGCTTTATCCCTTCCATCCGGCCATGGTGGATACCATGGTATCGGTCACCGACCGCCTCAGCCGCGAGCGCACGGCCATCGGCGTCCTCTACGACATGCTCTTCGATCTGGCCGACGAGCCTTTGGGCACCCTGTTGCCCTATCACCAGGTCTTTGAGCACCTGGTGGAGAATGCCAACGAGGCCGAGCTGACCGCCGCCCCCGAGCTACAGGCGGCTAAGGGCCTGATGGCCGACAGGGTGATGCCCCTGCTGGAGAAGGAATTCCTCTCTGATCCGGAGCGGGTGCGTGAAGGAAAGGCCGTGGCGCGCACCATCATGCTGGCCGAACTCACCGACAAGGGGCGCGCCCCCTTGCAGGGACGGCTGACGCCGGCGGCCATCGGCGCCCTCAACGCCGCCGTGCTCAACAGGGACATCGCGGTGCTGACCGACAAGGCCATCGACGACAGCATCGAGCTCCTTTGCGACAACCTGGTGGGCACCTTTCAGCAGCAGGGCGACATCGTCTCGGTTCGCCTCTCCCTGGGCCTGGATCCCGATCAGGAATTGGGCAAGGTCAATCCCGCCCAACTCGATCAGTGGCGCCGTCAGGTCACGTTGGAGGCGCTGCGGGGTCTCTTTGATCTGCGGCAGCGTGACGACAAGAGCACGCTGAGATTGAGTTCTTGGCATGGCACCTCGCGCCAAGGTACCGTACAGCCCATCGAGTCCCCCAGCGGGCAGCTTCCGGCGCCTCTGGAGGGGGATGACTTTGGCCTGTGGGTGGCCTTCCCTCGCTTCCCCGGCGACGCCATGCCTCAGGTGGAGATCCCCGACAGCCCGCCCCATGCCCCCAGCGCCCTGTGGCTGCCAGTCGAGGCCAGCGATCAAGTGGCGGAGCGGCTGACCAAGCTGGCGCGCATTGCCTATCTGGATAGTGACGAGGGGAGGGATTATCTGGCCAAGCATTACAGCGGGGAGGAGGCCGAGGAATTGATGAGCAATTTGCGGGCCTCGCGAGTTAATCTGCGCGATCGCCTGCGGGAAGGGCTTGGGGACTGCTATGTGCGGGGCGAGATACAGTCGTCGCCCGATATCGGTGGCAGCGTCTCCTCGGGCGAGACGTTCTCCAAGCGCCTCGAGGATCTGGCCGCGCGGCTGCTGGGCAAGCGCTATCGCCAGCATCCCGAGTTTGGTCAGCGGGTGACGGGTCAGGCGCTGGACGTCGTCTATCAGGGCTTTGTGACCGGCGACGGATATATCGCCAGCGGAGAAAGGGCCCATGCCTATGCCCAGGCCTATGCCAGGCCGCTGCGTCTCGTGCATTCGGAGGGCACCGGCTACCGCCTCGATTTGGGTAACTCGCCCTATGCTCAGGAGATCCTCGACCAACTGGACGACGACTCGGTCACCTATGGCAGGATCGTCGCCCACATGGCCGAGACCTTTGGTCTGCAGGCCGACGTGGTCCATCTGTTGGCGCGCCTGCTGGTCGTATTCCGCGATCTCCGCGTCCTCCGCCGGGGTCAGCCGCTGACGTTGGAATCACCGGCCCTGTTGGGATTGAACGATAGCGACGTGCTGCGCGAGGGCGAGCGTCTGAAGACGGCACAGTGGCTGCAGTTCCGTGGCGTCTGGCAGCGCCTTCTGCCTGATCGTGACCTGGCGGAGGAACCCTCGGTGGCCGAACAGGACCGGGCCTGGGGCGTATTGCGCGAGGCGCACGATGAATGGCAGCAGCGCCACGGCGATATGCGTCGTGGCACGCAGCGTGGGGCAAAGGCCCTCGACGGATGCCCCGATAAACTGGAGCGGCTGCTCGATGAGACGGAGGGGGCACTGGATGCGCTGGATTCGGCGCTCCGCGCCGACACGTCGGAGCAGGGCATCGTGCGTCTGATCAACTCGCCCCCCGACCAGAGTCCTGGGGATCTGCTCAAAGAGATCGAGCCCATAGTCCGACGCCTCGGAGATAGCGGGGTCCAGGGTCTATACAGCAAAGCCAAGGAAGCTGGTGAGGAGCGAGGGCGTCGAGCGAGGGAATTGGTGCACGAGTACGTCGTGGACAACGGCGATCGCCACGAGCTTATCAAGGAGCTGGAAGAGCTCATCGTCCGGCCCGAGCGGCCACCTGTCGGTGGAGGAGAAACGGCCACCGACGTGACGCCGAAGACGTTGGTTACTTTTACGATTTCATGCGGGGATCTCAGGCGGGCGCTGGGGGACTTAAAGATAGACTGGAGTGCGCTGAGTGAACTGGACGACAAAGCGAATGTCAGGGTAGAGGTACACCCCCATGCTGACGAGTGACGAACGCGATCAGGTCCTGGCCCAATTGCTGTTGCGCGCCGCCTGGAACCACGACACGGCCCTGGTCGAGGACCGTACCGGCTTGCTGGGGGATCGCGAGGGACGTCACGTCGACGTGGGCAGCCAGCGCTGGTACGTGGTGACGGCCCACTCCCTGCTGGCCCTGCGCCATACCCTGTGGCAGGAGGCGCCCAAGAAGGTGGCTCTCATCGTCGAGCCCGGCGCTCATCCCCAGGGGCTGCGGGACCTCACCGAGCGTGCCCCTCGCGTTCGCGCCGGGGCAGCGGATATCATTAAGGTGCTAAAGGACGTCGCCTTTCCCAGCGACGAGTGCCTGGATCCCCTCTGCGAGGAACTGCTTGATAGCCCGCACTGGGACCTACTGGAGGACCAGAGGATTCCACGCGAACATCTTGCGGCAGCCGCTTTGACGCTTTTGCTGGGAAAGCGCCTTCCCACCGATGACGGACCAGATCATGCTCTGGCCGCCATTCTCCAGAGCGATGCCTCCATCCCCGAGGCGGCCCATCCTCTGTGTCGGGCCTATGCCGAGGATCTGGCCTATGGAGAACCATTCATCGACGGTCTTCTGACCTGGCGCGCGGAGCGGAGCAGCGTCGCCCGGGCCCTGCTGGAGTCGGCGCTGAATCGAGAGCAGGGGAAGGCGTCCATAGACCCCCTGGCCACCGGATTTCTGGAGGATATTGGACGCAACGACGACGAGGCCCTGAGCAGTGTTGCCGACCTGCTGCAGGAAGCCCTGCTCTCAGATCGAGAATGGGGTCGACGATGGGTCAAGCAGGTACAGGTGCCGGCCCCGGCCTTCAGCGATAAAGAGGGCGGCGTCCCACAGACCAGGTACTGGCGCGTCCTGCCCGTCTGGCTGCGCGGTGACATCCGCCGACAGCTAAAGGAACTGGCCTCCGGTGACCGAGGGGCCGTGGATGCGCGCCGCTGGCGGCAGCATCTCCGCTATCCCGACTATCGAGACTGGGTGGAGGCGGCCCAGGCGGCCGCCCACGTGGTTCAGGGCATCGGGGCCATCGAGGAACTGTCCCTAGAGGAACTGACCGCGTCTCAGGCGGTATCCGCGTACGTGGACACCATCGCCGGATACGACGTGGCCTGGTTCGACGCGAGACGAGCGATGCGGGACGTCGTCGAGCTACAGGATATCGTCGCCCCCCTGTGCGCGCGATACGTCGCGGCCCGCACCGAACTGAACCGCGCCTTTGCCGAGCGCTACACACAGGAGTATGAGCGCCTCTTCTCGAGCCAGGAGGAAACCGTCGTCGTACAGATCCTCAATCGCCACATCAAGCCCGCATTACGCGAGGGCGAGCGGGTCCTCCTCGTCGTCGTGGATGGCCTCAGCTACCCCCTCTGGCGACGCTTTGCGGACCATCTCCGCGGGGACGGGTGGCAAATTGGCGACGGTCACGCCCTGGCCATGCTACCGACGGTGACGACCGTCAGTCGCTACGGCATCTTTTCCGGGCCGGTCGCCGAAGCTATCTATCCCAAACTAGCCGAGCCGGAGGACGAGACACCATCGCCGCGGGAGCCCAGGGCGCTTGAGGAAGCCCTGCCAAGCTACAAGACCGTTCTGTACAGAAAGGCAGATCTCCTCCACAACCAGAGCCAGGTGGCAGCGGCTATCGCGGGCGATTCCCACGATCTGGTGGCCGTGGTCATCAACGAGATCGACGACGCCATCCAGGTGCATGCCGGTACGCCGGTGGGTCTTGAACTGGACGACTGTTCCTATCTGCGTTCTGTCCTCCAGACTGCCAGGGATTCGGGCCGGCGCGTCCTCCTCACGGCCGACCATGGGTTCACGCCGAACACGGGGGAGAAACACGACATGCCCGAGGGGGCGCAACAGCACGCGGCGCGTCTGATCGACCAGAGCGATACCCAGCTACCCGCCGGGGTTCCCGCCGTCCCCTGCAGCGGGCTTGTCTACGATGAACTTGGGCCCTTTTGGGCGCTGTACGATTTTGGGGGACGCTGGTCATGGCATCCCTCCGTCGGCTACCACGGCGGGGTGAGTCTAGAAGAGTGCGTCGTGCCCTGTAGCTGGCTGCGGGTGGGGAAAGAGGAGGAGACGGTCCACCTGGAATTTTTGGGCCTGCCGAAAGAGGTCATAGAGGATGAACCCCTCACCGTGCGCTTGGCGCTTCAAGCTCATGCCACCATCGAGAGCTTGCAGGTGACCATGCAGTTTCCCGGCGGACGCGAGGAGAGGCACCAGGTCGATCTGGCGCCGGGAGAATCCTCCCGTACCTTTGAGTATCCTTGGTCCCCGGAGCTCTCCGAGGCCGAGGCCACCGAGGTCGTCCTGTACGCCGAGTGCCATCGCGGATCGAAGCCCCTGGCGGAGGTCAGACACCGCCTGTTGGTGAAACCCCGTCCAGGCAAGTACACCAGTGCAGTTGGCGACATGTTGCCCTGAGGAGAGGAAGGCCGATGGATTGGACACAAAAGCTCGCGGAGCGTTTCCCCGACAAGATCGTCAACAAGGGCCTCACGCGAAGGATAATGCAGCACCATCTGCCCCGGTTTGTCACCGAGTATCTGCTGGCGCGCTATGCCTACCGTGGCAAGGAGGAGGCCTTGCGCGTCGTCAATCAGTTGATCCGCGACTACTACCCCGAGCCACGCCACGCGGAGCGTGTGGTGTTTGAGATGTCCGAGCAGGGCAGCAGAAAGTTGCTGGGTTTCTTTGCCGCCCGCTTTGACGAAAGTATCGCCGCTCCCCTGGTACGCACCCCCCTGCTGGGCAAGCGCGACATGCGCATCAGCAGAAATCTGCCGCGCGAGTACCCCATCCTTCTGGAGGGCGGCGCCTGGGGGCTGGCCGAGGTGCACTACGAGCCCGATGTAGAGGTCAACGGGAGGCAACTGCCGTTTTTCATCTCCACCTTTGCGCCTTTCCAGGTGGCACGCCTGGACATGGATGACTATTACCAAGGCCGTCGGACCTTTGATTCCGAGGAGTGGCTCGCTGTGCTGATGAGCACCCTTGGCCTAAATCCTAAAGCCTATACGCGCCAAGAGACGCTATACGTGCTATCGCGCTTTCTCCCCCTGGTGGAGTCCAACATCAATCTCATCGAGTTGGGTCCCCGCGGCACCGGCAAGACCTACGGTCTGCGCAACATCTCTCCCTACAGCTTTGTGCTTTCGGGGGGCAAGGCCACCGCTGCACAGCTCTTTCTGGATCTGCGCAGCCATTCCGTGGGCGTCATCGCCCGCAAGGATGTGGTCGTGTTCGATGAGATCGCCTATGCCAAGTTTGACGCCAGGCGGGATAACGTCCTGGGCATCCTCAAGGACTATATGGCATCGGGCGTCTTTAGCCGTGGCGGAACTGAATTGCCCTCCGAGTGTGGCATCTTTATGGTGGGCAACACCGATCACGGCACCGTGGAAGCCGAGGATGATCCGGAGCTCCAGGAACTCTTGGCGGACGACGTCATTCCCGGCGAGGGAGGCCCGGAAGTGGATGATGAGGCCGGCACCATGGGGGAGCGGTATCTCTACCAGTCGCTCCCAGAGGCACTGCACGATACAGCCCTCTTTGACCGTATCCACGGTTTCGTGCCCGGCTGGCGCATTCCCAAGCTGGGCCAGGACTCCTTCTCTGAGCAGCCCGGCTTTATCGCCGACTATTTCTCAGAAGTCCTGCATCGTCTACGCTGGGATGACCATATGAGCAAGATCCGTGCGCGGCTCGACCTCCACTGCGATGGCGGGAATTTGACCACCCGCGATGAGGAATCGCTGTTGCGCAATATCGACGGCTTTGTGAAGCTGGTATATCCCGATGGGCGCTTCACAGATGCACAGCTGCTCGAGTTGGGACAGGTGGCATGTGATCTCCGCAACCGCATCGTCCGCCAGCAACACGTCATGGAACTCACGCGTGGTGGCCGCACCGTAGAGTTCCCGGATAAAAAGTTGTGGGTTGAGTTGAGGTAGGGGGCCTTGAGGAAGAGCGCTGAGGATTGCCCGTCATGTACGGGGACATGGCGCGTTGGGTAAAGGTGACACACAGCTCAGGTGTGCGTTCCAGGTTGCGGATAGCGGAGCGCAAGACGGAATCGCGCTGCTTCTTAGAGTGACTTTCTAAGCAAGAACGCAAGATTCTGTTGACACTGCGTCTCTTCGCGTGCTACAATGCGGTTGCGTTAACAAAAGGAACGGCCCGGCGGCGTAGGAGCGCCCCGGACCACGGCCCAGGTGACCGCGACACCCAGGCAAGGGTAGAATACCACAAACCCGCCTCAGGTGAAAAGTCACCAGGGCGGGTTCTTGCAATGGCTTGTCTATGAGCAACTGCTGCCTGTAAAGTGTAAACTACGATATGTTGGGGTATGAGTGACCGATACCCACTAGATATAGTATGGCGCCCCAGGCAGGATTCGAACCCACGACCCACTGCTTAGAAGGCAGTTGCTCTATCCAACTGAGCTACTGGGGCACACACCTGCATATTTATTCTATCCGCGGCATGGGCTATGTCAAATACTACGAGCGTTGAAAAAGTGGCCCTGAAATTGACGGGGCTTACCTTCCGACCACAAGCCAAAGGGCGCTGGGCAGAGAACCTCAAACGAGTCTATGCTAGTCTGGCCTGGGTGTAGTGCGCCGTTAGACCAAGTCGACAGACCCAGGGGGGCTACTGGGCCAAAAGGGGAAGGCACAGACTCACTCAGGGCGAGGAAAGATGCTCGCCGCGATAGATGCACTCTTTATGGTCAACATTCTCGACCGCAGAGGCCACGCCCTCCGTTATTTGTTACGTGAACGGACCATGTCCAGCCAATCCAGCACTTCCCGCGTGACGCCGATGCTGAACTCGGCATCCTCTTGCGAGAGCGAGATGCCTCTATGCACCACGCTGTTGCGCAGTGTGTTGAATCTATCAAAGGATTCCCACAGAGGATAGTTGTCACGCCTGAGCCCAAATCCCGTGTAGCGGCGCAGCAATGAATCCAGCTTGGATGGCAGGCTCTTGGTGGCAAGCAGATGATCGATCTCTCGATCCGATTTATCCCGCCGCCGCATCCCGCGGCTGAGCAGACTCGATGCCGCCGCCTCTATAGCCGTGTAACAGGTGGTGATGGCCTGCCGCGGAAACCGCTCCACCAGGGCCCTCTCCGCCTCCATCAGCAGACTCTGCGCTAGCGTAACCGGCTCCTCCTGTTGCAGCATTTCATTCAGTTCTCGGTACCATTCTTCATCCTGGTCCATTAGATCAAAGGTCTGATTGTAGACCCTTTCCTCTTGTATCAGTTTCTCCTGCAAAGGATCCTCCACGAGCACAGCGCCATCATCACTGCGAACGGTCACGTCTATATCTTCACGCCACAGGTCAAAGATCTGATATAGCCTAGCCCGACGGCGCACCAGCGCGATAAGGTAATTCAGGGCGGCCAACGCCAGTTCGGAAAAGTGCTGCCTGATGGGCGATAGTGCTGACTCATCATGCGGATCGATCCTTTCCGGTAACGGCCGGACGATGGTGGCCCCCGAGTTGACCGAACCAAGGGAGGCCACGTTGCGACCAAACACCACGCGCAGCACAAACGGATGATCGTACCAGGTATAGGAGGTGAACCCCTCCCCTTCCCCGCCCTCAGGAATGGACTGCGCCAGCTCGGGGCGCGAAGTGATGGTTAGAAAACGGTTGAAGGAACGCTCAGAAACAACGATGTCCACGAGCCCCTCATCGGTTCTGACAGTATAGGTCCCCCCGCGGAGGGCGAAGGGCAAACTTGCAAAAGCCAGCAACATGGCCATAGATCCCCCCGTCAACGTTTGCTCAAGCCATCTGATATTTTATGTCAAATATTCAACCCTAACGCTCACTGGGATCGATGAGTTTCCTCTTTTCCTTGAGTTGGCTCCGATGATGCTTATCATCCAGTCGCCTCTCCTTCGATCTCTGCGGCACCCTCGTGTACACGCGCTCGCGCGGCTTCCGCAATCCCTCCTCCAGCAGTTCCTTAAAGCGCTCAATCACATCCTGCCGGTTGCGCCACTGGCTGGCCGTGCCCTGCGACACAAGGTGGAGCACACCATCGCTGTCGGTTTTGATACTCTGACCCCATCTTTATCGACACACAGAGTATCAAATTTGATACTCTGCGTGACCCCATCTTTATCGACACACAGAGTATCAAATAGCGCCCCAGCTTGCGCAGAAGCAGATCACGCTGTTCCTCGGTCAATGTGGAGACGTTCTCTACATCGTACAGGAGCTCCACCCGCGTGGCCGTCCTGTTGGCCCTTTGGCCGCCACGCCAGGGCCCCCCCGAACGGGAAAAGTTGAATGCCAGCTCGCTTATAGGAATCGCTTTATCATCAATATCTACAAGGTTCCTCCCGCTCGTTACCGGCGGGCTCCGAAGTCCTGATCCCACAGCCACTAGTCTACCATAAGATGCAACAGAGAAAAAGCTTGTATTCGGCCCACCCATAACTTGCTCCCACCCCTCCTTTGTGTTATCTTGATGTCAATCATGGAACTGAGTGCCCATCGCCAGGAGGAATCATCATGGCAGCGATCATGGTCAAGCCGGGGATCTTTTGGGTTGGCGTGAACGACCGAACGACCGACCTCTTTGAGGGCTTGTGGCCTATCACCAATGAGGGCGTTTCCTACAACAGCTACCTCATCCTGGATGAGAGAAAAGTGCTCGTCGATATGGCCAAGGATCATCGGGCCAGTGCCTTTTTGGAGCAGATTCGGGAGTGCATCGATCCCACAGAACTCGACTACATCGTGATCAACCATATGGAGCCCGATCACACGGGCCTGGGGCAAGTGATAGCGCGAGAGGCCC
>JAYENT010000081.1:0-8789 GCA_034722245.1 Chloroflexota bacterium
CAGAGCGCGGTGCTTCACCTGAGCCTAGATTTGCATCTGCCCGTTATCGCTACCAGGGTGGGAGGATTGAGCGAGAGCATCATCGAGGGCGTGAATGGCCTTCTCGTGGAACCAAAGGACGCCGATTTGCTATCCCACGCCCTGCTCCGCTACTTTGACGAGGGACTCGAGTCCTCCATGCGCTCTCACATTCGCCAAGAACATTCTCAGGGATGGGGCCGAATAGTAAAATACATCGAATCTCTGGCTTCTGATTTTGTTATGGAGTAGATTGTGACGTCTCACCACTCCCGCTACGATGTGTTGCGAGCCATCTATCAAATCAACGCCCGCATGAGCTTGCTTCACGCGCTACAGGGGATAGATATCTCCCGCTGCTTTGAATATACCGAAGCATACAAGCAGATAGCGCCCTCAGGCCCGAACGTGCGCGTCCTTGACGTGGGTAGCTACCGCTCGCCCTTTCCCGCCTTCCTGGCCAGCAGAGGTCACGATGTTACCGTCGTCGATCTGCACCCCGCGGTGGGCCGGCAGGCGAGATGGATCTCCAGGTCTCTCGGGCCCGAGGCGCGCGTGAAGGTACACGTCGCCGATGTCGCCGCCCTTCCCTTTTCAAAGGGCGCATTTGACGCTGTCACCTGCATCTCTACCCTGGAGCACATACCCGGCGACCGGGACAGTCTGGCCGTTCGCGAGATCGCAAGAGTGCTGAGAGCCGGTGGCGTCTGTTTCATATCCGTGCCCTATTCGACTCGGGCACGGGAGGGAAGATGGAGGAGATGGTTCCAGCGTTGGTTTGACGTGGACATGGCGCTAGCTCGCCTGGTGGAGCCTTCGGGGCTTTCTCTCGTGGAGAAGGGCTTTCTGATGGGAGGCCCCATTGGGGGACTGGCGGACGTGTGGTACCGCGTGCCCGCTCCTCTCCGGCACACCCTCAGCTGGTCACACGTCCTCTTATTTCCTCGCGCCTTTGAACTAGACCAGGCGCGTGAGAACGATGCGAGGGTAATGTGGCTCATGCTTGAAAAACGGGAAAAGGCTCACGCATCGAATCCTTGATTTTTCGCATTTACCTTTTTCCACCCGCTTGTCCCCACCACACTTTGGGGACGTAATCCTGAACTGAGATGATCTTTGGGCCCTGTCACGCCCAGCCTGGTCTGCAGGCAGAACTCGTCCCCCCAACCTTGTGGCCACAACAGTACCCACGCGATCTCATAGTCGAGCAACGCAGCCTCCGCAAAAATGCCGCTGTATTGATGCCCAGATGATCTTTATCCGGTTCCCTCCAACCATAAAACCACCACTACGCGCTAGCGTCACATCCCACACTTTCGTAGCAAGTGTCGCGCCACAGCAGCAGGCTTTTGCCCCTCAATCACGGCACGCCGATGTATCTCTCTCATCACGTCTTCTGTAAGTGCACCACTCAGCTCAACGAGAACGTGCTCCACGTCTGGTGACTCGAGTAAAACGGGGGTGCGCACCACGGGCGCCAGGTTCGAGGCACCAAAGAAGCCTTTGTCATCCTTCAAGGAGCGCAGGGACGCTTCTGTAAGCGCCGCATCCGCCGAAAGGCCCAAAGCGCAATCGCAATCCCCCTCGGCCAAGGCGTCGTATCCCTCCTCCGTAGAGAGAAAGCGCACCTGCTGCTTTTTAAATTGGAAAGAGTAGAAGCGTTCCAAACCACGGATGCCAGTCGCCGAATCATAGAGTTCTTGCGGGATGCACAGCCTCGTATCAGGATTCACATCATTCACATAGCGCGCCAGATCCCAAATGGTCTCGATGTCGTTATCCTCGGCAAAAGATTCCCGCACGATCAGCGACTTGCGGTTTTCCCACTCACAAGGGGAAAGCCACGTAATCTCGTTGAGGAGATCTTCATCGTGCACCTTGGAGAACAACTCATCGGCATCCGCAACGGGATAGTCATGCCTCAGATGAACGGTCCACGCGTCGCCCGTATAGCCCCAGCAGACGTCCACTCCGCCCGCCTCCAGCGCGGCACGGACCATCTGCGGATTACCAAGACCGCATCGCTCCACGACGTCGTAGCCCTGTCGCTCCAGGGCCAGCACGGTCATCTTCCCTATAACCCTCTGCTCTAACGTGTCGACGCTGGCCACCACGACCCGCGGATCCTCTCTTGATGCCGTCCCACACGCCGAGAGAAGCAGCAAAAGGCAGAGGCTCAACGTCCACAACGTGCCATAGATCCGCTGTCGCCTCATAGCACGGTAACTCCACGGCCCACTTTCAGAGATAGAACACGGGAGCATGACCCAAGAAGCAGATTACAGATAGGTCTCTCCTATCCACGTATCCTGCAGAGCCAAGCGTCCGCCTGTCACATCGCGCAGAAATGCATCCACCATTTCTGTGCGATCGTAGGGTACAGCAATCGTCATTGTGACGCGCTCGGCGAACGTCTCCTCTTGAACGGTCACGTCATACCGAGGGAGCAGATGCCTCAAATCGTTGTACAACCCATAGTCTGTGACAATACGTGCCACCTTGTGAAGAACGCGCTCCTCCGTTGGCAGGGCTTTCAACGCCTCACGCACAGCATCGCCATAAGCGCGGACGAGGCCTCCCGTTCCCAATTTGGTGCCACCAAAGTAGCGGCTAACCACTGCGACCACTTCCTGCAAACCGCTCCCCTGCAGGACAGCCAACATGGGCCTTCCCGCAGTCCCTCCCGGCTCTCCATCGTCCGACGAGGCAAAGACTTCTCTAGGTGCTTCAGAGATTCTATACGCCCAGGCATTGTGGCTGGCATCGCTATATTTGGCCGCTATCTTCTCGATAGACTCCCGCGCAGCCCCCTCGGTGGGAGCGTGCGTGACGGTGCAGATAAAGGCCGAGTCCTTGATGACCCTTTCGCTGCACACTAGGGCCGAGGGAATGCGAAAACGCCCCTTTACTTCAGTCAACCCAGATTCTTGGCGTCCTGCAGCGTCGGCACGTCCTCAACAACCATTTTGCCCGCCACTGCCTCGTCGATAGAGTGCACCGTACCACCACCATCCTGGATAATATCGAGGATGGCGTCGTAGTCGAGATCGTCCCCCTCTACGGTTACCTTGGCGTTCTCCACCTTTCGATCCACCTCATAGATGTTGACGTTCACGCCATCCACCCCCGACAGGGTGGCCAGTTCACGGGCTAACTCGACGATGGAAGGGTTATGGGGTTTCAACACGTCCAGCACTATGCGGCGCAATTTGGCCTCTACGTCCACTTTCTATCTCCTTTTCCGAAAGCAATTCCTTGTCCCGACCCAAGATGTCGAATACAGGCATCTCACGCGCGTGAACGCATGATCACTTAGGGCAACAGGAACTGGGGGTCGCTCTAGAGCAGCGGAGAAGTGCCCCGCCCCCCTGAGAATCAACTCCCTTATCTCTTAATCCTCTATGGGTGAGGGCCCCCTGCGAGGAAACGTGCCATATCATTTCGGCCACGGTCAGCGAGGATACCACGCGATCACTCTCTCGTACAAAATCCGCCCATACTCTCTGCTCTCTGCAATCTTTAGCCTGAATGTCATCAAAGCGCTCTAGAGAGCATTGCCAGCAGCAACCTCATCCCAGAGTTCGAAACGACTATATTGTAGCCTTGAGAGAACGGGTTGCCAAATGCTCTAGGGACTGGTAACTATTGCTTATGGCTCATCGAGAACGGTCCAGGATCGTGCACCGATGCCGCCAGCACACCGCCCACCAATTCGATCTCAGTTGAAGGCTTGCTGAAATTGTTTTGCAGGGCATGGAGCTTATGCTACAATGTTTTGGGCTTTGACGCAATACACGGACATGATGGATGGGTTTTCATTGAGGAGGTTTGTAATGAACAAGAAGACCATAAAGGACATCGATTGGACAGGAAAGCGCGCCATCGTGCGCTGCGACTTTAACGTGCCACTCAACGAAGAATTGGAAGTTACGGATGATACGCGCATCCGGGCCGCTCTGCCCACCATCCAGTACCTGCGCGAGCAAGGAGCGGCGATCAGCCTCTGTTCCCATCTTGGGCGTCCCCATGGAGAGATAGACGAGTCATTGCGCATGGACCCAGTGGCCAAACGCCTCAGCGAACTTCTCGAGGCACCGGTAAAGAAACTCGATGACTGTGTGGGCCCGGACGTGGAGGCAGCAGTGAACGCCAACGAACCGGGCGGGATTATACTTTTGGAAAATCTGCGATTCCATCCCGGCGAGAGGGCCAATGACCCACAATTCGCTCAGGGGCTGGCCAACCTGGGCGACGTCTATGTGAACGACGCCTTTGGCACCTGTCATCGCACCCATGCCTCCATGGTGGGCATAGCCGAACACCTGCCCGCCGTAGCCGGCTTTCTGGTGGACAAAGAGATCACTTTCCTGGGCAACGCGGTGGAAAATCCAGAGCACCCCTTTGTGACCATCCTTGGTGGAGCCAAGGTATCGGACAAGATTGGCGTGATCAAGAACCTCCTGAATAAGGTAGAGATGCTTCTCATCGGCGGCGGGATGGCCAACACCTTTTTCGAAGCAAAGGGATATGCCATGGGCGACTCTCTCGTCGAGGAGGAGAGCGTCGATGCCGCGGCTTGCTTCTTGGAGCAAGCGGGGGATAAACTGCGCCTGCCCAAGGACGTGGTCGTGGCCGATGCGTTCTCTGCGGACGCGAACAAGAAGACCATACCCGCTGGCGACGTGAAGGCGGGCTGGCGCATCCTCGATATTGGTCCCCAAACGGTGGAAGCCTTTGCGGAGCAGGTGCGAGATGCGGCAACTGTCGTCTGGAACGGCCCCATGGGCGTCTTCGAACTCGAACCCTTTGCGCAGGGAACGTTCGCTCTGGCCAGAGCCCTGGCCGCATCGGATGCCACGACGATTGTTGGCGGCGGGGATTCTGCAGCGGCGGTGACGCAGGCTGGCGTGGCCGACGACATCACCCACATCTCGACGGGGGGTGGCGCGTCTCTCATGTTCCTTGAGGGAAAGGAATTACCGGGCATCGCCGCGCTGGATGACAAATAGGGGGCTGAGCCAGATAACGCTTTTGAGACTTTCTTTGAGGAGTGTATCGTTACGATCATGACCGATCGGCTCAGACGTATTGCTGTTCTGACGGGGGGAGCGGGAAACCCCGCGCTCAATGCCTGCATCCGCGCCGTTGTGCGCATGGCCATTCACCATGACCTGGGAGTTTGGGGGGTGAGGGAAGGGTACGCCGGGCTGCTAAATGGGGAGTTTGTAGAGCTCTCGTCCCGCTCCGTCAGCCATATCATCGACAAAGGGGGAACGTTCCTTGGCGCTTCGGAGGGGGAAGCGTTCGCGGAACAATCCGAATTGCGTGAAGCATTGCGCAGTCTCCACGAAATAGGTATCGGCGGCCTCATCGTCATAGGGGATAACGAAAGCCTAGAGGGGGCACATACCCTTGTGGAAGCCGGGTTCCCCACGGTGGGCATCCCGGCCGATGTGGAGAACGATATACTGGGTACTACCATGGCCCTGGGAGTCGATACGGCGCTGAACACGGCACTGGAGGCCATCGACCACCTGAGAGACACAGCCTACTCGCGCGAGCAGGTCTTCCTGGTGGAAACTGTGGGGGGAACAGGATATATGGCTTTGATGGTGGGGATCGCCAGTGGCGCAGAGATGGTTTGCATTCCCGAGATACCCTTCGATATAGCAGAAATTACACGGCGGGTGGGGGATGCCTATGTGCGCGGAAAACGCTACTGCATTATCACTATCGCCCAGGGAGCGGACCCAGACGCCGCTACCATCGCCGACTACATTGAGGAACACAAAGAAGAGACTGGATTCGGCGCGCGCTTGAGCGTTCTGGGCTACATTCAGCGAGGCGGTGCACCCAGCGCGAAAGACCGCTTGCTGGCCACGCGACTCGGCGCTGCCGCTGTCGATGTGTTGCAGGCGGGCAAAAGCGGCGTCATGGTGGGATATGTCGGCGGCAAGATCAAAATCTCACCTCTGAGCGAGGTGCTGGAGGGCAAGCCCGAGATCGAAGAAAGATACTATAAACTCGCTCAGACCCTCGCTCGGTAGTCCCAATCTGGGCGCTACTCCCACGCCCTCCCCTGGCAGAAGGATCACCCCTCCGCTTCCGACGACTGGCCGCCCAACACCGCCTCCCTCGCCACCTTCTCTGCAGCCTTGGCAGCCGCCTCTGGATCTCCCAGATAGTAGTGGCAACAGGGCGTCAAGTCGTCAGCCAGTTCGTAAACGAGAGGAATGCCCGTAGGAATGTTGAGCTCACCGATCTCGTGGTCGGGTATCTCATCCAGATATTTGACCAGAGCACGGAGACTATTCCCATGAGCCACGAGCAATATCCGCTTCCCAGCTTTGATAGAGGGAATTATGCTCTCGTGCCAATAGGGCAATATCCGTTCCACGGTATCCTTGAGGCTTTCAGATCGGGGGAGCTCGTCCTCTGAGACGTCAGCGTAGCGCGGATCCCGTGCTGGATGCCGGGGATCTCCCTCATCCAACGGCGGAGGGGCCACATCGTAGCTGCGGCGCCAGATGAATACTTGCTCCTGCCCCATCTGCTTGGCCATCTCGTGCTTGTGGTAGCTCTGCAGCGCACCATAGTGGCGCCCGTTGAGCCGCCAGGAACGCCTCACGGGGATCCACATGAGATCCAGCACATCCAAAATAATCCACAGTGTCCTAATAGCCCGCTTGAGCACCGAGGTATAGGCAACGTCAAAAGCATAGTTTGCTTCCTTTAGAAGCTGGGCGGCATACTCTGCTTCTTCTACGCCCTTTGCGGAGAGATCCACATCCGTCCATCCGGTAAACTTGTTCGCCAGATTCCAGATGCTCTGTCCATGCCGCACAAGAACCAGTTTATACATCGAGACGCCCCCTCACCTACCCCGGGAAAGCGGACAGACACGTCGACAGTCTAGCATTCGACCTGCTCATGCTTCTCCCTGACCAGTTCGATGCTCACGGTGCCCAGACCCAACATAAACCAAAGCAGAGCGGAAGCGTGCGGAAAATCGAGGTTGAACAAATAGTGATCCACAACCCCTGCGACCATGGCACCACAGACGGACAGACACGTCCCCATAAGCAAGGGATCCAATTCCCAATCTTTGGAGCAGAGGCGAAACGTCCTCAAAAAGCGCCCCAAAAAGGTGACCAGAACGCTCAGGAAGGCTGCTAGTCCCACAACCCCCATCTCCTCCGCGATGAGGAGATAAACGGAAGAAACCCCCAAATAGGTATCGATGTCGGGCGTGCCCGCGAACCCCACGCCAAACCACGGATAACGGGAGATAAGAATGAGCGCATCCTTGTACTCCCCAAACCGCATCTGCGTCGCCAGATCCTCTCCTTGGACGCCCTCGGCAAAATGCTGCGTATAGACTTGGGCAGAGGGCAACAGAAAAAAACAGCCGAGTATCAAAAGGCCGACCCACAACATGCGCCTGTACCGGAGCACCCCAAGAAGCGCAAAAGCCACCCCCAACCCCACAAAGGCGCCCCGCGAGAAGGTGAGTACCATACAGGTGACGATGGTAAGCAACATGAGAATAAGCCATCCACGTGGCAACAATGGTCGCTTGGCCAGGGCCTGGGCTGCGGTAAGGGTGCCTGCGAAAATGAGCATCCCTCCTAACACGTTGGGATCGATGGACGTTGAGGTCGCTCGCAGGGGCAGATCGGGATTGTCCTCGATATAGCGCAACACGTCGGACCCAGCAGGGTAGCGCACGACGCGAAGGGTCGACAGCAGACGCACCGTCAGGCTATCAGGCAAAAGATACAACACGACACCCGCCAACGCAGCGAGAAAGCCCGCCAGTATCAGGGCCCCCACGATGATCTGCAGGCGTTTTTTGCTACGTACCACGTTGATGGTGACCAGAAAGAGGAGTACACTAAGTATGATCTCAGCAAAGTGGCGCAAGACGTTGGCCGTCAGACGGGCATGGGCAAGTCCGGCGATAAAAGAGACGCTTGCCAGCGCGATAAACACCATCATGGGCAGCGTGGGAGAGTATGCAACAAAATCCTGCTCCCTCTTTGTCACCACTCGACTGATCCACACAAAAAAGATGCCGAGCAACGCCAGATCGAGAAATGTGGGAGAGAATCCTATGTCGATGGGAAGGGCGGCAAAGGGCAAGAGACAGATAATGCCCACCAGTACCAGCAACCCCGCAAAGACGCTTCGGAGCATCAAATAGCCCGCAGCCAGCGCCATCAGAACGACGCTCCCTAGAATCCCTCCCAGAGAACCGATGACGGCTCCTGTGAGGATGCCCGCTACAAGGCAAACGGCAGCTATCGTCAGAAGCCGGACAATGGAGCTGTGACGGGCCAAGCCCCTTTGCAATCGCTCGAACACCAGATGGCTCAATGAAACCAAACACTCTCTCAACAGCAGTTGCTCGTAAATCCATGATAGCATAAGGGAGGCACCGCGCCAAAAGAGCACGCCGCCAATCCACTGTCTGGTTTGACCTACAACCGAAACAGGGGCAGAATAAGCCTAAGAAGTTCAACTATGGATCCACTGAAAGAAGGTCTTTCAGTGGATGGAGGACACTATATATTGTGGTTGTGCTTCGCACAACCACAATATATGTCCCATATTTTCTTTTGGCTACCCTTTTTTCAGGGCAGCCAACTATACCACTGACGAGAGCGCTAGAACTAGATAGAGAGGTGGACGATATGAGTGAGATCGTCGATTTGTGGGAAACTCCTGTGGAAAAGACCAACTATATGATCGCCGGTTGGCGCCAATGGGCC
>JAYENT010000081.1:8889-10157 GCA_034722245.1 Chloroflexota bacterium
AACTATACCACTGACGAGAGCGCTAGAACTAGATAGAGAGGTGGACGATATGAGTGAGATCGTCGATTTGTGGGAAACTCCTGTGGAAAAGACCAACTATATGATCGCCGGTTGGCGCCAATGGGCCGATGCCGGCGAGATCTCTTCTGGGCTCCCCGACTACCTTGTCGATCTCACAGACGCGAGAAAGATAGGAGAGATCGCCTACGATAGTTTCTATCTCTTTCAGATCCCAGGAGCACATCATCTGCTCAGACCCCAGGTAAAGCTGGTGGATGGATACCGCGAAGACATGATCGGAAATAGGAACGAGATTTTTTACGCCGACCTGGGAGATAAGGGGTTGGTGATTTTTTTGGGGGATGAACCCCATCGGCAAGAGGATGAGTATGCCAATGCTTTCTTTGAGATGGCCGAGGCGCTACAGGTCAAACGCATCGTAATTGTGGGTGGCGTGTACGGTTCCACACCTTATGATAAGGATCGGGATGCTTCCTGCATCTACAGCCTGCCTGACATGAAAGAGGAACTAGAGCGGTACTCTCTTAGATTCTCCAACTATGAAGGTGGGGCGACGATTGGGGCCTATCTGGCCCACTGTGCAGAGAGACATGGGGTGGAACTGATAGTTCTCTATGCCTTTGCCCCCGCCTACGAGTTCAGCCAGCTCGGGATCGCGCTTCAGGGCATGCGGGTGGAGACAGATTGGAAAGCCTGGTACGATCTCATGGTGCGCATCGACTACATGCTCCAGCTAGGATTGGATCTATCAGAACTGGAGGAACGCGGCAAGGAACTCATCGAGGAATGGGACGAAAGGATCGAGGAACTGGAGAAAAAGCACCCGGAACTTCACGTCAAAGAATATCTGGATAACGTGGCAAAAGACTTTGTGGAGCACCCCTTTATCCCCCTAGATGACGCCTGGGACGAACTCGATAACCTTGATGACCTCTTTGCCACAGAGGATGATCAAGACTAGCACAGAACTACCTCTGGGCGCTTAGCATGCAAGATGCATAAAGGGCGGCGCTATCGGGTTTATCTTCTTGTACGCCTCTATCCCGGGGCATACAGGGACGCTGTGATTGGGCGCCAGAAGCCAAAACCCTGGGACGAGCAGTATAGTACGTGAGCTAATATACTCTCAAAAAAGGAATAACATGACCGAAGGATCGACGGAGCGAAAAGATGTACGAACAGAGGACAAGTGGAATCTCGAAGCACTGTATGCCCATGAGGTGGATTGGGAACGCGATTTCAAGACC
>JAYENT010000082.1:0-41179 GCA_034722245.1 Chloroflexota bacterium
GGAAAGGTGTCCTGCGTCGCCGTCCCCGCATCCACCTGAGTACAGACGGCGCCCTTGGCCGCCTCCACGTCCGGATCCACGGCGATGGCACGGGACCCCCATGCCACGTGCGTATGCAGATCGATCAATCCCGGTGTGACCAGCTTTCCCCGGACATCGATCATCTCCCCGGCCTCGGAGGCAGGTATCACGTCGGCCATGGCCGCTATCTTGTCCTCCACCACCGCCACATCCAACACCTCATCCATCCCCTGGCCGGGGTCGAATACCCGCCCCCCTTTGATAAGCAAATCGTACATCGCGTCCTCCTTCTTGAACAACATACCTCCATCCACCTTTGGCATTATATCACGATCCCGCACGCGGCGGAAGGGCCTGTTTCCTACCCAGGCACGGATAATCGCCGTTAAAGTTGACAAGCCCTCATGCAGGCTGTATAATTTTGTTGAGTCTGTGACATGGTGGCCACTATCGCTGGCAGAGAAGATGGCCAAGCGCAATTCGGGATTCGTGATCCCCCGGTTATCCTCCCGGAGAAAGTCGCTCGGCTCACGATGGGGTGTGTGAAGAAAGGAGTTTCGGAGAAAGGACACAGTTTCTATTCAGAGATTAGATGCGTAATTCTTGTGGAAGGAGAAAGAAAGATGTCTCGAAAACAGTTTTCACGTCGACAGTTGTTGAAGATGGTGGGCGTCGGCCTCGCTGGTACGGCTCTGGCTTCGTGCAAGCCCGAGGTCGTGGAAAAGGTCGTCAAAGAGACCGTGGTGGTGGAAAAGGAGGTCGAGAAAGAGGTCACCCGTGTGGTCGAAAAGAAGGCCCCGCCCGGGGACAAGATTGTGCGTCTGCTGATCAGCTCCTGGGCTCTGGGTGAGATCCCCTTTGACAAGACAGCTCGTGAGTTCAACGATGCCAATGAGGGCGTCGAAGTGAAAGTTCAGACCACCTTTGAGGGCTGGGATACCAAAGTCATCGCTCAGATCAACGAGGGCAGCGTGGCTTGGAGTCTCTGCGGCATCTTGAGCACCGACTATCATACAGCCAAATGGATCCGCAGTGGGCTGATACAACCGATGGGTGATTATGTTGCAGCTTCTAGTCAGGAAGGTGCAAGCGGGATGCTCGACGATATGATTCCCACGGTCAAGAAGGCGGGTATCTTTGAGGGCAAGCTGTATGGCATCCCGTATAGTTTTGAGAACGTCACCTTTAACTGGCGCACCGATTATTTCGACGCCATTGGCGTTAGTAAGGCCCCCGAATCGTGGGATGAATGGCTTAAGGTTGCCCTTGAACTCAAAAAATGGGGCGCCGACGAAGAGATCTACCCCACCTCTTTTGTCAGTGACATGACCACTACTATGATGGGGCTGCTCTGTGCTGCATCCAAGAAGCCTTATACCGATGAGGGCCTGGTAGATTGGCTCGGAGACGACATGCAGGAAGCCCTGACCTTCTTCAAGAAGCTGGTCGTCGAAGAGGAACTGACTCCGCCACATGGTTTCGATGGCTGGTTGGACGCCTTTTACAGCGGCAAGGTGGCCTCCGTGCAGGCGCAGAGTTCGCGCGGCGTCTGGGGCCAGAGGGCCTTTGGCACCGAAAAGATGACGACTTCGCCCATCGTGCCCAAGAAAAAGGGTGCCGGGTCGGGGGCGCCCTATTGGGGTAACGATCTCGCCCTCGTCAACAAGGCGCCGTACCCTCAGGAGGCGGTTGACTATCTCATCTATACGATGGGGCCGCAGAACGTGGGCTTTCAGAAGACGGTGATCAAGACGGGCAAGACGCCTGTTTACAACTCGATCTATGAGAGCGTCATCAAGGGCGATCCACAGTTCCGCACCTATCAGTGGATGATCGACATGCGTGAGGACGTCGAGAACGCCGTTCCTCTGCCGCAGACGACGTGGGTGGACATCCAGTACAGCGCCTACAATAAGCACATCGTCAATTTCACGGAGCCTGGCTCCACCATGTCCCCGGAGGAATGTGCGCAACTGATCTACGACGACGTCAAGGAAGAAGTCGAGAAGCAAAAGACCAAGTAGGTGAGAGGTTTGGGGCGGGGAGGGCGCGGAGTTCTTCCCGCTCCTTTTTACGTACATGCTGGCACAGTGCGGGGCCTTTCGAGACCCTGCGCTGTGGCTGCGCTATGTCATGAATGGGGAGGCCCCATGTTCACCCACATCCAGCATCAAGTAGAGAAAGCGTTCTCTTCCGAAAGAGCCCGGCAACTCGACGCGGCCATCCACAGCCACGACCGATGGTCCACCTTCTCCCAATATCGTCTGTCCGGCAACTATATCGCCACCCGCATGCGGGAGTATGGTCTGGAGGACGTAGAATTGCTGGAGCTACCTGCCGACGGAGAGAGCAAGTTTGGCGATTGGGTCATGCCCCTGGCCTGGGACGTGGCGGGGGCGTCCCTGGAGATCGTGGAACCCGTGGGCGCCGCCCGCATACTGGCCGACTATGACGAGGAACCGGCGAGCCTGGCTATGTGGAGCGCTCCCACCCCCCGTGGGGGGATGAGTGCGGAGGTGATCCTCCTGGAGGACGGTCGCCACGATGAGGACTATACACACGTGGATATCAAGGGAAAGGTGGTCTTTTCCTCCCAGCACGCGAGCCAGGTGCGCGGCCCGGCGGCACGGCACGGTGCCCTGGGCGTCATCAGCGACTACCCAGCCTGCGAGGACGACGCCCTCGCCGAGGGGGTATGCTGGATTAACGCCTGGAGCGATTACCACGGCTGGGGCTTTTTGAGGAGCGACACGCCCATCTTTGGCTTCTCGCTGAACCGCGAAAAGGGCGCCTATCTCCGTCGTCTGCTGGAGGCGGGAGAGCGGGTAACCGTACGCACCGTGGTGCAGAGTTGGCTGTATGAAGGACAGATCTTGCTGCCCACAGGCGTCATCCGTGGGGAAAGCGACGAGGAGGTGCTGGTGTATTCCCACGCCTACGAATATGGCGCCGAGGACAACGCCGCTGGCTGTGCCGTGGCTCTGGAGGCCGCCCGCACCCTCAGCCACTTGATAGAACACGACAAGCTGCCGCGGCCCAAGCGCAGCATCCGCTTCATGATGTCCTGGGAATGTTACGGTTCCATTGCCTGGTGCGTGCAGCGGATCGCCGACAAGAAGAACGTCGTGGCAGGGCTCTGCCTGGACGACATGGGCGGTAAACGGCAACTGACGGGCGGACAGATACGCGTGATTGAGGACTCACACTGTCAGGCCTCCTACGCCGATTTCGCCGCCTCGGCCATCGCCGAGGCCTGTTTCCACGAAGAGGAGGGGTTCGCCTGGGAGATGGCGCCCTGGGGCACGGGCACCGACCACGCCATCTTTCAGGATCCGAGCTTTGACGTTCCCATGCCCTGGCTCACAGAGCATCCCGCTGGTTTCCACCACACCTCCCTGGACAAGACGGACAAGATCGATCCCCAGAGCTTGCACGTAGAAGGCGTTTTTGCCGCCACGTACCTCTACTTCCTCGCCACGGCGGGCGATAAAGAGGTCCCTTGGCTCGCCCAGGGCACGCGGCGGATGTGGCAGAAGCCAATGAGCGAGGCGGAGCGGGCGGCTGCGGACCACCTCGGCGCTCAGGACAGCCAGGAAGCGCTCGCCGAGGCCCATGCGCGGGGCCGCGAACGTATCGAGTACCTGGCGAACGTAGGAAAGGAGGCCGTTCTCTCCATCGAGAGAATATGCAACGCGGAGGCCACAAAGCGGGTTCTTCGAGACGAAACGGACAGGTTGATGCGGGAGAGGGACCATCTACTGGAGACGCTAGAGCAAGAGGCCAAGCAGAGTGCCAAAGCCAGGGGGTGGGAGCTCCGCGCGCCGGGTGAATTCGTCCCGTCCCGCGAGGGCGCTGACCGCGTTCCAAAACGCCTAGTGCCCGGCCCGATCACACTGTGCGATATTTCCCCAGAGGATCGCCCCGTCTACGAACAGGCCACCAGCGGGCAGAATCCCATGTGGTCGCGCCCCCTCATCCTGGCCCTTTACCGGGTGGACGGGAAGCGCACGGTGGGGGAGATCGAGCGGCTGGTGGCCCTGGAGTTGGGCGAGTCGGAGGTCGACCTGCTACTCTACTTCCGCTTCCTTGAAGAACACGGGCTCATCAAATGGGCGTGAGGGGCAAACAGAGATGAATGCACGAGAATCCGTGGCGTGTGCCTCGCCAGGTGTCCATATTTCTATCAGTTTGACCACTCGGCGCTCCGTCCTTCTGGAAAAGTACCGCTTTGCCCTGGGTCTGGCGAAGGAGCATTGGAGGTATACGACTAGGGATCTATCATAAACGTGCAGCAGTCCGGAAGGTGATGCAGGTATAAGCGACATGAGCAAAACCGGTACAATGGGCGCCCTGATTACAGCCACAAAGTAGGGGCCCGTACCCACAGTTGCCTCCTCATTGGATAATCCGCCCCCCACAATCCCACAGAAATGGCGACGCCGCGCACTCCTAGACATTTGACGTCCTGCCTAGAACCTGTAAAATATAACTTGGTAAGCGCATAAAAAGCGGTAGAAAACGCCTTTTAGGGGCCGCTAGCTCAATAGGCAGAGCAACTGACTCTTAATCAGTGGGTTCCGGGTTCGATTCCTGGGCGGCTCACTCTTGTTTTTGTGGGGAAGTGTCGGAACTGGCAGACGAGCGTGACTTAGGATCACGTGGAGCAATCCGTGAGAGTTCAAATCTCTCCTTCCCCATTCCCATGTACTCGGCAGGCGGAAATGGCTTGGGGGCAGCGCACCTCCCTATCAAGGGGTAAGCCGCGAGTTCGACCCTCACCTTTCGCTCTTGTATTATCACGTTTCGCGCGTCGGCAAGGCGAACCCAGAGCTGGTTCTCGGGACTGCCCCGCGAGCCAGCCTTTTTGTGCGACGCCGAGGAATCGCGGAGCAACCAACACCTTTTGCTAAGTATCGCCAGAGGAGGATCAACAAATTGAAAGTCACCACGGAAACCACTGGACCGAGAAAGGTCACGCTGACCGTCGAGCCAGACGAGCAGATGATTGAGCAAGGCCTCCGCAGAGCAGCACACGAGATCTCGCAGATTCGGCCGGTAGAGGGGTTTCGCCCCGGAAGGGCTCCTTATAGGCTGGTACAGCGTATATATGGCCGCGAGACGGTGCTGAACGAGGCACTCCGGGAGATTGCTCCCCGTATCTATGGTCAAGCCGTCGAGGAAGCTGGCATTGAGCCCCTGGAACCGGGAGAGTTCGAGGTGGAATCCCAGGATCCGGTGGTGCTCAAGATGGACATCTCCCTCGTGCCCAAAGTCGAGCTCGGCGATTATATGGCGCTGCACATCGAACCGGAGCCTGAGGTGGCTATCACTGAAGAGCAAATCCAGCAGGAACTAGAGCGGGTACAGCGCGAACACGCCGAGTACGAGCCGGTCGACCGTCCCGTGCAAGTTGGCGACCAGATCGTGGCCTCCGTGGAGGGTATATCGGAGGGCGAACTGGTCATCGACGAAGAGAGCACCAGCCTGGATGTGACCCACGATCTGATGCCCCCCGGCTTTGCCGAGGCGCTTTTGGGTATGGGCGCGGGGGAATCGCGCGAGTTTTCCCTCACCTATCCTAAAGATTTTGAAAATGAGGAACTGGCGGGAAAATACGTCGATTTTGCCGTGACAGTCAACACAGTTCGCCAGGTCAATCTCCCCGAATTGGATGACGACCTAGCCAAGATGGCCGGCGACTATGAGACGCTGGACGAACTCCGAGCATCCCTCATGGACAGCCTGCGACAACAACTGGAGGCAGAGGCGCGTGAGCGCGAGGCCGGTGCGGCCATAGAGGCGCTCATGAAAGCCTCAAAGGTGGAATACCCCGAGGCCGCCGTGGAGCGGGAGGTAGAAGCCGTTCTGCGTAATCAGAGGGCCCGCATAGAGCGAAGTGGCCTCACCTTCGAGCACTATTTGCGCATGGCGGGTCAGTCGGAACAGGACTTGGCCACGCAGATACGTCCCGAGGTCGAGGAACGGCTCATCCGTACCCTGGTGATCCAGGAGTTCATTCGCGCCGAGGGCGTGACAGTAGACGAAGAGGAACTGGAAAAAGAGATGACACGCATGGTGGGCAATTTCGCCCTGATCACCAACCAGGAGCCCGAGGACATAAGGGAACGCCTGCAACAGAACGGAACCCAGTTCTCCATGAAAAACGATCTACTTATGCAAAAGGCCACCGATCTTCTAGTAGACATATTGACGGGACGTCACGCCAAGGATAAAGAGGAATCCCAAGAGGACACAGTAAAAGAAGGCAAGGCGCCCTCTGAGGAAAGCTCAGCACCCGAGGACTGATCGCCCGATTAAAACGCATCAAATCAACATAGAAATGAGGCCAGAATATATGCTTGACAGAAATAGAGAAGATAATATGGATCCCATGCCCATGGCGCGGATTCCCATGGTCATCGAGACGTCCGGGCGGGGTGAGCGAGCGTATGACATATACTCTCTCCTTCTGAAGGAACGCATCATCTTTTTGGGAACGCCCATCGATGGAAATGTGGCCAACGTCATCGTGGCCCAACTGCTGTACTTGGACAGAGAAGACCCAGAGCGCGAGATAAACCTCTATATCCACAGCCCGGGCGGCATCATCTATGCCGGCCTGGCCATATACGATACCATGCAGATCGTGCGCTGCCCCATCGCAACCATCGCCGTCGGCAGCACAGCCAGCATGGGAACCGTTCTCCTGGCCGCGGGCACCCCGGGTCGGCGTTACGCATTGCCTAACTCGACGATCCACATCCATCAGCCCTTGGGCGGCGTTCGAGGACAGGCCACCGACGTAGAGATTCAAGCGGATGAGATCCTGCGGCTGCGCGATCGCATCAATTCCATCCTAGCGGAACACACAGGGCAATCTGTGGAACGCATCAAGCAGGATACAGATCGCGATTTTTACATGGATGCCGAGCACGCAAAGGAGTATGGGATTGTGGACAAAGTGCTTTCGGCCCCGAGCGATAGAAAAGGAAGCGAGACGGAGTAATGCCTGAAAAAGAACCCCACTGTTCGTTCTGCGGACAACCGGAACATGCGGTCAAACGGCTCATCGCAGGCCCAAATTCCGTCTATATCTGTGACGAGTGTGTGAACCTTTGTAAACAGATATTGGATGCTGGGAGTCCAAGCGCAGAAAAAAGCTCTCTACAACTCGAGAATGTTCCTTCCCCACAAGAGATCTATAAGGGACTAGACGAGTACGTCATTGGACAGGAACGGGCCAAAAAAGTCCTGTCCGTGGCCGTTTACAATCACTACAAACGTATTCTGGCACGCGAAGAGGCGGATGACGTGGAGGTGGAGAAGACGAACATCCTTCTTGTCGGTCCCACCGGCTGCGGTAAGACGCTTCTGGCGCGAACGCTGGCCCGGATCCTCGATGTGCCCTTTTGTATCGCCGATGCCACGTCCTTGACAGAAGCGGGCTATGTGGGGGAGGACGTGGAGAACATTCTGCTGAGACTGCTCCAAGCAGCGGATTTCGACGTGGCTCGCGCCTCTCAGGGCATCGTCTACATCGACGAGATCGACAAGAAGGCGCGCAAGAGTCAGGGCAACCCGTCCATCACGCGGGATGTTTCGGGCGAGGGCGTGCAACAGGCCCTGCTGAAAATCCTAGAAGGCACAGTGGCTAACGTGCCTCCACAGGGAGGGCGCAAGCATCCGCATCAGGAATTTATTCAGTTGGATACCACGAATATACTCTTTATCTGTGGGGGCGCTTTTGACGGACTGGAGGATATCGTGCGAAGACGCACCCGCGAAGCCGGCGACCTCGGTTTCAACGCGGCCAGCGAAGGGCGATACGCCAAGAAACGCGACCTCGCCGAGCTTCTCGGCGAAGTGACCTCCGCCGACCTCTTGTCCTATGGCCTGATACCCGAACTGGTGGGACGCTTGCCGACCATTGTGAGCGTGAATCCTCTGACTGAAGGGGATCTGGTGCGCATCATGATAGAACCCAAGAACGCCCTGGTGCGCCAGTACCAGAAGCTCTTTACCGTGGACGGTGTGGAACTAAAGTTTACCGAGGAGGCGCTGCACATGGTGGCGCAAGAGGCCCTTGAGACGGAGATGGGAGCGCGTGGGTTGCGCACTATTATAGAGGAGACGCTCCTGGACGTCATGTACGAATTGCCTTCCCACCGCGAGATCAAAGAGTGGGTTGTCACGGTGGATCACATCCGAAATCGGCACGATCACACGCCAGAGGAGCTCAACGCAGCCGCCTAGGGTCATCGGCCATATATAAACGAAAACAGGCGCGGCTCGAAAGACGGGAATAGCAACGGGGAGCCTACTGTTTGCTATTCCTTTGCGTTTTTCCTCTATTCCTTTTGACACTCCACCTTTATTGGCATAAAATCTCTATAGTCATGGGATCGTTCTTTCCGATGCGCATAATTTGGACATCAGTCTGTTACCTCATTCGGAGATAAATGCTCATGCTCAGTAGCCCCAAGATTCGATCCAAATTCCTGGAGTTCTTTGCGGAGCGTGGCCACACCGTGGTCAAGAGCTCTTCTCTCATACCGGGGAATGATCCCACCCTGCTGTTCACGAACGCGGGTATGGTACAATTCAAGGACGTATTCCTTGGCATGGAAGAGCGCCCTTATTCAAAAGCGACCACGGCACAAAAGTGTATGCGCGTCAGCGGGAAACACAATGACCTCGAAGCGGTGGGTCCCTCCCCTACACACCACACCTTCTTTGAGATGCTGGGCAATTTTAGCTTTGGCGATTACTTCAAAAGGCAGGCCATCACCTATGCGTGGGATTTCCTTACAAAGGAACTTGATCTGAATCCCGAACGCCTCTACCCCACCGTGTATAAAGACGACGATGAGGCATTCACTCTCTGGCAAGAGATAGCAGACATACCTCCCTCGCGAATAGCGCGGCTGGGCGAGAAGGAGAATTTCTGGGCCATGGGCGACACGGGCCCCTGTGGCCCTTGCTCCGAGATCATGTATGATCGCGGCCCCGATGCCTGTACCTGTGGAATGGAGCCCTGCACCCCCGCCAATGAATGCGAACGCTGGGTAGAGATCTGGAATCTGGTTTTCATGCAATTCGAGACCCGCGAGGATGGCACCCGCGTACCTCTCCCCCACCCCAGCATCGACACCGGTATGGGATTCGAGAGGGTTACGGCCATCCTTCAAGATGTGGACAGCAATTATGATACGGACCTCTTTGCCCCGATCATGCATAGAACGCGGGAATTGCTGGGCCACAGCGAGCGGGCCATGCGTGAAAACATCGTTCCCTATCGCGTTATCGCCGACCATAGTCGGGCCATTACTTTCCTCATCGGCGATGGCGTGCTGCCTAACAACGAAGGCCGAGGATACATCACGCGGCTCATCCTGCGACGCGCCGCACGCTATGGCAGAATTCTGGGCTTCGAGGGGCCCTTTTTGGCCGAGACGGCCCGCATCGTGATCGATATGATGGGAGATTACTACACAGAACTCGAAAGCCGCCGCCAGTTCATCTGCGACGTCATCACACGCGAGGAGAAACGTTTCCTCAACACGCTCTCTGTCGGACTGTCCCGTTTGGATGAGTTGGCCATGGAGGTGAAAGAAAAGAGCCTGGAGGTGATTCCCGGAGAAGAGGCCTTTCGACTTTACGATACCTATGGCTTCCCCCTGGAGTTGACCCGCGACGCCGCCCAGGAGATGGGGCTGACCGTGGACGAGGCGGGCTTTGAGGCAGCCATGGCAGAACAGCGCGAGCGCGCCCGATCGGCACAGCAATTCGATATGGATGCTGAGGCGGCGCTGTATCGCCGCCTGGACCTTCCCGGCACGCAGTTCCTGGGATACGACACGTGCGCAAGCGACGCTACCATCTTGGCCCTTGTCAAAGGCGGCAAGCCCATTGACAGTGCAACTATAGGAGAAACGGTGGACATTGTGCTCGATGCCACACCCTTCTACGCCGAGGCGGGAGGGCAGGTGGGCGACATGGGAACGCTACGCAAAGAGGGCGCTCACGTGCGCATAATGGACGCCGTCAAACCCGTACCAAACGTCATCGTTCACCGCGCCGAGGTGATCGAGGGAAGCATCGCCGTGGGCGATGAGATCAGAGCCATCGTGGACGAGGAGCGTCGCCTGGATATCGCACGCAACCACACAGCCACCCATCTGCTGCACGGCGCACTGCGACAGGTGTTGGGCGAACACGCGGCCCAGTCCGGCTCTATGGTGGCCCCCAACAGGTTGCGCTTTGATTTCTCCCATCTCGCCCCCCTAACAAAGGAAGAGCGAACACGTGTGGAACGTATCGTCAATGCCAAGATTCGGGAGAATCTCCCCGTCAAAACACGGACCATGAGCTATGACGAGGCAATAAAAGAGGGCGCCATCGCTCTCTTTGGCGAGAAATATGGGGAGCGCGTTCGCGTGGTCACCGTAGGAGATTACAGCACCGAACTTTGCGGCGGGACCCACCTCGACGCCACGGGCCAGATCGGATTCTTTCTCATCGTCAGCGAGTCGAGCGTCGGCTCGGGTTTACGCCGCATAGAAGCAGTAACGGGACGAGGCGCCGAAGCCTATGTGCGCAATCGATTGGACCAGTTGGCAAGGGTGGGAGATCTCCTTTCGGCAAAGCCGGGCGAAGAGGTGGCAAAACTCCAGAGTACGCTGGAGGAGATACGCGAGCGAGATCGCACTATTGAGAATCTGCGACATCAACTGGCAGCTCACAACGTAGACGTTCTGCTGGATGAGGCCCTTGAGGTCGGCGACGCCAGAGTTCTGTCGGCCGAGGTGGATGCCAGCAATGTGGATACACTGCGAGAGATGTGCGATCGGTTCCGGCAGAAGCTGGGCAACGCCGCAATCGCCCTGGGAAGTATCGTAGAGGACAACCCTGTGATCGTGGTGGCCGTGTCTGATGACCTCGTCTCCAAAGGGCTGCACGCTGGCGAACTGGCCAGTGCCGCAGGCCAGCAGATCAACGGTGGTGGCGGCGGGCGCCCCACCATGGCGCAGGCAGGGGGCAAGGACAAATCAAAGCTGAATGGCGCCCTGCAAACGGTGCGCAAAAAGGTCTTGGAACAACTGGAAGGGTAAACGCCTGGATCCCCCCAGAGCAAGGAAATAAGCATGTTCAGGTGGCTACATCGGAAAAGGAATTTGCCAGACCTGCCCGTGATGCGGCACAGCATCGTCGCCTGGGAAAGGGATCATGTGCGCGCGGGAGTCGTGCAGTTGGAAAGGGGCACGGCACAGCTTATGGGCGTCGCCGCCGTGAACGTGCATGGCATCAATGGCACGACCCATCCCGACGTGGATCGCTGGTCCGCGGGCTGTAACAAGGCGCTCACACAAGCCGAGGATATGACCCCGTCCGCGTCTGGGCACAAGATCGTGCCCGACTACGTGGTCATGAGCCTGCCCTCGAACGTCACCAACAACCTGACCATCACGCTCTCAGATAAGCGCAACACTCCCGATGAGGGGGTGACTGTGGGCGAGATTGAGACACTGCTGGTGCGAGGCTACCGCAAAGCACAAGACATATTGAGCGACCGTGAGGAGTATAACGATCAAAAGATCATCCATGGTTCCGTCTCCCGTATTGACCTGGACGGGAAAGATCTTCTAGATCCTCTGGGAATCCAGGGAGAGGAGATTAATCTGGATCTGAGCTTCTGTCTGGCGTCAACAGAATGGATCCGTGCCCTGGAAATCATTTCCGAACGCCTCAGGTTGCAGTTGACCACCCTGGTTCCTCACCATGTGCCCTATGCCGTCCCCCTACTCGACTCTTCGTCGCTGCTGATAGTGCTCGACCAAGAATATTCTCTGGTCAGTTGGGTCAGGCGGGGAAAGGTGGCATGGGCAAAGTGTATCGATATAGGGGAACGTGAGATCATACGCTCCACGGGGAGGCGGTTGAACCTGACAGAACACCAAATCGATGCCCTAATGCGCACATATAGAGCCGGTAAACTCAGTGAAAGGGCGGAACTGCGGCTGGCAGGTATCTTTTGGCAAGAGCTACGTCGCTGGATGGATGCACTCGCAGCCCAGACAGAAGCACATCAGAAGGGGAAGGCGGCCCCCCATCACATCTATTTCCTGGATATGAGCAGGCACATGCCGGAGGCCCAATCCTGCTTGGAAACCCCTTTCTGGGAACAACGCCTCCCCTTCGCACGCTGCCCAGACATCACAGCGCTTAGGGCGAATATGATCAGAGACGTTCTCGACTGCACAGCCCGAGCGAGCGGCCTTCCTTATCTTCTACTGCGCGCACTGGCGCAATACGTGGCGCGCATCTACGTACATGATAGCAAGTTTGACCGTATCCTGCTTGAGAATATAGATTGGCGACACGCATCGTAGAGCTATGATCACCGGTCAAGGAGATATCTTGCACGCAGCTAGAGCCAGAGCCATTCGCCTATCCCCCCGGGACACTATAGATAGTATACGGGAACTGTTGGCCAAAATGCTGCCGGGCACCCAGGTGTGGCTCGTTGCGCCCCGCCGCCTGACATGCTTGCGCAAATTACTCAACCTGAAAAGGCTACAGTACATGGCCGAGAGATCAGCCGTCGATTTGCGTCTCGTGTCATGGCACTTTGATACCCGCGCACTGGCGCGCGAGGCCGGAATTCCCCTCTACCTTTTCTTGCCCCTGAGACTTCACAAACATGCACAGTCGTCCTCAGAGCTCCTGGAAACCGCGCCAGAAAGGCGCACAAACGAGGGGAACAGGATCGACGAGGAAATGCTGCCCGCTAGATTGCGCTGGCGGCCGCGCAACATTGGAATAGGTGCGGCGCTGCTCTCCCTCATTGTGACCATCGCCCTTATCGGCATCCTATTGAGTGCGACGGTGGCCTTGATACCCCATGCAGAGATCACCCTGGTTCCCACGTCCGAGTCCGTGTCTGCCTACTTTACTGCCATCGCAAGCACGGCGCGCAAAGAGATCGACTATGGAGAAGCGATCATACCCGCCCGAGTCACCCAGGTAATCCTTGAGGGGCAAGGCGAAGCCCCTTCCAGCGGCCACGTGGATGTTTCCGAAGGCCACGCTTCTGGCGAGGTGGTCTTTGCCAACCTCACCAGAGAACCCCTCACTGTCCCCAAAGGAACCATCGTCCGCACCAGTTCCGGCGTCAACGTGCGCTTTTACACCGTCGCCGACATAGAGATTCCCCCCGTGCTCTACGGGCATAACCGGGTTGGCATCGTCGCGCTGGAACCTGGCCCGCGTGGAAATGTCAGGCCGTTGACTATAAACGTGGTGGAAGGGGAACTCGCTCATTCGGTCTCTGCGTTGAACGACAAGGCAACCCAGGGAGGAACCATAAAAAGAGTCCCCGTGGTTTCCTACAAGGACTTTGATGTGTTGCGAAATGATCTCATTGCGCGCTTGCAGCGCAAAGCCTACGACAAGCTTGTGTCCGAGTTGACGGAGAACGAGTTCATCCCCCCCACCTCTGTGGAGGTGCAGGTTATGGAGCAGCACTATGATCAGGTAGTGGACCAGCGAAGCGACGTGTTATCCATGCGTATGAAAATCGTCGCGCGGGGCACCGCTGTGGATACCAAAGCCCTGGATGAGCTGGCCACGCGCTTCTTGGAGACGAAAGCCAACGGGGAGGTAAGGGTCATCAAAGACAGCCTGGTCGTGCAGTACGCCGAACGACCTAATGGGGAGAACGACAAGATACACTTGGACGTGGCGGCGCACTGCAAAGTCGCTCCCATGATCGACTTGGAACGTACGAAAAGAAGTATTCGGGGAGAGCAGATAGCGGAGGCAAGAGCATGGCTGAAGGAGAATTTACCGCTGCAGGAGCCCCCCCAAATAGTCGTACTCCCACGATGGTGGGACCGCGTTCCGTTGCTTCCGCTCAGAATAGAGATTGGCATCTCGGCAGGATAGACGCGATGCGCTATTTGGCCTTGGATGTGGGGGAAGAGCGCATTGGTATAGCCATCAGCGACGAGACCGGTCTCGTCGCCCATCCTGTGGAGACCATTATTCGGGAACCTGGCCCGGCAAGCTTTTGGAGAATCGCCGATATAGTGCGCGAGAAGGGGGTCGGCGCCATCGTCGTGGGTTTGCCCCTCCTCCTTGACGGGTCAAGGGGAAAGCAAGTACGATCCACACGAGCGTACGTGCGGGGCCTGAGGGCATACGTAGAAGTGCCCATCACGTATTGGGACGAGCGACACAGCACAAGTCGAGCGAGGGAGATCATGGCCGAGAACCGCAGCAACCGCTCCCTTGACGCGGTCGCCGCCGCCGTCATACTGCAGGAGTACCTGGATAAGGCAGAAGGAGAAGCAAACGGTGGTGGATAGAATTGCACGCATCACCCTACGCCTCGCCACCACGGTGCTCGCCATATCTGTCATCGTCGTCATCCTCATCGGCGGTTTCTGGTATATGTGGCAGTATAGCTGGAAGAACACCCCCCAGGTCGAATATACCGTCACGGCACAAAAGCTGGAACGGGCAGTTCTGGGGCTATACCTGCGCTACCAGGGAAGCGAGGTTACGGAACCCGTGAATCCGAACAGCGATCGCGAGGTGACCTTCACCATCGAGTCCGGAGAAAGCGTGGTGACGATTGCCCATCACCTGGAGCGCGCTGGGCTAGTCAGCGATGCGGAACTATTTCGGCGCCTGGTACAGTACTGGGGCGCCGACCAGGATATGCAAGCGGGGGTCTATTTACTGCGTCCCAGCATGACCATGGAAGAGATCATGCGCGAACTCCAACACGGGCGTATGCCCACCATCACAGTGACGATTCCCGAAGGATGGCGCATCGAACAGATAGCCGCCCTGTTAGAGGAAGAGGGCATCACATCCGCAGAGGAGTTCATTCACGAGGCCAAAATCGGTCGCAGGGATTACGAATTCCTCAAAGATCGCCCCCCAGGAGCCCCCCCCAGCGTAGAAGGTTTCCTATTTCCTGACACCTATCAACTTCCCAAAGATACCACCCCCCAACACGTCATAGATATCATACTGGAGAACTGGGACGAACGCGTGCCAGATGCGCTCCGGCGCAAGACGGAAGAGATTGACATGTCACTCTATCAGGCCGTTACGCTGGCCTCCATCGTCGAGCGTGAGGCCGTGGTGCCTGATGAACGCCCCCTTATCGCCAGCGTGTATCTCAACCGCCTGGCAGAGGGAATGTACCTGCAGGCCGATCCCACGGCACAGTACGCCAAAGGATACGATGAAGAGGCCGGACGCTGGTGGAGCCCCATAACCCGTGAGGAGATCACCTCAATAGACTCACCGTATAACACGTATCTCTATGGGGGACTCCCGCCAGGACCGATCTGCAACCCCGGCCTGGACTCGATCAAGGCCGTCCTGGAACCAGCATCCAGCGACTATTTCTTTTTCCTGGCCAAGGGGGATGGCTCGCACGTTTTTGCCAAGACCTACGAGGAGCATCTCCGCAATGAAGAGCGGTACGGCGGCAAGTGATCATCATAAAATGGGTGGCGGGTGAAAATCGGTAAAATGGATGAGAAAGCAGATGCCTAACTGGTGGCAGAGATTCCTTTCCATGCCCGACGCGCAACGAGCCGAGAGGCTGGCCAAGATATCGGTTTGGATCATCATTGCACTGCTCTACATACTTGGGGGCGTCAGCCTTTACCTGCGGGCCAGGTATCTCCCCTCCACCCCCTCGCCCACCCCCGCCCAGACCTTCACCATCACACCCACTCAAAAGCCCACTCCCCCAGAACCCACAGAGACGCTCTATCCCTCTCGCACGCCCAAGCCCACCGGGAAAATCAACAGTAGAAATGGGAATGGGGCCATAGAATGGGCCGCCTTGACGAACAGAGACGATGCCACGGTAGAAGCAACTCTTTAGGAGAAATGGCTCATGGATACTATGGAACTGTTGCGCGATCTTTCACAAGCTACTGGCGTATCGGGCTATGAGGGAGAACCGCGCGCGGTCGCGCGACGCGCCCTGGCTCCCTTTACGGACGAACAGCAAGTCGATGCCTTGGGGAACCTCATCACCCTAAAGCGGGGAATGCGCGCTCCCGATACCCCGCCACACTCCATCATGCTGGCCGCACACATGGACGAAATTGGCCTCATGGTCACGGACTTTGACGAGGGTTTCCTCCGCTTCACCACCGTCGGTGGCGTGGATACGCGCACCATCCTGGGACAAGAAGTCATAGTTCACGGCAAGCGCCCGTTGCCCGGTATCGTGGCCAGCCGACCGCCCCACGTTCTGCCAGAATCGGAGCAAGAGAAAGCCCTGCCGATAGAGGAACTCTTCATAGATGTGGGCGTATCTGAAGAGCGGATCCAAGAGCTAACGCGTGTGGGGGACTTTATCACAATGCGGAGGGAATTTCTTCCACTGGCCAAGGGGTATGCCTCCGGAAAAGCCCTTGACAACCGCGCGGGCGTGGTGACTCTCGTCGGCTGCATGGAAGCGCTCAATAGGATGCAGCATAGCTGGGATGTATACGCTGTGGCAACCTCTCAGGAGGAGGTTGGGCTCCGAGGAGCCACGGTCAGCGCCTACGACACAGCGCCAGATATCGCCATCGCCGTGG
The DNA here is from genome assembly GCA_034722245.1 of Chloroflexota bacterium. Lineage (GTDB taxonomy): Bacteria > Chloroflexota > Anaerolineae > UBA1429 > UBA1429 > JAWLEV01. The sequence continues at coordinate 16,638 of JAYENT010000082.1, forward strand.
ACGTGGGATATGGCCTCCAACAGGGCGTAAAAGAGAAGGAGGCCATATCCATGGACAAAGGAGGTGCTATCGGCATCGGCCCCAACTTCCACCCCCTTATGGCCCAGAGACTGATCGAGACCGCCGAGAAATATGAGGTAAAATACCAAAGAGAGATCATCGCGGGGCGCTCGGGAACCGATGCTTGGGCCATCCAGGTGGCCCGGGAGGGGATTCCCACCGCATTGATCTCCATCCCCTTGCGCTATATGCATACATCCGTAGAAACCGTCTGCATAAGGGATATCGACCGCATCGCCAGACTCATGGCCCTGTTCATTGCCGAGCTCGACCAGAGTTTCGCTGAGGCACTGGGGCTTCCGAAAGGAGAAGGATAAACATGCTACTGGAAGCGTTATCAAACGCGCGCGGCGTCTCGGGAAACGAAGACCAGGTGCGCGACATCATCCTCCAGGAAATTCGGGGCTATATCGACACATATCGTGTGGATGCTTTGGGGAATCTGCTCTGTGTCAAGAAACCTCGCCACGCTTCGGAAAAGTGGCCCCACAAGGTGATGATCGCCGCACACATGGATGAAATAGGATTGATTGTCACGGGTATCAACGAAAACGGCACATTACGTTTTGACAAGGTGGGAGGAATCGACGATCGCATACTGCTCTCCAAACAAGTTCTTGTAGGAGAGAAGGAGGTGCCTGGCGTCATCGGCTATCGTCCCATTCATCTGATCGCCAAGGACGAACGCGACAAAGCCATTGAGGCGGACAAGCTCTCCATCGACATCGGAGCATCCGACGAAGAAAGCGCCAAGGAACTCGTGACAGTCGGGGATTACGTCTCCTTTCGTACTGCCTTTGGGGCACTTGACGAGGAGTCGCGAACGGTAAAGGGGAAAGCGTTCGATGATCGGGCGGGATGTGCCGTCTTGATCGAACTGCTGAAGGAAACGTACGACCTCGAAATACACGCCGCTTTCACCACCCAGGAGGAGGTGGGACTTCGCGGCGCGCGTGTGGCCTCCTACAGCATCAATCCCGATGCCGCCTTTGTCCTCGAGGGGACCATATGCGACGATCTCCCCAAGAAAAAGGACACCAGTCCCGTGACTGAACTGGGCAAGGGACCGGCCATCACGTTCATGGACCGCTCCTTCGTCGCCGACCGGCGCCTGGTGGAGCTGCTCGTAACGACAGCGAAACAGATGGATATACCCTATCAATTCAAACGCGCCGTGGCGGGAGGCACGGACGCCGGTGCCATTCACCTCGCCCGCGAGGGAGTGCCCTCGGTGACCGTCTCCGTTCCCTCACGCTATATACACGCGCCGGTTAGTTTACTCAGCCTGTCCGATTTTGATCACACCGTGCAGCTTCTGCGAGCTGCCCTGTACAACCTGGAGGGAGGACTCCCGTGAAAGATCTCATCAAAACATTGGTGGAAACGTACGGTCCGTCGGGAAATGAGGAGCAGATCCGAGGGTTGATCGAAGAGACGATCAGCGACCACGTCGAGGAGATACAGGTCGACACCATGGGCAACCTCATCGCTCACAAAGAGGGGACCGGCGATGGCAAGCGGGTCATGATAGCCGCTCATATGGACGAGATAGGTCTCGTCGTGACCCACATCGACGACGATGGTTTCGCGCGCTTTGGCCGCGTGGGCGGCGTATCCCCCATCACCCTGGTGGGCAACCGCGTGCTCTTTGCCGACAGTACCACGGGCGTTATCGGCTGCGAGAAGTGGTTACGCTCCTCCAAGCTTCCAGAATGGGAGGAACTCTTTATCGATGTAGGTGCCACCTCACAGAAAGATTGCCCCATAGACGTGGGAAACATAGCTGGCTTTGTGCGTTCTTTTGTGGACATGGGCAAGCGCATGGTGGCCAAGTCCATGGATGACCGCGTCGGTTGCGCCGTCGTCATACAGACTCTCTTGAACATGGAGGATTCTCCAAACGACGTCTACTTTGTCTTTACCGTGCAAGAGGAACTGGGCACCCGAGGGGCAACTGCCGCCACCTTTGGCATCGAACCCGACGTGGCGGTGGCGGTAGATGTGACATCGGTTGGCGACACGCCCGAGGCCCATCCCATGGCCGTGTCCTTGGGTGACGGACCGGCCATCAAGGTGATGGATTCTGGCATGCTTACACACCCTGGCGTCAAGCGTTGGATGATAGAGGCAGCGGAGGACGCGGACATTCCCTATCAACTCGAGGTGCTTGAAAGAGGCTCGACGGACGCCCGCGCTATGCAGTTGTCGCGCATCGGCGTGGCCGCTGGCTGCCTGTCCATACCCTGCCGTTACGTGCACACACCGTCAGAAATGGTGGACTATGGCGACGTACAAGGCAGCGTGGACCTCTTGAGCGCCATGTTGGGCGGGGAGATCGACCTTTCCTAAAGCATAAAGGGCTGGGAACGAGCGCGTTGCACCTTCCCAGCCCTTGGTATGTGAGCGTTCAAGGGCGGCGGGATTGGTCGTCGAGCGCCTTCCTCCACGCCTGGATCATGGTTGGCAAGTCCCCGAAAACAAAATCTACGGGCACTTTGTATTCCTCGGCCTCCTGTGCCGTAGAGATGCCGGTCAGAACCATCACCGTGGTTATACCCGCGCGGTACCCCCCAAGGATATCCGTCTCCAAACGATCGCCCAAAATGGCCGTCTCCTCTGGTTTTGCATTGAGCAGATCCAGCGATTGCTCGAACATGATCGGTTCTGGCTTCCCCACCACGATCGGCTCCACATCGGTGGCCGCGATCAAAGCTGCCAGGATACTGCCCGCCCCAGGGATTATGTCATCTTCCAGAGGATACGTCTTGTCCGGATTTGTCCCCACAAAGGTCGCGCCGTCGCGAATGGCCAGGCAGGCGGTCTTGAGTTTCTCAAAATTGATACCTCGATCCCAACCACACACCACATAGTCTGCATCACGACCAGCCATCACGAAACCGCGCTTCTGCAACTCCTCGACGAGGGCATGCTCCCCCACCACGTTGACCCTTGCGCCGTTCGGGGCTTGCGCCCTCAAATAGTTGGCCGTGGTCACGCCAGACGTTACGATAGATGCCTGGGGCACGTGAATGCCCATCCTCTCGAGACGAGCCGCAAACTGGGCTGGAGTCGACGTAGAGTTGTTTGTGACCAGGAGGTAGTTAATGCCAGCCTCTCCCAAAAAGCCAATAAGCTCCTTACTGCCCGGCAAGGCCTTCCTCCCCCGATACAGGACGCCATCCATGTCGATCAGCAGATTGCGGATGTTTGCCAGTTCTGTCATGTCTCACTCCATAAACACTGCACGAATGTGATCTATTCCAAAGCGCTGGAAGCGACTATCTCCTGGAGAACCCTTCCTGACCGGCTACTGCCCCGCCTTCTCTCCAGGGTGGATTGGTATAGCGCAATCCCGTCCCCGCATTCGGGCCATGATGGCCTCCTCGTCAAGGGTGAGTAGCTCTCCATGGCGCATGAGGACGCGGCCATCCACAATGGTAGTATCGACGTGAATCTCGCCCACCAGCAGAGCCAAATCCTCAAACAGCGTTCCCCCGTCCAGCATATCAATGCGGGGACGGTCAAGTAGTATCAGATCGGCGACACTCCCCACGTCGAGCCCTCCCAGACGTTTGCGAAAGACCGTTGAGGCCATGGTGGCGTTGTTATCAAAGACCATTTGCTTGATCTGCCGGATGTTCAACTGCCGCGTCGGGTCCCAAGCGCGCCTGTGCAAAAAGTAGGCGATCTGCATCGCCCCAAACACACTGCCCGAGTGCCTTCCACACCCAACACATACTTTTAGACCGTTCCTCAGTAGCTGTGCCACGGGCGCGAGTTCCGAGCGGTGCACAGCGGCGGTTGCAGGATTGTAAACCGGCCAGCTCCTGGCACGCAAAACAGTGTCCACCTCGTAGCGGTTCATTCTTTCGCACCCCAAGAGCAAGCTACGCGGCCCCAGGATGCCGAACTTTCTGAGGCGGCTCAATACCCCAAGGGCATAGCGTTTTTCAGAGTCACGATCATCGGCGGAGGTCTTTAGGACAATGACGCTGAATCCCGTATCAGAGAAGGCCCCCGCCCGGATAAAGGCCCCCAATGTCTCGTCCGAGAAACCGCCGGACGTCTCCAGCCCTATGGATGCAGTAAGCAGCGGCTCGTTGGCGACCCGCTGGGCAAAGCGCGCGTTTTCTCTGATGCCCTCCTGCACGATGGCCACCCCGTCCACCTCTCTGGCAATGTGTGAGAGGCATCCCCGCAGGCCAGATTGTAGGATGGCCTGCGCCATCGCATCGAGCGCATGGGGTATCAGATGCGATGAGAAATGGTAATCAAAGACGGTCGTTGTTCCGTTCCGAATGGCCCTTATGCAACCCAGCAGAGTACGATACCGAAGCTCCTCGTAACAACGCCCCGTATCGAACGGGCGCAAGGTGGGATGCACCAGGGAAGACGAACCAGAGATCCCCCTTGGCAACGACGCGTGCAATGAGGTATGGGAGCAGATCAGCCCTGGCATGACGAGCATCCCTTGGGCATCAAGACGTTCCTCATCAGGATACCGCTCACGGAGATCAGCAGCGCTTCCGATATCGGCGATGCACCCTTTATCCAGGCGCAGAGCTTGATCGCGCAACAGGCGCGGATGATCCGCATCGGTCTCCAAAAGCGTCGCCTTTATGACAAGCATAGGGACCTCTATACACGGTTGTATCAAAGAAACATTATACCATAGCCAAAAGAGAGCGGCCAGCCTCTGCTGGCCCGCGCCATTGCTTGCCCCGCTTGCCTGAGAGCGCCATCGTGTGTAAACTGAAAAGTGTAGAATATATACAGCACACCCTGGCAAGGCAAGTGCGAGGGAGAGGAGGAAAAGTGGATCGCAGAGCGTATCGCGTCGTCGATCTGACGCACGTTATCGAGCCGGAGACGGGGGAGCGCCCGGTGCATATCGAGCGCGTGCCGGCGCCCCACGCCGAACCGGACGGCCCCTGGTACATCATGCACAGGGTCGAGATGACGCTGAATCACGTAGGTACACATATCGAAACGCCCTATCACGTGCGCCAGGAAGGGATGGATATAGCCCAGATCCCTGCCGCGAACCTGTGCGGGCCCGGCATCCTGCTGGATCTGACCTTTACGAAGCCGGGGGGCATCGTCACTAGGGCGGATATGGAAAAGGCGGCAAAAGAGGCAGGCGGCATCCGGGAAGGCGATATCCTGCTGGCACGCTTTGACTATGATGGCACGGCTGCTACGGGGCGTCGCTTCGAGGCCGAGGCCATCGCCTTCGTCGTGGATGCGGGCATAAAGATGATGGCCGTCGATCTCGCCGGGATCGAGTTGCCTGAGGACGATCCGCGCCTGGCCGGACAGTACAATCACCATCAGCTTCTGGACAATGATATCTGCCTCATTGAGCGAGCGGCCAACCTGAACCAATTGAGTCAGTCGCGATTCTTCGTATTCGGCATGCCCGTTCCCATTAAACGTTTGGACAGTTTCCCCGTGCGGCTGATAGCCTTAGAGGATGCACAGTAGCGAACGGGAGGAACAAGAATGGCCAAAGAACGGGAAACACAGGCGCAAGAAAAAGATCTCGTACAAGGAGATGAGGCGCTGGCACGGGGCGCCCTGGCAGCGGGCGTGCGCGTGGTGACCGGATACCCCGGCTCCCCCGCCACAGGCGTCTTTGATAGCATCCTGGCCCATGTAGAGGACGATGAAACACACGTGCAGTGGTCACCGAACGAGAAGGTGGCCATGGAGACGGCCATCGGCGCCTCCATCGGCGGATCGCGTACGTTAGTCATACTGAAAAGTGTGGGCATGAGCGTAGGGCTCGACCCCTTGGCCACCGTATCCCTGAGCGGCTGTAACGCGGGGTTTGTCATCCTGCTGGGGGACGACCCCGGCGCCTGGGCATCACAGAACGAGCAGGACTCACGATGGTCCCTTCGCGTGGCGGAGGTGCCCGTCGTGGAACCCCTCAGCGTGGCCCAGGCTGCTCCGCTGATGCATCAAGCCTTCGCCTGGTCCGAATCTCTGGGCATGCCCGTCGTTGTAAGGGTAACCCGCGCCCTCACGGTGGCACAGGGGCCTTTTGGCTCATCGCCAGAGCCATCAGCCTCCCAGAGGGATTTCTTGCGCAAACGCAATCGTTGGATCGCCCTGCCCTACCTGGTCGAGGACCGGCACCGCGCCCTGCACCAGAGCCTCCGCCAGATGCAAGCGGCTTTTGAGGCTTCTCCATATAACGTCCAGGAGGGGCAAGGAGAGGTGGGCATCATAGCGGTGGGATACGCTTTCTCCAAGCTCAAGGAACTGCTACAGGATCGTCCGTTACCCTGTCAGATTATGGGGCTCTCGAGCACCTGGCCCCTGCCCGAGGAAAGGCTTGCGAAGTGGGCCCAGGGCTTACAACGCATCCTTGTATTGGAGGAGAACGGGCCCTTTGTGGAGCAGCAGGTGCGAGCCCTGGCGCAACGCCGCGCCCTCTCCCTTCGCATCTTGGGCAGGGAAGAGGGCACCGTCCCAACAGAAGGTGAGTTGGATGGAGTCAAGATAGCAGCCGCACTACAAGCGCTCTTGCCCGACGCACAACTGCCACGTCAGGAGGCCGAGGAGCGCCGCATGCCCAGCACGGTCCCCCTCTGCGACGATTGCCCCTATCGCCCCACATTCGATGCCTTAATCGCAGCGATGGAACGTAATGGGGGACGGGACAACTTTATCGTCATCGGCGAGACGGGCTGTATGGTACGCGCCAATTTGCCCCCCATGGAACTCTTTGACATCAAGTACTCCCTGGGATCTGGCCTAGGCATCGGCCTCGGTGTGGCCCTCAGCGATACCGACCACCGCGTGGTGGCCATTCTGGGAGACTCCTCCTTCTTCCATTCCGATATTCCTGCCATGCCTCGAGCAGTACAACTCAATCTGCCCATGCTGGTGATCGTGTTAGACAACGACGTCACCGCATTGACCGGCGGGCAGGTGCACCCTGGCAGCACCAAGGACGAACGAGGCGTGCCACGGAGAAAAAGGGCGGATCTGGTCGATGTGATCCGTGGCTGCGGCGTAGAGCCCCAGTTGTTCACCCCCCACGGTCGCGTTGAGATGGAAGCGGCTTTTGACCGCGCTCTGTCGGCGGATGACCTTCAGGTCATCATCGCACGAGGTCCCTGTCCCCGCTACATAGAACAGGCATGAGAGGAATCCATGACCACCCGATTCCTCCACGCCGCCGATATCCACCTGGGCTACCAGCAATACAATAGCAAGGAACGCTATAACGACTTTGCACGGGCCTTTGAGCAGATGGCCGACGACGCCATCGCCCATGAGGTGGACTTTGTGCTGGTGGCGGGGGATCTCTTTCATAAGCGCACCATCGATCCACGAACCCTCCTACAGGCGACCCGAATCTTGGGTCGCCTGCAGAACAAGGGCATTCGCGTCTTTGCCATCGAAGGAAATCACGACCGCTGCCCCGAAAACGAGGGCTTTTCATGGCTGGACTATTTGACCGAAGTGGGCTTGCTGAGCCTGCTCAGCGCCCATTATGAGGGGGAAGACCTGATCTGTTCGCCGTGGAGCAGTGAGAGAGGCGGCTGCTACATAGACCTCGGCGAGGTGCGCGTGATGGGCATCAAGTACTGTGGGGCCAGGATTCCACGGGTGGTCCGCGATCTATCCAAAGCGCTGGAAAACCTTCCCGGCCCCAGGCCGCCCTTTACCATCCTCATGCTTCACACTGGACTGGAGGGCATATTGCCCACCTATGGTGGCACTTTAACCCATGCCCAACTGCAGATACTCCGCCCCTACGTGGACTATTTGGCACTGGGTCACATTCACAAGCCCTTCAAACGGGACAACTGGATATACAATCCGGGCTCCCTGGAATCGAACAGCGTCACAGAGAGCGAATGGGAAGATCGTGGCTATTTCATCATCGATGTGAATCCCACGCGTAACCCCACGCACACCGTCACGGAGATTCATAATGCACGGCGGCGCTTCATCTGCCCTTCCTTCGAGGTGGATCCATACGATACGCCGGAAGCCCTCTACTCGGCCCTGGAGGACTATTTGCAAGAGACCGCAAGGGAGGAGAGCGCAAAAGAGCGCCCGGTAGTGGTGCTGCGCATGACGGGGGTTCTCCCTTTCGACCATAGCGATCTGAACATCGACCACATTGATGATCTGACGCGCGAGGTCTTCAGTCCCATCGTCTGCAGCATTCAGGATGTCACCGTTCCCAACGATTTTGAGATTCGCGTGGACGACACAATGACGCGAAAGGAACTTGAGCACTATGTAGTAAAGGAACTTGTAGAGCGGGACGTGCGGCGGCGCAATAACAGCGAGGGATGGACCAGGACGGTGCTCAAGCTCAAGGACATGGTGCTGGCCGGTGCTACTCCAAGCGAGATAGTCAATGAACTTTCTGCATTTCAAGAGACCCTGGAAGATGAGGACGCCAAATCTTGTTGATAAAGCGCCTTGAGTTGGAGAACTTTAAGAGCTACCAAAAGGTGACCATTCCCTTTCACCCGGGAACGAATGCCATCACCGGTGCCAATGGTTCAGGCAAGAGCAGCATCGTGGAAGCCATTGGTTTCGCCCTCTTTGATTATCAGCCCGACGGCGTGAGGCTGACGGGCTTGCTGCGCGAAGGCAGCAGCACAGGAAGCGTGGTTGTGCGCTTTGTCTCCCCCTACGACGAATGCGAATATGAGGTAGAGCGCCAGTTCAGCGAGCGAGCCACCACCCGTTACTGCGTCTACTCAACGGTACTGGGGCGTCAGGTCCTGGCCGAGGGCGCTGAAGATGTAAAGGATTGGCTTCGCCAGCATCTGGGGCTGGACCCAGACGCCAGGCTGGATTATACGTTCGAGAACACGATAGGCGTCCCCCAGGGCACCTTTACGGCGCCCTTTCAGCAGCCGGCCAGCGCGCGCAAAGGGATCTTTGACCCCCTCATGCAGGTGGACGAATACCAGAAGGCGAGTAACAGGTTGCGAGAGGCCGAGCGCGAATTGGAACAGCAGGAAGCCGACCTGCGCGAGGAATTGGCCAGACTGGAAGGAGAGTTGATCCGCCTCCCCATAGCCCGTCGGGAGAAAGAGCAAACCGAGAACGCCGTGGGGGAATTGGAACAGGATATCGCATCACTGCGGAAGGCGCATGAGGAGATGTTGAGGCGCTTACAGCGCCTTGACCAAGCCGAGGAATGCCTGCAGGAAACCAAACGTGAACGCGATGAGGCCGCGACCGCCCTGGCGGCGGAGGAGAGACAGCTCGACACCGCCCGCCAGGCGCTGGAGGAGGCGGAGCAGGCCAGAGGGCTTGTCGAGGAGACCGAAGCCGGATACCAAAAGTATATAGAGATGGATGAGAGACTCCAGGAACTGGACGACGAACGTACCAAGAGGGATGCCCTTCTGAAAAAACGCAGCGACCTGGAAAACGAGGAAACACGAATCAAGACGCAACGCGAGAACCTGTCCACGGACCTGGAAGAGATAGCCGCCGCCGCTGAGCGCATGGTCAACCTCGCGCCACGTGTCAAGTCACAGGAGGAAGCTGAAGAGGCCCTCTCGACGGCCCGGGAGGACCTTCGCACGCTCATGAGCCTGGCCGAACGAGAGGAACAAATCCTCCAACACATCAAGGAGGAAGAAAAGGAGATCGACCGTATCCAGCAAGACCTGCAGCGCGCCACAGCAGTGGCGCAGCAGATAGAAAAAAAACGAGAGGAAAGGGAGACGCTGTTCCAACGCGAACGTAGACTCAGCGAGGAGATAGCCGCCAAGCGCGCCGATCACGCGCGCCTCGCCGAGCAATCCATCAGACTTGAGGAGAGTGAGGATGCCCGCTGTCCTGTGTGTGAGGCCCCTCTCACGCCGGAACACCGCCAGGAGTTGCTCGAGCGAAACGCCAAAGAGATGGAAGGCCTGGCCCAGCGCATCGCCGACCTGAGAGCGCAGGCCCAGGAACTGGGTGACAAGGTAAAGGATGTGGACGATGCACTGGAGCAGTCGCGACGGGAACTCAAGACGCTGGCTAGCGAAGGGGAGCTAGAACACGCCCAGGGACGCCTATCCAGGCAGCGGACCGAACTAGAAGGGATACACGAAGAGGTGGCGGGGCTGGAAAGCGCCCCCGAGCGCGTCGAGACGTTGGAGGCAAAACTGGAAGCCCTCGGCGATCCGCGCAGCGAATACCAGATTCTTCAGAGCCGAGTACAGGAGCGCAAGGCCAAAGAGGCCAGACAGACCGAACTGGAGAACGAGTTAAGCAGTATAAGGAAAAAGATAGAGACACTGGATCAGGAACTCGAACCCTTTGCCCAATTGGACCAGACTATTCAGAGGATCCGCGAGGCGCGGAATCGCTACAGGGACGCCCATAAAGTCTATCTCGCGAATCTCCAGATCGCCCAGCAGTACGACGCCCGAAAGGACGCGCTCCAGAAGAGCAAATCCGCCGTGTACACGTTGCGAGATCAGTTGCAAGCGCTGGGGCAAGCGCTGGAGACGGCCCAGCAGGACTATGATGCCGGGGAGCATACCCGCGTCAGGGAGCAAGAGAATCAACTAAAGCAGAACCTCACCCAGAAAACGACACAGCGGGACGAGAGACGGGATCGCCTTGAGGCACTTGCCGAGGAGATCGGGGACCTGGAGTCGCTGGTGGAAGCGCAGGAACAGAAACGCCTGGCGCTGGACCGCGTAGAGGGGCTGGAGCAGATCATGGGCACCGTGCGCAGTCTGCTCAAACAGGCCGGCCCTCACGTGACAAGGCAGCTGGTGTATCAGATATCCGTCGAGGCCTCGAACCTCTACGCCGAGATCATGGGCAGCCACAGGGGACGGCTGCATTGGGCCGAGGACTATGAGCTATCCCTGGAGATCAGGGGGCGGAGGCGCACCTTCCGCCAGTTCTCCGGTGGAGAGCAGATGGGAGCGGCACTGGCCCTGCGTCTGGCCCTCCTGCACGAGATACTGCCCATCGACGTGGCCTTCTTCGACGAGCCCACGGCCCACCTTGATCCGGCGCGCCGCGACGGATTGGCAGAAAAAATCATGCAGGTCAAGGGATTCTCGCAGCTCTTTGTCATCAGCCATGACGACACCTTTGAGCGCGCAGCGCAAAATTATATAAGGATCGTCAAAGACGAAAACGGCAGTCACCTGGAGGAAATATAGTCCATGCTCAGCGTCGCACACGTTAGGAACGCACTGGAGGCCAAACGGCAAGCCTTCACCATGTACGGAAGAGACGTATTCCAAACACGCCAACGATACGAAGGGTTGTTAGCGTGGCTGTCCGAACAGAGCAATGACGATCTGACAGATGCCCTGTCCTCCCACGAGCGACCAGGTGCGCGTCCCACGCGGGAACACACAAAAGGGCGCCCGATGGGGGTGATCATACCTTGGCAGCAGGATCCAGTCGACCATGAGCAGGCCCGGAGCTGGGCTCTGGACATCCTGAAGCAGGTTCCCACGTTGGCCGTGGACGGCTCACAAATCTTCCCTTCTGCGGACTTTTCGATTCCCGTCGGGGCCGTTCAGATAGGTTGGTTCGAGAATCCCCACGATCCCGGCAAGGGGTACAAGAAGGACATCCACTTTGAGATCCTCGCCCCTCGTGAATTGGCCGACGAGGGGGGCGATGCAAGTGTCTTTTCGGGACACCAGGTGAACCTGCGGCGCTTCGAGGGCGAGTGCGAGAGGCTCATCGCCTATATGCGGGACGCAAAGGCCGAGAATCCTCCTCCTGTCTGTTTCTTTGACGGCTCGCTGGCCATCTCATTTGCCGCTCAGATGGCACCCGCGCTGCGCCGGCGCTATATAAGCGCCGTCCATGCCATGATCAAAGCGTCCGAAGAGACACGGGTGCCCGTGGTGGGGTATGTGGCCGCCTCAAACGCCCGCGATCTGACCACCATGCTGCAAAACCTGGCCAACGAGGACCGGCTTCCCCCTCTCAGCGACGGCGCCCTGCTCCGTTCTTACATGGCCTGGGGCGACCGCACCGAGAGCTTCTTATGTGCGCGGGACGATCAACTTTTCGAAGAGGGCAACGAACACCTGGACTACTATGATCATTTGCTGTTCTTGTATCTGAAGACCACGTCCCAGGGCGCGCCAGAACGCCTCGACGTACCCGCCTGGGTGCTCGAGGATGGCCTGCTGCCCTGGGTGATAGATATCATGCGAGCAGAGTGCATCGTGGGCAGGGGGTATCCCTACGCCATCGAGACGGCGGACGCGACGGCGGTTATCACCAGGGAAGACCAGGAACGCTTCTATCGGCTCTTTCAGGAATTCCTGGAGAAGCGGGTGGGACTGAATCTGCGCTATTCACGCAAGGCATACAGCAAGCGGAGGCGAAGATAGGAGCAAAGGCTATGGAGATCGGCAAGATCGTCAATGCCACGTCCCATATCGATTATGTCTGTCAAGTGTACGAGCGCAATGAGACAGAACGCGCACCACAGCCAAAGGACTATGGCTTTGGCACCTTCGTGGGCATCCAACAAAGGGATGGCGGCTATCTGGTGGGGGTCATCTATAATACCACTCTGCTGAACCCCGAATTCGGCAATCTGGGCCCGCACCTCTCCTCTGAGGAGGATCTGGAGATATTCGCTCCCGATTATCTGGCGGAGAAGGTGACCCTCGTGGCCATCGTCATCCTGGGTGCCGTGGAGCCAGACGGCGAGGCGACACAGGGCGTGCCGCTGGTGGCCGCCCGCATCGATGACCCAGTGCGCAAGCTAGAAACGGAAGAAGTCGTTGGCTTTCACCAGAGCGAGCGAGGGCTGCGCCTGGGATATCTTTCCACTCTCACCGCCATGGATCATCCCCTGGCCACGCCCCTTATTCTGCAGGTGGTGGATACGCTGAGTGAGTTCTTTCCTGCAGAGAGCGGGCGCCTGAGCATCCTGCGCAATAACCTGTCCTGGAGATCACGTGTGGAGCCCATGGGGTAAGAGGAGCAGCGATGGTAGAGACCCGCCCAATCGGCATAACCAAGGGGCCCGGTGAGACGCCCCACGAATACCTTTTCGTCGCCCCCGACCCGGAACAGCAGCTCAAGTATGGGGAGTTTGTCTATTACGAAACCTCCTTCGAGGGGCAGTCACGGCGGATTCTGGGACGTATAAGTGAGCGCATGGCGCTGCGGCTGCACCCCGATCCTTTCATGGCCAACCCCGAGATATCGCCCCAGTCGGTGGCCGAGCTCCTCGGCTTCTCTCAGGATACAGAGGAGCTTTACCAGATCACCACCACCATACTGGGATACTATGATCCCGTCATGGGCTTTGTCAATCCACGGGTACCGCCGCGCCCCGGCGCGCCCATCTACATGGCCAGCGACCGCATGCTCTCGGAGGTTCTGTGTGAATGTCAACCCAAGTCGATGGGGGCGGTACACATCGGTTCCCTCCTCAGCCGTCCGCGAGAGAGTGTCCCCATTGTGCTCAATGCCCGAGGATTCACCAGCACGCATATGGCCATCATCGCTTCCACTGGCGCTGGCAAAAGCTACCTCGCCGCCGTCATACTCGAGGAACTGATGCAGCCACACAATCGCGCCGCCGTGCTGGTCGTCGATCCCCACGCCGAATACGGAAGCCTGACCGAGATACAAGACCACCCGGCCTTTGCCAGCGACGGCTACCGCGCCGAGGTCAAGGTCGTGAGGCCCCAGGACATCAAGGTGCGCGTCTCCTCGCTAACCTTGGCCGATCTCCGCTACCTGCTGCCGAATCTCTCCGAAAAGATGCACTATGCTCTAGGGCGCGCTTTTGGGCGTGTCACGAGGCAATATGGGAGCAAGTGGACGCGGGGGCAGCTAAAGGTGGCCATACGCGCCGGAGCGAGTGACCAAGCGGTGACAGATCCAGAGGCCGACGAGGAAGAGGACCCCACCATCGGGGCTCTCATATGGCGCGTGGCCTCCGTCCTCGACCAATCCACCATATTCGATGACCACGTGGGCATGGCCCTCGATGAGCTTTTCCGTCCGGGGCAGTGCACCGTTCTGCAGCTTAATGAGATACCAGAGAGGGAACAGCAGGTCATCGTGGCCACGCTTCTGCGGCGCCTGAACCAGGCACGCATGGACACAGTCCGCCAGCGAGCCAGACGTGGCGATGAGAACTATTTGCCCTACCCGGCTTTTGTGCTCATGGAGGAGGCCCACAACTATGCCCCGGCGGGCATCGAGGTGGTGACGACACAAATCTTGAAACAGATACTCTCCGAGGGGCGCAAGTTCGGTGTCTCGGTGGGCCTGATCAGTCAGCGCCCGGGCAAGCTCGATAGCGACGTTCTATCCCAGTGTATGACTCAGTGTATCATGCGCATCGTAAACCCCATCGACCAAAGCCGCGTGGCGGAGAGCGTCGAGTCAGTGGGACGGGATCTCATACGGGAACTGCCGGCCCTCAGCAGGGGGCAGGTCATCGTGGCCGGCGCCTCCGTGAACACACCGGTGATGGTGCAGGTAAGGGAGCGCATCACCACGCACGAGGCCGAGAACCCGGATGCGCCACAGGAATGGCACGACTACTTTGGGGTACAGAACCAGAGACAACGCGAGAGGGACGACGCCCCACCTGGCAACCTGCGACCAAGGCGGGGCGGAAATCGCATGTACAAGTAGAAGCAATCCTCAGCCCGCAAATGACGGTACAGCCGGTCCTATCTCCTTCGGGGACAAGTGACCTTTAGCCCTATTCGTTCTCTTCTTCCAATCTTGCGGAAGGAATGGCATCCGGCGCCACTTGGTCATCGCTCTTCTGCCCCTCCCTCAAGCCGGCCCGCCGCTCCCCGAGAGCCTCCAACCCGTTGCGGATGACCTGCTGCAACTGCCCCACAGAGCGCGCCAGTTCCATGAGCTTTGCCTCAGCATAATCGTCGGCGCCAGCTCTGATGCGCCGTGCATCCGCCCGGGCTGCCTCGACTATCTCTTCAGCCTCCGCGCGCGCAGCCTCCTTGAGTTGGTGATCGTCCAACTGCTCTGCAGCATCCTCCCTGGCCTGCGCGATAATGCGACGCGCCTCTTCGTGCGCCTGTGCGATGTACTTGTCCCTCTCCAACTGCACCTCACGCGCCTGCTTGATCTCTTGCGGTATGGTGATGCGCATCTGATCCACGATGTTCAGGAAGGCGTCCTCGTCAATGGCCACCTTTCTGCTAAAGAGCAAGCGCCGCCCCTCATCAAACAGTTCTTCGAGCTGATCAATGAGCTGTAGGATGTCGATTTTAGGGCCCCCTTTATCTATTCAACTGTGCCTCTGTGCCCGCACCTCAATTGTCATCCTGCAGACGAAGCTGTAAAGCCTCTGCCACACCGGGGGGTACAAACTGACGTACCGAACCGCCCGATGCAGCAACATCCTTGATGAGCGAGGAGCTTAGAAAAGCATACTCCAAATCCGTCATAAGGCACACCATATCCACGTTGGGAGCGAGTTTTCGCGTCATCAAGGCCATCTGATATTCGTACTCAAAATCCGAATACACTCGCAGGCCACGCACTACGACTGTGGCGCCCTGGCTCCGTACAAAATCGACAGTTAAACCACTATAACTCGTGACCTCCACATTCGCCACGGCTTCCACGGCATCGCGCATCATGCGTAAGCGCTCAGAGGCTGAAAACAAGACCTCTTTGCCGTTCGGCCGTTCATATATGCCGATGATCACCTTCTCAAAGAGCAATGCCGCGCGTTTAGCGATATCGATGTGACCGTAGTGAACGGGATCAAACGTCCCGGGATAGACCGCTATAGTCAACAGATGACCTCCATCAAGAAAGACTGACCGTGCTCCAGAACTGCTCCAGTCTGAATCTCAGCAACTCGTACGCTGGCTCCTCCAGATCTGGATCTTTCTGGAAAATCCGCTTGGCCTCTCGGCGCGCCTCCTCAAGAGTCACCGTATCGCTCAGACGGGCCACTCTCAGGGCCGGCAACCCGTGCTGGCGTGAGCCAAAAAAGTCCCCCGGGCCGCGCATCTCCAGATCTTTATCCGCCAAGACGAAACCGTCAGTCGTCTTTTCCATTATGCGCAGGCGCTCCACGCTTTCCTCAGAAGGGTCCTCGGACATCAGGATGGCATACGACTTGTGTTCTCCTCGACCCACCCGGCCGCGGAACTGATGCAGTTGTGCCAAGCCAAACCGCTCGGCGCCCTCCACGAGCATCACGGTGGCATTTGGCACATCGATCCCCACCTCCACGACGGCTGTGGATACCAAAATATCGTACTCCCGGTCCCTAAACGCGGCCATGACCTGATCTTTTTCGTCTGCACTCATCCGACCGTGTAGCAACCCCACCCGCAGATCGGGAAACACATTCCCTTGAAGATGCTCATATTCCTCGACAGCCGCCCTGCTATCCAGTGTATCCGACGCTTCCACCAAAGGACAGATGACAAAGGCCTGACGCCCCTCGGAAACCTGGGATCGGATAAAGGAGTATATCCTCTCCCGACTACTATTGTCACGAACGGCGGTGATGACCGACTGCCTTGTAGGAGGCAGTTCATCTATGACCGAAACATCCATGTCGCCATAGATGGTCAGGGCCAATGTGCGGGGGATGGGGGTAGCGCTCATCGCCAACAGATGCGGCTTGACATTCCCCCCCTTGTCGCGCAAGGCTTTACGCTGACGCACACCAAAACGATGCTGCTCATCAATGATGACAAGCCCCAACCTGGCAAAGTCGACTGTCTCTTGAATCAAAGCGTGCGTCCCCACAACAACTTGAATACGCCCCTGAGCGATTTCCTGGCGAATCTGCTCCTTCTCGGCCGGCGAAAGGCTTCCCACGAGCAGAGCACAGGCTACGCCCCCGCGACCTTCCAGCATACCCGGGTTTGATACTCTTGTATGTCGGCGATCACTATGGCCATACAAGAGTGTCAAAATCGTATGATAATGCTGTTCCGCCAATACAGAGGTTGGCGCCATGACGGCCGCCTGCAGTCCGTTGCGCACGCTGGCCAAGATGGCTGCCACGGCCACCACCGTTTTGCCCGATCCGACATCTCCCTGCAACAGGCGGCTCATGGGAACGGGGCGCTGCAGATCACCGAGGATCTCCTCAATAGCGCGCTCCTGGGCCCCCGTCAACGAGAAAGGGAGTCCCTCAACAAATGCCTCGATCTCTCCCCGAGGTATCTCAAGCATGCGCCCCTGCTGCGACCGCCATGCGCGCCGTTGTCGAAGGATCCCCAACTGGAGCAACAGGAACTCGTCGAAACATAGACGCCTATGCGCCCTCTGAAGCGCGTCGCGACTCTCCGGGAAATGGATCTGCTCCAATGCCTCATCAAGGCGTAAGAAACCATGTGACTCTACAATAGACTGTGGCATCGGGTCCAAGATGGGGGAAATATAGGCATCGAGCGCGTTGCGCACCAAACGGCGAACCTGACGCGCGCTCACACCCTTGGTGAGGGGATATACGGGCACAAGCCGCCCCGTATGTAGCAGTTCCCGCTGCAGCGGCTCCCATTCGGGCGCCGTGAAGACGAGGCGCCCTAGATACTCGTCGACCTCGCCACTGATGACGATCTCATCGCCCACGTGGATTTGCCGCTTCAGATAAGGCTGATTGAACCACGTAACCTGGATAGACCCTGTGGCATCGCCCACGGTCACCTGGACGAGATTCGCGCCGCTGCGCGTGCGGCGGGCCTCCACCGCTTGTACGATGGCCACGATGGTGACCTCTTCACCATATTCCAGACGATTGATGCTCTTCAGCTTACCAAAGTCGTCATAGCGCCGTGGGAGATGGTAAAGCAGATCCTCAACCGTCTCGATGCCCAAACGCGCTAGATGCTTCGCCATGACATCGCCGACGCCTTTGATTGCCGTGACATCCGCATACAACGCCTTTTGCGCCTCCAGGGCCGCCTCTCCATCCC
Source organism: Chloroflexota bacterium (assembly GCA_034722245.1). Taxonomy (GTDB): domain Bacteria; phylum Chloroflexota; class Anaerolineae; order UBA1429; family UBA1429; genus JAWLEV01. The sequence continues at coordinate 34,610 of JAYENT010000082.1, forward strand.
CCGGAGGAACACTTGCCCCTTTTTCGTCCTCCGATGTCGCGCCCGTTTCCCCCACGGCGTCGTCCCCGGGTGGAACCACCTCCTCCGACTCTGATCGCTCTGCATCGGATGGCACGGCGCCCTCCGATCCCCGGCTACCCTCCTCCAGCATTTCCAAGACGGCGCTCACCCTCTCACTGCGCTCGGCCAGGGAAAGCGTGCTATAGCCGTCCAACATCACCAATACATGGTCGACGGCCACAGGAGAGGATTCTTTAACGGCTTCTCGATGCGCCTGCTCCTGCCAATATCTTAGGAACTTGGCCAATCCCCCTATCACGGCCCGATCGTGGTACCCCTGTGTCCGCTCCAGCAACAGAATGCGCCGCAACTTATCGTAGGCTGATGACATATCCTTTACTGCAAAATAACAATGAACATCATACGGTCAGAAAGCCTCCTCGAATATTACAACACCCAGAGCCAACGGCCCGATGTACGACGAGAGCACGGGACCATAGATATGCTCCGCAAAGTCCTGCTCGGGGAGATCCTCAGCAAGCAGCGAACTAATGCCCTTGATGCCCGGTCCCAGCCCCGTATGCACGATCGAGAGATACTCCATATCCTGGAACTCGGTCACAAAATCGACCAAACGCTCCACTGGAGCACCCCGGCTCCGCGACTGACGCAGGGAAGTTATCTCGCCGTCTTCGAACAGGAGCAAAGACCTGGACAACCCGCTTTCGCTTAGCCCCACATCGCGAATAAAGCCCCGACGCTTGAGATGATCCAGCGTCTCCACGCAAAAAGCGAAATAGATCCTGGAGATCAAATTGCCCACAAGCCGGGTGATCCCTTCGCCAGTAGCCCCCTCCTGACAGGCGCGGGCCACCTCTGTGACCAGCAGTCCCAGTGCGCGAGAGATGAAAAGGGAGTCTATCACGTCGATACGACACCGCCCCAGGAGGCTGCGCGAACCCTGCCTGGCCGCTTGCACCACAGTGCTGAGTTCGGAAGACGTATGCACGGAAACGATCTGATCCGTCTCCCTGGCCAACTCCTGGTACACCTGGGCGAACTGCTCCCGATTAGGAGGAAGAGCCGTGGGGACGATCCCTTTGCGCGCCAGATTCTTGTGAAAGGCCGTCTCGAGAAAGCGCGGATCGTCGGTCACCACTTCGGACCCAAGGCGTATCCGCCACGGCACGACGGTGATACCAAGATCCTCCACAATTTGAGGAGACAGCTCGGCCGCGCTGTCCGTGACGACCTTGACTTGGCTCATAGGGACATCTCCCTCGACGAGCTATTCAACGGAGATAATGTAATGATAATGTGCCTGTCCCCCATCCAGTACTTCCACCTCGACATTGCGACATATATAACGGACTTTGTCCGCGAGGGCCTCTGCCTCCTCCGAGGAAACATCCTCCCCATAATAGAGGGTGATGATCTCATAATCCATGATTTCGATATGGCTCAGAAGCCTTTCCACGACCAGAGAGATATCCTTGCCGTGGGTCAAGAGATTCCCATCGAGCAAGCCGATGAACTCGCCCTCCGAAATCGATAGCCCGTTGATCTGGACCCCGCGAACAGCGCGGGTTATCTCCGCCGTGCGGACATAATTCGTCGCCTCCGACATGAGTGCCACATTGGTCTCCAGATCGGCCTGATAGTTAAAAGCCAGGAGTGCGGAAATGCCCTCGGGCACCGTCTTGGTGGGCACCACGGCCACCTGCTTATCCGAGAGCTCCCTGGCCTGGTTAGCAGCCAGAATGATATTGCCGTTGTTTGGCAGGAGCACGACGTTGGTATTTGGAACACTCTCGACGGCCTGCAAAAGGTCTTCTGTGCTGGGATTCATGGTCTGTCCCCCAGGAACGATAGCATCGGCGCCAACGCTCCGCACGATACGCTCCAACCCCTTTCCCGATACGACGGCCACGACGGCCGTATCATTGGATTTCTCAGGAAGCACAGCATCCTCCCCAAAGTAATCCGAAGAAACGGCTTCCCGCTCCGCGGCCATAGACGCGGCTTTGAACTCCTCATATTGAAGCTGCATATTCTCCACGACAACATCGGTGATATGCCCTCGTGTCACACCATAATCCAAAGCCTGACCGGGCTTATCCAGGTGCACATGGACTTTGATCCTGTGGCTATCGCCCACCACTAACACAGAATCTCCCATGCCAGCAATATGCTCCCGAATGGCCTGCACATCCAGGTTATCTCCCAGTATGATGAATTGGGTATCATAGTTATATGTGCCCTCGGGAGCTTTGACGACCCTACGCACACTGCGTTCGGTTTCGACCACTCCCTCAAAGGCATATCCCTGTAAAAGGCGGAGAAATCCCTCTAGAAGGAAGACGAGCCCCTGCCCTCCAGCATCCACCACGCCTGCCTCTGCCAGCACTGGAAGCAAGCTGGGAGTGCGGGCAAGAGAAGCCTGTGCCGCAGATACTGTCTGATGCATAAGTTGCTCCACAGTCATATCCGGTGAAGCCGCCGCTACGGCTGTGGCGGCAGCTTCCCTGATGACGGTGAGTATCGTGCCTTCGACCGGCTTCATCACTCCTTGATAGGCGGTGGAGGCTCCCATCTCAAGGGCCTGGGCAAGCTCGACCGCGTTGATGACGTCCTCGTCGCCGTCGATGGCACGTGCAAAACCGCGAAGTATCTGTGAGAGAATGACGCCTGAATTCCCCCGCGCTCTCATCAGCGCACCGTTGGCCATGGCCTTTGCCAACTCAGAAAGCGACTGTTCGGGTTGTCCTTCCACCTCCTCCAGTGCAGCGTGCATTGTCATGGACATATTGGTGCCCGTATCACCGTCAGGCACGGGGAAAACGTTCAAATCATTCACGTCCGAAACGTGCACATCCAGCCAGGCGCTGGCGGCACGGAAAGCCTCCGCCAACCCCTTGCTGTCAAGCACTTTGTGGCAATCACCAGTTGATTCACAAGCGCCGGTCAACGGACTATTTTCAGAAGCCATACGGGCCCATCATCCTTCGCGCGAAACCCTTTTGTCTCGTTAGGGCACGCCTATCCGTCATCGCCGCTAATGCGTAATCCCTGAACATGGACGTTAACCTCGGCGACGCGCATGCCAAGTGCCTTTTCTACGCTGAACCTGACGCTTTCCATGACGTTGCGGGCGACTTCAGAGATGCGCGTACCATACTCGACGACCACATAGAGGTCAATGACGATTTCGTCATTCATGACTTCCACCTCAACGCCTCGGTGGTAGCTATCAACCTGAAGAAGCTCAGCGATACCATCGCGAAGCGTCGACGCAGCCATGCCCACCACGCCATAGCAACTCAGAACGGCCTCGCCCGCTATGCTCGCTATGGCATTGCGTGAGACTTGGACTCTGCCAAGGGGTGTCTCTCCACACATAATATCTCCCCCACAATTGCTTTTGCAGACATATCCCATCTATGGTATCATACTTGGAGCATGAAGAGCAAATCCTCGAGTCATCTGGCTCGACGACGGAAAGGAGCGAATTTGTGGCGAAATGCGATATCTGCGGTAAAGGACCGCAATTTGGGCATAATGTACCCCATTCTAAGAAGCGCACAAAACGCACATGGTCACCCAACATACAAAAGGTGACCATCACCGTGGATGGCAAACGGAAACAGGTCAATATGTGTACGCGCTGCCTGCGCACGTGGACGAAAAAGGGCAAAATCTAGCCGTCTAGCGCCATCTTACTGAAACCTTTTTGCAGAGGAAAAGAAAAGTCAGTTTGGGTTATCCAAACTGACTTTTCGGTCTTTGAACCGCCGCCTTTAGCCTCCGAATCGAGGAATGTATGCCATCCTCCGCCGCAAAGATCGCTGACCCCATCACCAGGGTATCTGCTCCCGCGTCCACGACTTTTCGAATCGTCTTCTCATTGATTCCCCCGTCCACCTGAACGGAGCAGGCCAAGTCTCGCTCCGTCAAGAGCAAGCGCAGTCGCCGAATCTTGTCCACCATGGAATGTATCAGCATTTGCCCACCGAAACCTGGATTCACCGTCATCACGAGAACGGCACTGACTTGTGGAAGGATCTCTTCAAGCGTTACCAGCGGAGTACCAGGGTTGAGCGTCACAGCCGGCAGGGCATCGGCGGCGCGAATCTGCTCAATGGCGCGATGTAGATGAGGACAGGTTTCCACATGCACGGTGAGCAGGTCGGCACCGGCTTCCGCGAACTCATCGATATAGCGCTCCGGCTCCTCCATCATCAGATGCACGTGAAAGGGCAGTTTCGACACCGGACGCAAGGCCCGCACGACCAGAGGCCCCACGGTGATATTGGGCACAAAATGACCGTCCATCACGTCAAAATGTATAATATCAGCCCCAGCATCCTCTGCCGCCCGTACTTGCTCACCCAACCTGGCAAAGTCGGCGGAAAGGATGGAGGCCGCGATACGAGGACTTTCTTTTATAGCCATCGAGTTGCCCCTACTCCTCCACTCTCTGGTATTCTCCCCTCAGTTGGCCGCAGCCAGCCCGAATATCGATCCCTCGACGCAGACGAACGGTCGTCCGGATGCCGTTGTTGACCAATATCTCCTGAAACTGCAAAACTCTTTCCAAACTGGGAGCCTCATAATCACAACCGGGAGTGGGATTTAGAGGAATCAGATTGACGTGGCAAAGGAGACCCTGGAGGAGCTCCGCCGTCTGTAAGGCATACACATCCGAATCGTTCAAACCCTCCGCCAAGACATACTCAAAGGTCACACGGCGCCCCGTGTGCCTGATGTACATACGGCTGGCGTCCAAAAGGCGCTCCAGGGGATATCGCTGATTAATGGGCACAAGACGGTCCCGCAAAACGTCATCTGGCGCATGCAAAGAAATAGCCAACCCCACCGGGAGCGACTCGCGAGCCATGCGCTCTATGCCGGGCACGACGCCGGCCGTGGAGACGGTGAAACGGCGTGCGCCCAAGGAGAGGCCCTCGCGATCGTGCAGGTTGAGGATAGCCTTCCATACAGCATCAAAGTTGAGCATGGGTTCTCCCATGCCCATGAATACCACGTTCGTGACGTGCGCATTCTCCTGGCGCAACTGACGCGCAAAATACAGCACCTGGGCCGCAATCTCACCCGTTGTCAGGTCCCGCTCAAAGCCCGCCTGGCCCGTAGCACAGAATAGGCATCCTATGGGACAACCAACCTGGCAGGAGACGCACACCGTGTTACGGTTCGTATAACGCATGAGAACCGTTTCAAAGAGACAGCCGTCAGCCGCTCGAAAGACCACCTTCTCGGCCAGGCCGTCCTCCGACACCATAGTGTCCACCACTTCCAAGCGGCCGATATACGCCTCCTCCGCAAGACGCTGACGCAGTTCTGTGGGCAAATTGGTCATCTCGTCTGGATCGTCAGTCAGCGTGTGATAGATCCAACGCCATATCTGCTGTGCGCGAAATCTTGGCTCTCCCCACTCGACGACCAGTTCCCGCAGTTCATCGTATGAAAGATCGAGTAAATTGACTCTATTAACTGCCATTTCGCTTCAGCAAATCATGTATGAAATCAGGTCGTGATCAAGATGACACTTAATCTCGCCGTCGGAAGCCACCTAAAAGAAACACATAGTAGAGGATAGTCGAAATTGCCTGCGCCGCGGCCGCCACGTACGTGAGAGCGGCAGCAGAGAGCACACTACGCGCTCCCTCTACTTCCTCTCTGGTGACCATTTGCCCCTCTTTCAACATGGCCACAGCCCGACGGCTGGCGTCGAACTCCACAGGCAACGTAACCAGAGAAAAAACCAACGTCCCCGAAAAGAGCAAAAGCCCAACAAGCGAAAGGTTTTCTACGGGCAAGAACATCCCAGCCAGGAAAAGAATGGGCCCCAGCCACGAGCCTATCTGCACAACGGGAACGAGCCCCGCGCGTAAACGCAGCGGCATATAGTCCTTATGATCTTGTACGGCGTGTCCCATCTCGTGGGCCACGATGGCCAATGAGGCCAGCGACGGCGACCGCGAAACGTTTTGAGATAGGGACAGTGTCTTGTTCCTGGGATCATAGTGATCGGAAAGCTGTCCTTGTATCTCACGAACTTTTACGTCCTGCAGGTCATTCATCCTCAGCAGACGCTGCGCCGCCTCGTATCCCGTGATGTTATGCCGATTGCGCACCTTCAAATACTTTGAATATGCGGAACGCACCTTATATTGGGCATACATGCCCAGCAAAAGGGCTGGCAGGGCAAACAGATAATACATAGGATTAAACATGGGTAAAAACATATATACTAACTCCTTCTAGAAGGGACCCCCCCGTTTATAATGGCACCCTCATATCAGTAAAAGAGAAGAGTCACTCGTCATCTTTTTCCTTATCCACCAACTCAAGTATACTATGGGTTTTCTGCCATGTGAAATCATCCACCAAAAATCTAGGCAAGGCATTTACTATCAAGACCGTCTCAAAACATAAAACGCGCCAGCGGCAGCACCCTAAAGCGCAGAGCAGTTTCCTCAAAGTTGGCCGAAGCATCTCGGGGCCAGACATAATAGGTGAGCGCTACGCGCTCCCCATAGATCCGAAAGC
>JAYENT010000083.1:0-9831 GCA_034722245.1 Chloroflexota bacterium
ATCTGCTCCACAGTCGGAATGGCTCGCGAGCCAAACTCCTCCTCAAGCATTTGCACGACATCATTCGATACAAAGACCGCGCGCTCGCGATCATCGCCGCCAACCGACTGGGCAGCTTTGAAAATGGCGTTGGTGATCTTTTCCTGGTCAAAGGGAACGAGGCGACCATCACGTTTGCGAATCAAACGTATCTTGCCATCCGACATATCTCTACCTCCGTTTACTTCAATCTCCCATCCCCCGTTTGAAGGGTGGAAACAGCACTACAGGTACCCGCTCGCTGTACCGCATACGGGAAAACGACGCCACGCTGTGCGCGCAAAAGGATAGCCTCCCATACAAGGACTGCTTCTCCCCATCTCCTGTATATTATAGTACAAGTGCCGCCGCTTAGCAAGACTTCTTGCGTAAATTCCATGCGCAAAAAGGCACCACTACACCTAGTGGAATCTATGGCGGCAGGATACTACAAATAGTATTATGACTACTTACATGGCGAGGATAATAGAATAAATGTTCTTTCCCATCAATTTTGCAGTTTTCCCTGCAAAATCCCGCTTCACCAGAACCGATGCGACTCTCCCAGAAATCCCCAAGGCCCATCGAACAGTTCGCTCCACGGTAACATGGCTTCTACAACGCAGAGAAGACGTCGCAGTTCCGGACGCCTCTACAGCGGCCGACTATCGTCGGGAAGGAGTTGCGGTCAACGGCATTCTCTCTAGCATCATAGATACACCACACACCAGAGCGGACATGCCAGATGCGCATCATTCACATCGGGTTCGCTCTAACTCGAACCCTTCTCATCGCCAGCGCGTAGAGACTGCAGAACACTGCGGAAATCGGGGGGCAACTTGACCTCAAAGGTCAACCGCTCTTCGGTGCGAGGATGCGTAAAGGTCAAACGCTGCGCGTGAAGAAGCTGGCGGGGGACCCGGATTTGCTCATGACGACGGCCATACTTATCATCGCCAACGATGGGATAGCCTATGGAGGCAAAATGTACCCGCAGTTGATGGGTGCGGCCCGTGATGGGCCTTGCTTCCACCAGGGTGAAATCTCCTAGATGCTCCTTTACCGTGTACTCGGTGCGCGCATACCGCCCCTCACGCATAACGCCCATGCGCTTTCTGTCATGAGGATCCCTGCCGATGGGGGCCTCGATGGCTGCGTGGGCCGGCGTCAAATGCCCATGCAAGAGGGCCACATAGCGTTTCTCCACCTCGCGCGCCTTGAACTGCGCCTGCAACGCCGCTTGAACCTCCCGGTTCGCCGCCACCACCAGAAGACCAGAGGTGTCCGCGTCAAGCCTATGCACGATGCCTGGCCGTTGAGGATTGACGTCCGCCCGCGCTATATCGGGACGATAAGCCAACAGCGCGTTCACCAACGTGCCCGACGGATGCCCAGACCCTGGATGTACGACCAATCCCGCTGGTTTGTTCACCACCAGCAGGTCGTCATCCTCAAACACCACATCCAAAGGGATATCCTGTGCCTTCGGGACGTCTGGTCTCTTGGGAGGAACGCGCACGCGTATCAGATCGCCCACTGCTGGTGAATAGCTGGCCTTCTTCACCTCTCCGTTGACCAGGATATAGCCACTCTCGATAAGCCGCTGTATCTTTGACCGTGAAAGGGCGGGCACGCGAATGGCTACGTACTTGTCCAGGCGCTCGTCACTGGCCTCATCCACCGATAGAGAGTAACGGAACATGATTCAGAGGAGATGCTCAGGGGCCACGGGCGATTTCGGAATCGAGAGGCTTGTCCTCCCGTTCGAACGCTTTGCTCAAAAAGAAGGAGTAGTAGACCAGGAGGATCGTTCCTACCACCACCGAGCTGTCGGCGACGTTGAACACGGGCCAGACGCGAAAATCGATGAAATCGGTCACGCGCCCTCGAAAGACGCGGTCGATGAGGTTTCCCAAGGCGCCCCCCAGTTGCAGGCCAAAAGCCAGATGAAGAAACAGGGAATCGCCCGTCAGTTGCCTGTGATAGATCACAACAAGCACCGCGACCACCAGGGCGACGCCGGCGAAAACGTACTGCATGCCAGGAAAGAGTCCAAATGCCGCCCCGGTGTTATGCACGTAAGTCAAGGTGACGATGGGTTCCAACCAGGAAACGGGGTTGTAAGACGTACCAGGGGCAAGATTTTGGCGCACCCAATGCTTTGTATACTGATCCAGCCCAATGACTGCCAAAGCCACAAAAAAGAGGGCGAAATCGATCACACCCCTCCCAGACCCTGAGGAGGTTTGTTCTTGTTGACACGCGTTATTGTCGTCCATCCCCTGCCCACTCAGTATCAAATCGGATGAATATAGGCACCTCATTTTACCTTGCCTGCTCCGAAAAGCAAAGAAATCTCTGAGCATATTCTTTCCCCTGCGTTAATCTGGCACGACTTTGGATGAATCGCGGTCATTGGCCACATTCACCCTGTGCTCCTCCACGACCCGCGAGTTCAGCCGATGACCAAGGCCAGGTTCATCGGAGAGGAGGAGATATCCCTCCTCGACGCGCTCTGGGGGGTCGAGAAGATCGGCGCGCCAGTTGGCCTCCCCCCAGGCATACTCGAGAATCAGGAAATTGGTCAGCGTGCTCACGACCTGCCCCGTGGCGGCCGTAGAAACCGGCCCCGAAGGACTGTGGGGAGCCACCAGCATCTTGCGCATACGCGCCGCCCCAGCGATGCGCTTTGTCTCCAACAGGCCCCCGTCATGCTTCACGTCGGGCATGATCACGTCCACCACGGGACGGCAAAGGAACGGGGCAAAGCCCTCCAAAGCATAGACGCTCTCGGCGGAAGCCGTGGGCACGGCCACGGCGGCGGTCACGCGTTCCAGTTCATCGGTATAGATGTGAGGTATGGGCTCCTCATACCAGAACAGGTTTACATCCTCCAATTCCCCTGCCACCAGAATGGCCTCAGAGCTCTCCATGCGCCCATGACAGTCAATCAGCAGCTCAACACCATCGCCGATGATCTCTCGCACCGCGCGCATCCGCTCCACCCCGGGTTGCCAGGCAGCCTTGGGGCCCGTGCGCACGTGATCAGGCGCCCGCAGCTCATCAAAGGGGGCCATCTTGATGGCCGTGAATCCCTCTTTTACGGCCTGCGCTGCCGCGCGCGCAAACCCTTCCGCGGTGCGATCCGTGACGTGCCGGTTTATGTTGGCGTAGAGTCGTATGCGCTCCCGCACGGGGCCACCGAACAGTGTGCGAATGGGCACCCCCAGCGACTGCCCCATGACGTCCCACAAAGCCTGTTCAAGGCCGCTCAGAGCCGTGTGCTCCACGCGCCCGGCATTCTTGTTATTAAGTTCGTGCCATATCTCTTCGATGCGAAGGGGATCCCGCCCAACAAGGCGCTCTCTGTACTGCCCCAGCACGGCCAGCAACAAAGCATCGTTCCCGCTGTGGCTGGCCTCTCCCAGCCCTACAATGCCCTCATCGGTGTGAACCTGGACAAAAACCCAATCGCCACGCTGGTTGACGTGAACGACCACAGTTCGTAGGTCTTCTATACGCATACGCGCCCCCAAAGGCTAGATTCCCAAATTGGCTGTTGTCAAGTATAATGCCCCCGCAGCCCACACGCAATCATAGAAGAAGCCAGGAGATCATCATGTGTCCCTGCAGCTATCGCGAGTACGATCATCCCGGAACGGGATGGCACGTCGTACAACTGGAGTACCACAGCGAGGACGGCGTGAAGCAAAGCGCCCTCTCTTTCAGTCCCGACCAGGGCTGTAACCTCTTTCGTCTCCAAGTCGACGGGAGGGATTATCTATACGGCTCACAAGAATCCCAAGGAGAACAGATCCTCCTGGGCACTCCCGTCCTCTATCCCACGCCTAACAGGGTGCGCGACGCCACCTTCACCTTTGACGGGCACACCTATATCTTTGAGCCCAACGACGGCCCCAACTTTATCCATGGGTTGGTGCGCAACGTGCCCTGGACGTACGAAGAGCCCGTCACCGCCAAAGAGAGCGTCTCGGCCTCGGCACGGATCTCCTTTCAGCCAGACAAGGAGATCTATCAACTGTTTCCCATCCGCAATAGGCTGGAATTGACCTACACGCTGAAACCCAGTGGCGTGCGCGCGGACTTTACTGTGCGGAATGAAAGCAAAGATAAGCGGTTGCCCTTTGGACTGGCCATCCATCCCTACTTTCGCGTCATCGGCCCCCGCGAAAGCGTGCGCATCCTCTCTCCAGCCAAAAAGTGGATGGAAGCCGTCGATCTGCTGCCCACGGGACGGCTGCTCGATCTGGAGCAAGGGCCAGCTGACCTCCGCACACCCACGTCACTAGAAGACCTCGACCTGGACGACGTCTTTTGGGGGCTGGAGCCGGACCATCCCCAGGTCATCTACTATGACGACATCGACAAAAAGATCATCCTGCGGGCCTCAGAACTTTTCACCCACAGCGTCATCTACACACCACCGGGACAGCCCTTCTTCTGCATTGAGAACCAATCCTGCTCCACCGATGCCCACAACCTCTATACCCAAGGCAAGAAGTTTGATACTCTGGGTGTCGATCACGATGGCATCACACAGAGTATCAAAAAGGCGGCCCATCTCACCATCCTAGAGCCTGGCGAATCTCTGAATGCGTGGATAGAGATGGAGGTATCGGAGCAATAGGCGACGCCGCCCACAAGACCCGAGGGAGCCCAGGACTGAAGCCACTGGGCTCACGTTACAAAGCCCGCTTGAGCGGGCGCAGCTTGGTAGCGCTGCGGCTTTAGCCCTGCGTGGCCGCGACTTGACCTTTAGGGGGGCGCCGCAGGCGGCATCTCACCACGCAAGGTCGGGGAAATCGCCCTCCATCTCCCCTGACTCCAGCATGGACAGCAGCGGTGAATCCTCGATATCCAGGGGAAGGTCCACACGGCCCCGTCTGCGGCTGGACTCGTAGGTGGCAAAGATGAGTTCCGTGGCCTGAAGCGCCTTGCGCGCGGCCAACTCTGGCTCGCGGCCCGTCTTGAGGGCATCGATGACGTCCAATACGGCCAGTTTCACATAGTCCTGGCCGTGCAGCCCTTCCTCCAGTTCCACCACCTGCCACGCCCCCTGGCCCTCAACCCAGGTGCGCAGAGGTACATCCTGGCTGTGGCCCACCTCGATGACGCCCTTGGTACCCACGAGCCGATTGGAGGCTTCCCACTCGGCCTCAAAGCCCGTGACCATGAGCCCGTGGACGCCGTTGCGATACTTGAAGTGGCTGATACCCTGCCCCTCCACGGGGACGCCAAATATCTTTTGTCCGCCTCGGGGCTCTATCTGGCCGATGACCCACTCCACCGGCGTCTCGTCATTGTAGAAAAAGAGCATGTCGAACCAGTGGGTGCCCCAGTCGAACATATTGGAACACGAGGCCTCCAGACGGATCAGGTCGCCGATGGCGCCCTCGTCGAGCAGTGCCTTAGCCTTGCGAAAGGGCGCCCCAAAGCGCCGCTGGTGGTTGAACGTGAGCTGCACGCCGCGTGCTTCACAGACCCGAGCCATCTCCACGGCCTCGCCATAGGTGGGGGCCATGGGCTTTTCACAGTGGACGGCTTTGACGCCGGCCTCCGCACAGGCGATGACCATCTCGGCGTGGAGATGGGGCCAGGTGCAGATGCTGACGATATCGAGGGCTTCCTCCTCCAGCATCTCGTGATAGTCGGTATAGATCCGCTCGCCGCCATGCTCCTTCTGAAAGGCCTCGGCGTTCTCTTTTTTGATATCCGCCAAGGCCACGAGCTCCGCATCGGGAGAGGCCTCATAACCCCTCACGTGCGCGTGGGCCATGCCAAAGCCCGTATGCTCCTCCTCTTCGAGAGGCCGCCCACAGCCGATGATGCCTACTTGGAATGCCACTTTTGCTCCTCCTGCATGGTATGATGAAGGCAATTGATGGGCATATTCTAGTGCGCCATCGAACGCTGTCAACCGACGTAAAAAGCGGAGGAACGAGAGGCAACAGAAGCTCACCGTCTAGTAATAGGCGAAGACAAACCCTGCCCGCTCAGGAAACGCGACGGTGCCATCCTCATTGACTTCCATGTGCCCCGGTCGACTATCACACGTGACGATGGTCAACACGTGGCCACTCTCGATCAGGTAGGCCGCTTTGCTGTTCGGATTGCTGACGACGAACTCTCGACCGATCTTGAGGCGCAATTCCTCGGGCAGCTCATGGAACAGCTCGAATTCGCCTTCTGGGATGGCCGTCATGGCGCCGACAAAGATCAGGGCCAGCGCCTCCCCGGTGGTCTCGTTTTTCCAGAGTAACTCGTCCCCTTTTTGCAACGTACCATTACTATGCGCCCTCACCAGTATCTCACCGGGATTCGGTTCTCCCGCCCACGTCGAGGAATGGATGGAGAGGTTGATATTCCCCCGCATCACCCTATCGATATAGATAGAACTATAGGCGGTGCCATAGCCCTCTTTGAATTCCTCGGCCGTGGCCAGGCGCACCTCAAATGCAAAGCCTTCGCCCTGGAAAAGCAACATGTCACCAAGTCCGAGATACATGCTGCGCGGCTCAGCAAACGCCTCTCTAGTGGGCGTCTCGTCCGTCTCCGAAGGCGTCACAGGAGAGGGCTGAGGAGATGCCCGACGCTTTGTGGCTGAAGGCGAAGGGGGCCTTTCCATCTCGACAGTTGCGCACGACCTCCCCCCGGTCGTGGGCGAGGGAGTTTCGGTTACCACGGCATCGCTCGATAACACAGCCGGTGATGGGGAACGGAGAATCACCTCTGTAAACGGGGCCTGACTGAGCCCGCTTTCCTGATCCGCTTTTCGTAGTACGGTCTGACACCCCATCGCAGCGCGAACAACGAGCAGGGCGATACTTACGATAGCAACAAGGAGTCTCTTCTTATCCATGTAGTGGCGGAACGCTCAATGAGGCCATAATCATAAAAGGAACGAGCCGGAGACATAGAAAAGGTCCCTTCCAGAAAACGCGCCTTCTGAAAGGGACCTTGATCACTCTAGAAGAGCCACTCGAGAAACTTTCTCACCGCAGAGACAATGCTGGCGAAACCATTGCCTCCGGAAGATGCCTCTCGATAAAGGCCCGTGGTAACTGTCGCTGGCGGCGTAAGGGTGGGTACCACCTCCTGGCAGTCCAGCAAGACCACAATGATCTTTCTATCGGGGAACCCCACTTCCGCCTGGCCTCCCCACCAGATCGGCGCTTTGCTGCACCCTACCGAGAAGTAGCAGTATGGGAGCTCGTACAGGGCAATCGTCGCCTTCGAATCGCTATCGAGAACCTTTATGGACTCCACGATGGCCACCTCGTGATGCTCGAACTTGATCCACTGGGTCAGCCCATCGCCAGCCGTATAGTAGTTCAGGGTTCTCTTAGCGCCACCGGGTGTCCTGTAAGAGATCTCCAGTTCCACCGCCCCCAGAGGCCACTCGTAGTAGTCCTTCCAGGTCATGATGCCATCGCCGTCGTCACAGAAGGCGCCAAACTGCAGCGCCTGCTCCTCCCATCCAGGCTCAGACGTTGGGGTGGGCGTCTCTTCTGGTTCGCCATAGGGGGTACTCGTCGGCGTGGGCGTTTCGGGTGTGGCCGTCGGCGTCTCAGGTGTGGGCGTCGGCGTCTCTGGCGTGGCCGTCGGCGTCTCCGTGCAGATCCAACGCGTATTGCCTGTATCCACCCATCGGGTATTCGTGACCTCATACTCACAACCGCTCTGAGGATCGCAGTAGTAGTCGCGATAGACCTGCTTCCTCTGCTCTTTCTCCACACACGGGTCGTCGGTGGACACCCACCGCGTATCCGTCGTATCATACCAGCCGTCCTGGGCGTCGCAGTCCTGGGACGGGCGCGTGTTCCCCGTGTCCACCCACTGGGTGTCCGTCACACTGTACATGCACTGAGCAGGAGGCCCAGGATCGCAGTAGTAATCGCGATACTCTTGCTCCTTCTGTTCCTTCTCCGTGCACTCGTCAACCTTTACCCAGCGTGTCTGCCCCGTGTCGTGCCAGCCATCCTCAAGACAATCCAACACCGTTACGGTCGCACTGTCACTGTCGCCTACCTGAGTCTGGTTGGGCGTCAACGCTGTCACAGAGGCGGTGTTGCTGAAATCCGTGGCCCCACTACTGCACATACACTCGTAGCTATAACTCCCGCCAACTGCCAGAGCGCCTATAGACATATCGCAGTCGGGGCATTGGCTATCGGTAACCTCCACATTGGTCAGCTCGACCCCGCTGGTGTTCTTGACCTCAATGGTGAAAGAGACGTTGGATTCAGGACACACCGTCTGATCCGGTCCCTTGGTCAGTACGATGTCACACTCCTCCACCGTCACCGTTTGCTGACAGGCGCTGGTGTTACCACAAGCATCCTCTGCGGTCCAGGTCACCGTCGTACTCCCTAACGGAAAGCTGGCCGGTGCATCGTTGGTTATCGAAGGATCGGGATCACAGTTGTCAGTCGCCGTCGCTTGTCCCAGATCTACGCTCTCGCCAGCACACACTGTCACATCCGCCGGACACGTGATCTCTGGAGGCGTCTCGTCCGTGGTGTACGTCACCACCTGTTCGCACGTCGCCGTGTTCTCGCAGTTGTCCGTCGCCGTCCACGTCCGCACAATTGTCGTCACACACTCCTGTGTCGACTGCGACTCGCTGTACGTCACCTCCACATCCGTGTCACAGTTGTCGCTCGCCGTCACCTCTGGCGGCGATGGCACACTGGTTGGATTACACCCTAGATCCTCGTCGGCCGGGCAGTTATCAAAGGTCGGCGCCGTCTCGTCCGTCGTGTACGTGATCGTCTGCTCGCACGTCACCGTGTTCCCGAACTCGTCCGTCGCCGTCCACGTCCGCACGATCATCGTCACACACCCAACTGTCGATGTTTCGTCGCTGTATGTCACTGTCACCGATGAGCCCGTCACTGTAGGTTCGCCAGTCGTGGCGGGATTTGTATCCGCCGGGTTGCACCCCAGATCCACATCCTCCGGACACGTGATCGTCGGCGGCTCCCCGTACAGCACGTGGAAGTTGTCACTTTTGTACGTGCCGCTAGAGAAGGTGGGATCTGTGCTTACAGCAATCTTGTATACCCCATTCTTAGAGGACTCGTAGCCCCAATTACCATACTTATCCTTCACCCACCACCAGACTTTGTAGCATGCGTCAGGGGCGCCTCCCATGTAGCCGTCGCTCACCTCAATGCGATAGTCCTCACTCGGAGTCTCTCCAAGCAACACATTGCCGCTCGAGTTAGTCACCCGGACGTAGTACAGGCCATCGGGGAGTGCGGACCCAGTTCCGCCCCCACCGCCATTCAGGTGCACCTCGTCTTTGTAATCATAGTGGTTCTTGTTGACGACTGTGCAGCTCGAGTCTGTGGTCCAGATGGCGCCTGCGGCGGCTAAACCAGGCCCCCCCAAGTTTAGCAGCAGTACTACCCCCAGCATCGTCGCGACCAAGGCAAGTCTCGAAACCCTCTTCAAGTCCAATTTCATCGTTTCCTCCTTCATCCTACCCCTACCGTGGAGCAACGGCCTCCCGGTACCCTATCCCTCATCAGTGGCAGGCTATACCTACCTTTACATTACATTAATGCATGGACAGTATAGCACATGAAAGTTACAATTAGGTTACGAGAAGGTATATAATTTATTACACTTTTGCTACCCATCCGGCTCTGGCGACGCGGCCTGAAGCCGCTCACCCAGCACCTCTTAGAAGTATAGCGGAGGAAGGTTACAGGAAGGTTACAATGAGGTATAAGTTCGGTTACAGATGGGGAGGAAGACGCGTTGCGATTTCTCAGTTGTAGCGCGAAG
>JAYENT010000084.1:0-40632 GCA_034722245.1 Chloroflexota bacterium
ATGTTGTTGGGATCAAAAACCTTTTTGATCCCTCGCATCAACTCAACCTGCTTTTCGTCCAGCAGAGGCAGGTTCTTGATTCTCGTTTTACCTATTCCGTGTTCCCCCGTAATGAAGCCACCGAGTTCGATCGCTTTTTTGTAGATCTCCTCCCTGATCTCGTCCAGGTAGGGAGGAGCCTCGCCATCTATCTTCATGATGTGCGGATGCAAGTTCCCATCCCCGGCATGACCATACATGGGGATAGTAGCGTCGAATTCCTCAGCGATCTCGTCTACTTTGTCCATCAGCCTCCCGATATTGGCGAGGGGAACCGTTACATCCAGAATGTCTGCCGTATCGGCCTTTAGCGAAGTGTAGATGTTGCCCCGGATATCCAAAATCCTATCCTGCTCCCGCTTTTTCTCGGCCACCAAGGTCCCAAGGGCACCGTGGGATTGACAGATTTGGTCTATCTCTGCACTTGCAGCGTACAGCGCGTCCTCGTCGGCACCGGTCACGATGATATACAGATAAGCGTTACCCTCTTTTGCTGGCCACTTTTCGCCGAGATGCTCGGCCGATTCTTCTATCAGATCCCTTTCCACATATTCTATGGCCAGTGGGATAATACCGTGCTGGAGGATCTCTGGCACCGTCCTTATGGCATCACTTCGCTTCTCGTAGGGTATGATCAAGCTAAAACTTGCCCTAGGCCTCGGGTATAATCGGAGAGTGACCTTGGTTATGATTCCCAATGTACCCTCACTGCCTATGATCAAATGCATCAGGTCATAGCCCGTGTTATTCTTCAGAACCTTCCCTCCCAGTTCCGTTATCTCTCCTGTAGGCAGAACCACCTCAATCCCTTTTATGTGATTCCTCATCACGCCATGTTGTACGGCCCTGGCGCCCCCGGCGTTCGCTGCGACGAGTCCGCCTATTTGCGCGGCTTGATCTCCTGGGCGTAGAGGAAAGAAGAGCGATTCCGTTCTCTCTGCTCGCTCAATCATCTCTCCCAGGGTCACCCCGGCCTCACACGTGATGGTCAAGTTATTCTCGTCCACTTCTAAGATACTATCCAGCCTCTCCAGAGAGACGAGTATGCTGGGTTCGGTGGGCACGGCAGCCGCACAAAGCCCTGTCCCTCCTCCCCTGGGAACAACTGGCACAGCCTCTTTGTTAGCCAACTTTAGAACTTCAGAGATCTCGTCGGCCCGCGCTGGCTTGACAACCACGACGTCGGTGCTGGGTTCCGGACAGGATGGCTGGGCCGTTTCGTCGACCAGATAATCTCTTATCTGATCAATGCTGTCCACCACCCAATCCTCTCCCACTATAGATCGCAAATCCTCAATTATCTGCGCTTTCATCCTTGTCCTTCCTTAATCTGATCTATGAGTTCGGGAACCACTTCATATAAATCCCCGACGATTCCATAATCCGCTACTTTGAAGATGGGCGCGGAGGGGTCCGTATTGATGGCTACCACGACCGCTGACTCTTTCATTCCGGCCAGGTGATTGGGAGCCCCCGAGATCCCACAGGCAATGTAGAGCTTTGGCTTCACCCTGTTACCGCTGTAACCCACCTGATGCGATCTATCTATCCATCCCTCATCTACCAGAGGTCTACTAGACCCAACGACTCCACCGAGCAGGTCTGCCAGTTCTTTCAGGAGCGCAAAATCCGTTGAGTCCTTCAACCCCCTCCCCCCGGAGACGACAACCTCCGCTTCTGTGATATCCACTTCTTTCGACTTTAATTTCCCCAGCGTCTTGACTCCGGTAAAGTTCGGCACGTCGGCTTGCTTTTGGACTATTGTGCCCTCTCTGCCAGGGTCCCTTGGCGCCTCGTCGAACTCCTTGTACCTCACGGTGGCCATCTGCGGATATCTAGCATTGACTATCTGCGCGAGAAGCGTGCCGCTGCAGGCGGGCCTTATCTGGATCAGTTTGCCGTCTTCATTCACATCGAAACCGGTGCAGTCCGCCGTGAGACCGGTGTGCAAAGCAGCCTGCAATCTGGGAGCCAAGGACCTGCCGAAATTGGTGCCTCCTATCAGGAGGACTTCTGGTTTCTCCTCGTTGACCAAGGTCACCAGGTTCTCTTTGTAGACGATCTCGTCCGGATGGCCGAAGGAAGGGCTTTGATAGAAAAAGACCTTGCTGGCCCCGCGGTAGATTAGCTCCTCGGCTGCACACCGGTTGGGGCTTAGCAGAACTGCCCAAAGCTCCGTTCCTAGCTTGTCCGCAATGGTGCGCCCCACGTTCAAAAGCTCATAGGAAATGGGATGCAATTCCCCCTCATTCTGCTCCGCGAGAATCAAAACTCCCTTGTATGCGTCTACCATTCACACAATCTCCAAGGTCTTGAGTCCCGAGACGAGCTTCTCCACGGCTTCTGAGGTGTCCCCCTCAAGCATCTCACATTCTTTGCTTTGGGGAATGATATCCTCTACCGCACGCAATCTGGTTGGGGATCCGCAAAGCCCGACATCCTCAGGCTCCAGGACGTCGGCAAATTTGCTCATATTCCACACCTCTATAGTCGCTCTCCTCGATTTCAACTTATCCTGGAGCGTGGGAAGGCGTGGTTCATTGATGTCCTTCGTTACTGTGATGAGGCCGGGGAATTTGAGTTCCTTGAGGTAGATGCCTCCCCAGATATCCTGCGCCACCGTCAGGCCGTCCCCGTCCGCGCTCTTGACCTCTGTAACATAGGCGACGTGCGGGATTTTCAGGAATTCGGCCACCGCCGGGCCCACCTGGCCCGTGTCGCTATCGACCGTTTTCTCTCCACAGATGATCAGATCAAATCCATCCAGTTTCTTTATAGCCGTCGAAAGGGTGAGCGAGGTGGCCCACGTATCGGCGCCAGCGAACGCCCTGTCCGAGATGAGAATGGCGCGATCTGCCCCCCTGGCTAGGGCCTCCCGCAAAGCCGACTCGGCTCGGGAGGGGCCCATACTCATGGCAGTTACTTTTCCTCCGTTGTCTTCCTTTATTCTAACGGCCTGTTCCAAAGCGTTGAGGTCAAAGGGATTTACCTCCACGCCTGCCGAACTTCTATCCAGCCTTCCCTTTTCAACATCGAATTTTACCTTCTCCATCTCTGGAACTTGTTTGATGAGGACTACTATGTCAAGATCAGACATCCTTCTCCCACTGTCGGCTAAAACCACTCTCCATGGGCATGACCTGCAATACTGAGCCCTATTATAATCCTGAACTCATACTACAAAAAACTATGTGCGCATGGATCATGCGGGGGAGATCGCCCGTACACGAAAAAAGCGCCCCGCCGTTACCCGACGGGGCGCAGTTACGTAGGATATGTCCGTAGAGACGCCAGATCTTGCGTCTCTACCCTACAACTTCCCCTCCACCTCTTCCATATCCTCTATCAGGAAGTCCAGGCCCAGGTTGCGCAGGGCGTCGGCGCTGGGGACGGTGGTCTCCTGATCCCAGCCCACGAAATCGAGGAACTCGCTGTTCAGTGTATCCATATCCACCGTCACCCCCTCCAGGGGCCCTTCCTCCTGGGGTGGCTTGCCGAGGAGCCGATCGGGCATGTTGCGCAGCAGGGGGTTCTGCCCCTCGCGCAGGTTGAAGGCGTGGCGCATGGTGTAGATGCGCATGCCCGTCTCATAGACCTTGTCCATGTCAAAGTCCCAGCCCGTTACCGCCGAGAGCTGATCGGGTACAGCCTCGGCCGGATAGCTCAGCCAGCCAAAAAGGCACAGCCCGGCCGCGTTCACCACCTCCACCGCCGTTACCAGCTTCCAATGCGTCTCGGCCTTGCCCGTGTAGACGTACTTGTCCTCCAGGCCAGCGTACACGGGCTCGGCGTCATCCGGAAGCTCCAGGCCAGGGGGCGGATTCAGCTCGCCGCCCTGCGTGTGGCGGGCGGGGGTGGCGGTGAGAGTGTAGGTGGTGGCCAGGCCCGGCGTGAACTTGGGGTCGTGGGCGGGTACCTCTTCGCCGTCCACGTGGATGGCATACGCGGTGCCCACGCGGCCCAGCTTCCTCCACGCTGGACGGATGCCGTCGGCGAACAGGTCGCCTGCGCCCTCGCGCTCGGCGATCTTTTCCGTCATGGCCACAATGGCCTCGGCATTGCCCCAGGTCATCTCCAGCCCGTCCACGTCCTCCGCGCTGAGGAGGCCGTTCTCATAGCACTCGATGATATAGCCGATGGTGGCTCCCACCGAGATGGTGTCCAGGCCGGCGTTGTTGCAGATCTCGTTGATCTTGATGATGGACGGCAGGTCGTCGTTGAGAAGGTTGGTGCCAAACATGCACAGGGTCTCGTACTCTGGCTTGTGGCCGATGCCGTCGTTCAGCTCCAGGGGGAACTCTTCACCGGGCTGCGGCATCTTGCCGCCGCAGCGTATGGGGCAGCCCCAGCAGCCATAGGGCTTGTAGCCCTTTATCTCCACGATGGTGGCCCCGTCGATCTTGTGCGCTTTCTCAGGGGGGAAATCCACCACGCCCACGCCATCCCAGTTCTTGACCGGCGAGTCGCCGCTGAGCGCCGATTCCGCGGTGATGCCCGCCGTGCCCTTTTCGTGCAGATTCTCGTACGATCCGCCGGCATTGTGCAAGATATCCCGCTTCATCTCCATAAGTCCCTCGCGGTCGGCCATGGACACCTTCATCTTGCCCTTGACCACCACGGCCTTGAGCCTTTTCGAGCCCATCACCGCGGCCAGCCCGGAGCGTGCGGCGGCCCGTTCCTTGTCGTTCATGATGGCAGCCATCAGCGACAGACTTTCCCCCGCCGGGCCGATGGATGCGATCTCTACGTCCTCGCCGTGGCGTTCCTTGAGCTCGTCCTCCAGCGGCGTGACGCCCATGCCCCACAGATCCGAAGCATCGCAAAGCTCGGCCTCCCCCTCGTCGATGAGCAGATAGACCGGCGTGTGGGCGACGCCGCTGAACAGTATGCCATCAAAGCCGGCGAATTTGAGATGGGGGCCAAAGAACCCACCGCAGTTGGCGTCGCCCCACCCTCCCGTCTTGGGGGATTTGGCCACGGCCACAAAACGGGAGGCAATGACGGCCGGTGTCCCCGTTAGCGGCCCTGTCAACAGGCCAAGGATGTTGTCAGGCCCCAGGGGATCGGCACCAACGGGGATGCGCTCGTAAAGAAGCCTGGCACCAATGCCATAGCCCCCGATATACTCCCGACAGAGTTCCTCATCAAGCGTTTCCTCCTCGATCTCTCCCGTGGTGAGATTGACGTTCAGGATTTTGCCCATGTATCCGCGCGCCATGATGTCCTCCTTCTAATGTTGAATTATCACCAGCATATCGATACTATGACCCTTTTGGCCAGGACAGCCAACCAGACGGGTAACAATTCCCATCTTGATCGAATTATACCATACTCACGTCCCGCTTTCAACGCCGCGTTTTTGGCGGCGATGCGCGTGTTAGTGGTCGATTGCCAGCCGGCCAGCGCACCGAATCTCGGATACGTTGCACTCCGGGGGATGCCGCGTTATGATTGCGTTGTGAGGGAGACCCATTGTGCGGTCGCAAAGCCGTATTGCGTGGTCGCCGAATCGCAGGGGATACTATGGGAGAAAGAAAAAGATGAAAGTCAACAGTGCTTCCAAAGAATCGATGCTCCAACCCGAGACGAGGTGGGGCGTCATTCGCTGGCTCATCAGGGAGACCTTTGGCGTCGTATTCGTGGCCGTGACGCTGTTCTGGCCAGCGGGACGCCTGGATTGGACCATGGGCTGGGCCCTGGTGGCCCTCTATGCCGTGTGGGTTGTCGCTCAGGCCATCCTTCTCATACCCAAGAACCCACAACTCCTCGTCGAGCGCGCCACGCGCCGTAAGGAGGCCAAGGGCTGGGACCTCGTGTTGCTCAGCATCATCGGCGTGGTGACCATCGCCAAGCATGCCGTGGCCGGCCTAGATATACGTTATGGCTGGAAGCCCGAGATCGCCTTGGGATTCCAGGTCGTCGCCCTCCTGATGGCGGCCGGGGGATACGCCCTTGAGACCTGGGCCATGACAGCGAATCCCTTTTTCTCCATGGTCGTGCGCATGCAGGAGGACAGAGGCCATGCTGTGGCTACCGGCGGCCCTTACCGTTACGTGCGGCATCCGGGCTACACGGGTACCACGCTCTTTGAGCTGGCCTCCCCCGTCGCCCTGGGGTCGCCCTGGGCGTTGATTCCAAGCGTGCTGGTGATAGCACTCACGGTGATCCGCACGATTCGGGAAGACGAGACGCTCAAGGAAGAGTTGGGGGGCTATGAGGCTTATATCCAAGATGTACCTTATCGCTTGGTGCCCGGCGTGTGGTGATCGATCTCACGCGCATGATCCCTGAGAACGACCAAGCGCCCCTTGATCATCTGGAAAGGCGGCCGGACCTAGGTCCTGACGGCCAGTTGCTCGGGAACGTCACCAACCCCGTCAGCGCGAATATCGTCGCACCAGGCATGGCCCCGACACCGGTCATCACGGGGTCGAACAGCCCAAGTCGCGGCTGAGCCCCATCTCCGTCTGTCTATGTTCATCCGTCAAGTTCGTTCCTTCTATTGATGTCAGAACTGGCCAATGACTATATCCGGATGCGTATGTGTCGATCATGCCGACCATAATATACACTTTTGTGATACCAGGAGCCCCTTGTAGGAGAACCGGGTATAGTACAATGGAACGAAGTGCTGAAACCAGAATTTGACACGCCTATTTGCTGATGCTATAATGTCTCCAGTTAGCAGCAAGCTCGTGCCGAGGGTGCGGGCTGGCGTATACGAAGTAGTTGCTTCATGATATTGATCACCCCGATTGTTTTTATCTTCCATTTGAGGCGCCTTTTTCGTGTTTGTGTACTTCTTTGAACTTGCCACCCTATTTTGTATTTCCCCAGACCAGTTGATGGAGTGAAAAGTGGATATCGCTGAACTCGAAAGCAGAACGATGGACGAACTGCAGGACATGGCCCGTGAAGAGGAAATCGTGGGCTATAGTCGCCTGAACAAACAGGACCTCGTCTTCCGGCTCCTGGAACAAAAGGCCGAGAAGAAGGGGTATTCGTTTGGCGGTGGCGTCCTGGACATCATCCCCGATGGGATAGGTTTCCTACGTCGTGATCATATGTTGCCTGGCTCCCGAGACGTGTATGTCTCCCAATCTCAGATTCGCCGTTTCAATCTGCGAACAGGAGATATGGTGCTGGGGCAGGTGAGGCCGCCAAAAGAGTCGGAAAAGTACTATGGGCTTCTGCGCGTGGAGGCCATCAACGGCGTGGATCCCGAAGAGGCCAAAGATAGGGTGCATTTCACCGATTTGACGCCTATTTTCCCTCAGGAGCAGTTCAAATTGGAAACCAGGCCCGACGTGTTCGCCACGCGCCTCATCGATATGCTGGCTCCCATTGGTCGGGGGCAGCGCGGCTTGATCGTCTCTCCGCCCAAGGCGGGCAAGACCACCATCCTCAAACAGATCGCCAACGGTATCACGGGCAACTATAACGACGTGGAACTGCTGGTGGTGCTCATCGGGGAGCGACCCGAGGAGGTGACGGATATGGAGCGATCCGTCGAGGGGGTGGTGGTGAGTTCCACCTTTGATGAGAAGGTAGAAGCACACACACGTGTAGCCGAGATTACGCTCGAGCGTGCGAAACGTCTCGTGGAGATGGGACGGGACGTGGTCATTCTCATGGACAGCCTCACCCGGCTGGCCCGTGCCTATAACCTTATCGTGCCCCCCAGCGGGAGGACATTGTCCGGCGGCATTGATCCCGCAGCCGTCTATCCCCCTAAAAAGTTCTATGGCGCGGCTAGGAATATTGAAGAGGGCGGCAGCTTGACCATCATTGCCACGTGCCTGGTGGATACGGGCAGCCGCATGGACGATATCATTTATGAGGAGTTCAAAGGAACGGGCAATATGGAACTCCATCTCAGCCGGCGCTTGGCGGAGCGGCGCATCTTCCCCGCTATCGACATTCAACGCTCCGGCACGCGGCGCGAGGAATTGTTGCTGGATCCCAAAGTGCTTAATCGGGTATGGACGCTGCGACGCATGATCGATCAGGTGGGATCGCTGGAGTCCATGGAGGGCATCCTTGACCGACTTCGCAAAACGCGTTCTAACGCCGATTTCCTGGACACCCTGCATCAACCATAGCCCATAGTTGGCGGGGAAGATGGACGTGACATCCTCGGGAAGCAGCCACGCCACAGACGAGACGCCCTCAGTACACTCTCTCCTTGAGGGCATCCGAAGGACATTCGCACAGCTTCCGCGTCCTCTGCAGGGCCTTGCGCATCTTCTCTTGATCATCCTCTTGGTATTCGCAGTCTATGATGTGGGGCCAAGAGATCTTCACTCTCCCTTGGGCAGGCCTGTAATCTCCCTGAATGCCATATCTGCGGCCACAGGGGGCAATGTCACCTTTGAGAATGTGGCCGCGGTAACAAACTCCCGCTATCTGGACAGCAGGCCGGTGCCCTTTACAGCGCGTGTCATGCGCGAGTCCTTGCCCATGGGAGAGCCCCAGCGAGAGGTGCAAACCTCCGTATTCACCTATACGGTACAGCCGGGGGATACGGTGCTGGGCATCGCGCAAAAGTTCGGCCTGGAGGGTAACAGTATCCTGTGGGGGAACGAGGATCTGGCCGACAATCCCGACTTTCTCCGCCTCGGCCAGACGCTGAACATTCTCCCCGTCGATGGCGCGTACCATACGGTAGCCAAGGGCGAAACCGTGGAGGACATCGCCCAAGAGTACAAGGTGGACCCATCGGCCATCACGAGCTATGCGGGCAACGACCTGGACGCCCCCTATGAACTGCAGCAAGGCGACAAATTGATCATTCCCGGTGGGGTCAAGCCCTACGTGCCACGACACGTGGTTGCCTACGAGGGGGCCATCCCCGCAGATGCCGAAAAGGGAACGGGCACGTTTGCTTGGCCCATGAGCGGCTATATCACGCAAAAGTTCTGGTCGGGGCATCAAGCCATAGATATTGGAGCGCCTCGGGGCACGCCCATCGTGGCCGCCGATTCGGGCTATGTGGCTGTGGCTCAGTACAGCGACGTAGGCTATGGTCGCATGCTTATCATCGATCACGGCAACGGGTACCAGACTCTCTATGCCCACCTCAATGCCCATTTCGTGGAGGTAGGTACCTCTGTATCCAAGGGACAGCTCATTGGCCACTGTGGCACCACGGGGCATTCTACGGGGCCGCATCTACACTTTGAGATTATCAAGAACAGCGTGCGCCGAAATCCCATGATCTATCTGCCGTAGCCCGGTCGCGCAGAGAAACACATGGAATGCTGCCTCCCCGCGCTGCCACTTGCTCCTTCTATGCTGGTGGTCATTTGATCATGCGGGGGATGGGACAACGGGTGTAGACGGAACTGTCACCCTATCACCTTTTGGCCTCGGGCTAACTTTTCACTGTGGGGCTCTGTTGCCGTGGGGGCTATGGATAGAGGCTGAACGTCGCGGTAGCCGTGGGTGGCCTGGGCGTGTTGGTGGGCGTCTGGCTGGGCGTTGCCGATGGCGTGGACGTCGTTGAAGGCGTGCTGGACGGCACAGGAGTCGGCGTCCATGTAAAGGTGGGAAGGGCCGTCGCCGTGGGCAATGCCGTGGGGCTGTCCGTGGGCGTGGGCGTCCAACTGGCGGTTGGCGTGGGCTCTCTTGTTGCTGTACAGGTCATGGAAGGTGTAGGACTGACAGTGGGCGAGGGCGTCGGCGTGGCATTTTCCAGGCTCACTACCTCGCGTGCTTCGTAGAGATGTCCGTGCCTATCGGCCACTACCAGACGCAGGGTGTAGGTACCATTCTCCAAGCCGTGCGTATCCCAGCGGCACAGGACGCCATCCGTCACCTGCGCCTTTATCTCTGGTGTGATTCGCCGCCATCGCTCGGGGTCGGATCCCACCCCTCGCTCGACGACATAGTAGCCAAAGTCGGGAGCCTCGGCGGAGCCACGGACCTCGACGATGGCCTCTAGAGGCCCGGAAAAGGGGTTCAAGGATACGCGAGCGGGTGCGTTGTGTAAGTCACACATCTCCCGTGGTGGCACATCGAGCCCCTGTTCTCGCGCCCATTCGTCCCATGCGGGGCCATAATCTTCATACACCTTTTCCTCCACACTTTCTTCGGGGCAGAACTGGGTGGCGAGCTTGCCCGTGATCTTGCACACCTTGAGCCGTTTGTGCACGGTGCATAGCGGGGGGGCATTTTCCTCCAAAAAGAGCTCTCGTCGCGGCGGCGGACAGAGTTCTGTATGCTTTTGGCCCGATATAGGACAGACCTCTACCTCTACCAATCCCTCGGGCCGCAAAAAGTCGGGTTGCGGCTCTGAGCCCAGCGCGGCCTCCATGAAATCGTGCCAGATGAGCCCCGCGCCCTTGGTCCCAGAGAGGCCGTCCATGGGCGTGTTGTCGCTGTTGCCGACCCAGACGCCCGTGACCAGCCTTGGCGTGTAACCGATGGTCCAACTATCGCGATAGTCGTTGGTGGTGCCGGTCTTGGCCGCCGAGGGGAAGGACAACATCAAAGGGTTGTTGGAGCCAAAAGCCCGGGCGCGCGTTTCATTGTCCGCCAGGATGTCTGTGAGGAGATAGGCATGGCGGGGATCCATGACCTGGGGCATCTTGGGGGTGGCTTCGGGTAGGACCACATCTCCCTGCTGATCCGTGATATAGAGGATGGTCTGCGGTGTGACGCGGCGCCCCCCATTGGCCAGTGCGCCATAGGCGGCGGTCATCTCCAGCAAGGTGACATCGCCGCCCCCCAGCGTGAGGGAAAGACCATAGTCTTCGCGGTCGAGGGAGCGGATGCCGAGACGAGAGGTCACCTCCAACAGTGCCGGCAGCCCAACCTGGTGCAAGGTGTAGACGGCGGGGATGTTGCGGGAGCAAGCCAGGGCAGTACGCAGGGATACCGGCCCCCATTCTTCGTGGTCATAGTTGGTCGGCTTGTAAGGAGGATTGGCCCCGTCGGGGAAGGATTGCTCCACGTCCATGAGCATGGTGCCAGCGGTCCACCCCTGCTCCAGGGCGGCGAGGTAGGTGAAGGGCTTGATCGCGGAACCGGGCTGCTGCAGCGTCGTTGCCACATTCACCTGGCCATCTATGCTCCGGTCGTAAAAATCCACACTGCCCAGCATGGCCAGCACCTGTCCGGTGTAGGGATCCATAACCACGACGGAGGCGTTCGTCGCCCCTCGCTTGGATAAATCCACGATGTGCTTCTGGGCGATCTCCTTTGCCAGACGCTGCGTTTGCAGGTCAAGTGTCGTGTAGACCTGGAGACCCCCATTATAGAGCCGCTCCGTGCCATAGAGGTCCTCCAATTCTTGACGGACGTGCATCACCATGTGCGGCGCTTTCATGACGATCTCCTGGGGCTGCAAGTCGAGCGGTTCGGCGTTGGCCGCCTCGAACTGCGCCTGCGTAACGTACCCCTCCTCGCGCATCAACCGCAGCACCGTCCTGCGCCGGACCAGGGCCGCTTCAGGATTGGTGTAGGGATCATATCGTGCGGGGGATTGCAGCAGACCCACCAGGAGAGCCGCCTCGGCCAGATTTAGATCCTCCACCTCCTTGCCAAAGTAGGTCTCCGCCGCCGCCCCTATGCCATATGCCAAGTTGCCAAAATAGACCTCGTTCAGGTATATCTCCAGAATCTCGGTTTTAGAATAGCGCCTTGTGATCTCGGCGGAGAGAATGGTCTCCTTCACCTTGCGCGAGAGCTTGCGCTCGTTGGTCAGAAACAGGTTTTTGACCAGTTGCTGGGTGATGGTGCTTCCCCCTTGCACGATCTCCCCCTCATGCAGATCGGTGTAGAGGGCACGAGCGATGGCTAGGGGGCTGACGCCGGGGTTGGAAAAAAAGGTGGCGTCCTCGGTGGCCACCACGGCCTCCACGACCACGCCGGGAATATCGTCCATGTCCACCAGAGTGCGCCTTCCTCCCAAGGGGTCAAATATCTCGAACAGCAGTTCCCCATGGCGGTCATAGATCTTGGTGCTCTTGAAGGGCGTGGTTCGTTCATAAAGCTCACGAGGGGAGGGAAGCGACGCGCCATAGTAGGCGTACACTCCCAGCGCTGATCCCATGGCCAACAGCGTCAGAAAGAGGACGGTAACCAGCCCCAGCGCCACGCTGCGCAGGATGAGACGTCCCAGGCCTGTTTTCTGGCTGCCAGTCAGCGTCTCACGGACCGGGGGAAGGGGTTCCCAGATGGAATTTCTCGCCGAATTTGGCGGATCGTTCTTCCTGTCGTGGGATGGCATACCGCTGTCGTCTCTCCTCGACATCACGACTCTGCTCTTATTCTAGGACGTGGAGAATGGCCGATTTGTTCCGCAACCCCCCGGGGATCTGCATTTACCGCCTCAGCCTGTGCCCCTGTGCATAGTTTCTAGATTCACGTAGCGCCTTATGCGCTGATCTTTGATATGCCATATGGCCGTGGCGAAGCGCTTGACAAAGTAGCGGTCGTGGGCGACGGCCAGCACGGTGCCGTTGTAGGCGGCCAGAGCCTTCTCGAACTTTTCCCGGGAGGGAATGTCCAGATGGTTGATGGGTTCATCGAGAAGAAGCAGGACAGGGCCTGGGGGAGATAGCCCACGCGCCCGCTCGGAACCTCGCAGCGTACGTTTCCTTCGGTAGGGGCTTCCTCACCCACCAGGATGCGCATGAGGGTAGTCTTACCGCAGCCGTTGGGGCCCACCAATCCCACCCGCTGTCCCTCATTGATGACAAAGTGCGCATTGTCAAACAGAAGATTGTCGCCGTACCGCTTGCTCAGATTCGATACGTAAAGCACTTCACTCCTTGGAGAGATATACCTGGAGCTGTCTTTCCAACTCTGCGGAGTTCACGAACCAGATGATATGCATGCCCAGGGCCGAAGCGGCG
Organism: Chloroflexota bacterium; assembly: GCA_034722245.1. Classification (GTDB taxonomy): domain Bacteria; phylum Chloroflexota; class Anaerolineae; order UBA1429; family UBA1429; genus JAWLEV01. The sequence continues at coordinate 12,900 of JAYENT010000084.1, forward strand.
ATGACGTTCTCCGCCCGGTCGTCGACAAAGACGACCTCCTGGGGCTCCAGTTGTAGTTGGTCCAGTACTTCCCGGTAGATGCCCTCTTCGGGTTTGGTCATGCCCACGCGCGCGGAGGTGACGATGGTCTCGAAGCGATCATCGACGCCATAACGGTCGCACAGCGCGCCCTCCAGGGCATCGGTGGCGTTACTGAGCAGTGCAAGGCGAAAGCGCACGTCAAGGCGGTCGATAAGCCGAAGCACCTCCTCGTCCACGACCCACGCATCCCACATTTCCCTTTGGAGGGCCGCGATTTCAGCTTCCTCATTGAGCCCCAATTCCGCGCCAACCCGCTGCCAGAATTCCTCGTCCGTTATCTGGCCCCGTTCGGCCAGCCCCCGTACCTGACCACGCCAAAGTCGTTGCCCTAATTCCTCAGGGGTCAATCCCAGGCGCTCCGCCCACTTTTTGTAGATACGCGCGTCACCGTCGCGAAGCAGAACGCCCCCACAATCGAACACGAACGCTTGGATCGTCATAATTCGTTTCTCGTCCTCTTTGATGTCCGCTGGATAGTGTGGCCCAAACGAAAAACGCCGTGAAAAAGTGCCCACGGCGTTCACACAGTTTACCTCAGAAGCAGGATGCCAGGGCTTTGGCGCCCAGGACACCGCGTGATGATCATACGGGACAGGACTGAGCGCCCTCTAGAACAAGCATACCGTCTGTGCCGCTCGTCACTCTTTGCTCCTTTATTCACGATTCAGCCACATTATATGGCCGGTGGCCTTTGCTGTCAAAGATGGACGCGCTGCAAACACACGGCGGTGGCGCTCATCTACCATCACGAGTTGGCCAATCCGCAGAAATGTGCTATAATATAAATGAAGTGAATTTCATACCGCCAACGGCGAAGAACGGGAGGAGTAGGCGCGCGCGAGCTGGTAGAGAAGGGGGTCATCGGCTGAAAGCCCTCGCAGCGGACGGCGTCGAAGGTCGCCTGGGAGCCACGCAACTGAAAGGTTTCAGGACCGAATAGGGGCGTCGGGCGCGCCCGTTACAGCGCATTGAGGGCGGAGGTGATGCGTCTTTGCGTCATAGCCGCCGAAATGAAGTGGTACCACGAAGGATATTCTCCTTTCGTCTTCTGATGACGAAAGGAGCTTTTTATTTTGCTTGCGCAGATCGAGAGGATGGAGGAAACGAGATGACACAAAAGCCGCCGTTGCCAGAGGAGATGGGCAGGACGTTCGATGTGGCGTTAGAGGAACCTCTGTACGATTGGTGGGAGGAGCAGGGCTACTTTAAGCCAGATAGGGATCCTGACAAGAAGCCCTTTGTCATCGCCATGCCGCCCCCCAACGTGACGGGAGCCCTTCATCTGGGACACGCCATCGTCTCCTCCATAGAGGACTGCCTGATCCGCTACCATCGCCTCAAGGGGGATCCTACTCTGTGGGTTCCGGGCACCGATCACGCGGGCATCGCCACGCAGAACGTGGTGGAGCGAGAGCTCGAAAAGGAGGGCCTTTCGCGGCACGACCTGGGACGCGAAAGGTTCCTGGAGCGGGTGTGGGAGTGGAAGGATACCTATCAGGACCGCATCACGGAGCAGCATCGCCGTTTGGGCGTCTCCTGTGATTGGGACAGGGAGCGATTCACCATGGACGAGGGGTTGTCCAGGGCCGTGCGCGAGGCCTTTGTACGGCTTTATGAGGAGGGGCTCATCTATCGGGGGGCCTATCTGATAAACTGGTGCCCGCGATGCGGCTCGGCTATCTCCGATCTGGAGGTGGAGCACAAGGAGGAACCCTCGCACCTGTGGCACGTCCGCTACTGGACGGAGGATCACAAGCGCTCTATCACTGTAGCCACCACGCGCCCGGAGACCATGCTGGGCGACACGGCGGTGGCCGTTAATCCCGGGGATGAGCGATATGCGGACATGGTGGGCATGGAGGTGCGAGTCCCCTTTGTGGATCGCCTCATCCCCGTTATCGCCGATGAGGACGTGGACATGGAATTCGGCACAGGCGCCGTCAAGGTGACGCCGGCCCACGATCCGACGGATTATGCCATGGGCAAGCGGCATGATCTGGAGTTCGTCAACGTTATGAACGATGATATGACCATGAACGAGGAGGCCGGTCCCTATGAGGGTCAGGATCGCTTTGTGTGCCGTGAGAACCTGGTAGAGGATCTGCGCGAGTTGGGCGATCTGGTCAAGATAGAGGACTATAGCCACTCTGTGGGGCACTGCCAGCGCTGTGGTACCATCGTGGAGCCTCGCATCTCCACCCAGTGGTTCGTCAAGATCCAGCCTTTGGCCGAGCCGGCCTTGGAGGCCGTTCGCGAGGGGCGCATTCGCATCATCCCCGAGCGCTTTACCAAGATATACTACAATTGGATGGAGAATATCCGCGACTGGTGCATATCGCGCCAGCTCTGGTGGGGCCATCGCATTCCCGTCTGGTATTGTGAGGAATGTGGCGCCGAGATTTGTGCGCGCGAGGATCCTACGGCGTGCCCTGAATGCGGAAGCGAGAATCTGCACCAGGAAGAGGACGTGCTGGATACTTGGTTCTCCTCGGGCCTGTGGCCCTTTTCTACGCTGGGCTGGCCGGAGGAAACGGAGGATCTGAGTTACTTTTATCCTACCTCGGTCATGGAGACGGCTTATGACATCCTTTTCTTCTGGGTGGCGCGCATGATCATGCTGGGCGTCCACTTGACTGGCCAGGAGCCCTTTCATACCGTCTACCTGCACGGCCTGGTGCGCAACGACGACGGGGAAAAGATCAGCAAGTCTATGCCCGATGCCTGGCGCTACGATCCCCTGTACATGATCGACGAGTACGGTCAGGATCCTCTGCGATTCACCCTGCTCACCGGCTCCACGCCGGGCAACGACATGAGACTGTCGCCCGACCGTGTGGAGGCCCACCGGAACTTTGGCAACAAGATATGGCAGGCCGCGCGCTATGTGCTGGGCAACCTGGAGGATGATGTCCAGGACTATGTCCCGCCCGCCGGCGCGCTGAATCCCACGACGGATATGGACATGGCGGATCGCTGGATCATCAGCCGCTACCATCGGCTCGTGGAGGAGGTGACCCGTCTTATAGAGGCCTACCAGTTGGGCGAGGCGGGGCGGCAGATGTACGATTTCATCTGGGGCGAATACTGCGACTGGTATATTGAGATGACCAAGGTGCGCTTCTGGGGTGAGGACGAGGTGGCAGCGGACGAGGCCAGGCGCGTGCTCGTGTACGTGCTGGAGGGCTGCCTGCGGCTGCTGCATCCCTACATGCCCTTTGTGACGGAGGCGATCTGGCAGTATCTGCCCCACCGGGGTGAGGCACTCATTGTGGCCTCCTGGCCGGAGGAGGGCGAGCGGGATCCGGAGGCCGAGGAAAAGGTGGAGGGACTCATGGAACTGGTGCGTGGCATTCGCAACGCGCGCAGCGAGTATCACGTGGAGCATGGGCGACGCATTGCGGCCATCATCGCCGCTGGAGAGAATACCCCCTTCCTTCGCGAGCAGAGCGGTACGCTTCAGGCCCTGGCGCGCATTGACGGAGGGCAACTGAGGATACAGGAAAGTCTCGTGGAGGCGCCGGAGAGGGCGTTGGCCCTGATGTTGGGCGGCTACGAGTGCTATCTGCCGTTGGAGGCCCTGGTCGATCTGGAAAAGGAGACAGCGCGCATCCAATCCGAGGTCGAGGAGTTGGATGCGGAGATCGCCCGGGCCCAGGGGCTCTTGGCCAATGAAGATTTTGTGACCAAGGCGCCTGGACACGTGGTGCAGAATGAGCGGGACAAGGTCGAGGATTATACGGAGCGCCGGAATATGCTTCTGGAGCGTCTGGAGACTTTGCAGTGATTCTCCAGATCGTGTTGCTGGAAAGGGGAGGTGTTTAGATGAAAAGGTTGATGTTCGTCATCGGTTTCTTTGTAGGGGCCTGTGTTGGGTGGACACTTGGCGTTCTGTATGTGCCGCAGTCGGGCCAGAGGACGCGTGAAAAGATCAAGGATGCTGGCATAGAGTTGCGCCCCGAGATCATGCAAGAAGGGGAGCAGGACGCGACCTGATAGCCAAGGAATTAAGGGCGCCGTCAAATCGGCCCCGTCCTAAAGAGGCGGGGCTGGATTAGCGCTCTCGCCAGCCGAGAGCTGCCAGGCACTTCCAAAGTGCGCGGCAGATTGACCATTTCTGGTGCTTACGTCACATGAATCCATAGTCGGGGCAATTTGCGAGTTCACAGCATGCGGGGCTGCAGGATGAGATAGATACCGTCCAGGATTTCACGTATCCTGGCGTCGTCGAGGGTGCCGATCTTTTCCTCCAACTGGCGCTTATCTACCGTAAAGAGCTGCGATATGTTGACCACGCTCTGTTTTGGTAGGTTGGCTTCCCCTGTCTCCAGCAGTACGTTTCCTGGCGCTTGTGCCAAGCGTACGTTGGACGTTAGCGCGCAGACGATAACGGTATGGATACGGCTGCGATTGAACACATCATTCTGTACGACGACGTGTGGATGTCTGAACCGTGGCCCCGAACCTATCGGTTCCCCGAGGTCTATCCAATAGATATCGCCCTGGCGTATTACCATTCCCCCTCCACGAGACGCCGCTGCTGACCTCGCATCGCCTCTAAAAGTCGTTCTTCTTCGGCGTCTGGGGGATTCTCCTCATAGAGCTGGTTGAGTTGTTGCAAGATCTGCTGGCTCTCGCACTTTTCGATGAACATCTCCAGGGCCATTGAATAGAGACGGCTGCGTGACACTTGCATTCGCTCGGCGAGCTTCTCAGCCTGCTCGAAGAGAGGTTTCTCTATGGAGACGGATGTCTTTATATTTGAAATGGTCATACTGCACCTCCTACTTATGGTATAATCTAGATTATGACTCTGTCAAACCGGTGATCCCAAAACTTTCTTTCCATTGACGCCGCGCCGATTAGCGAGTAATATGAAGTACACAGGATGAAACCAAGGGGATCACAACAGGAGGTGGCATAATGGCTGATCATATGCGTTGGTGGCAAGAAGCGCGCTATGGCATGTTCATTCATTGGGGCGTGTATGCCGTTCCCGCGCGGGGTGAGTGGGTCATGTATCAGGAGCATATCCCCCGTGATGAATATGCCGAGTTCGCTAAGCAGTTCAAGCCTGGAAGCTATGATGCGGACGAGTGGGTGGCCTTGGCCCAGGAAGCGGGCATGCGCTATATGGTGCTCACCACGCGGCATCACGACGGGTTCTCCCTTTTCGACAGCCAGGTCTCCGATTTCACGGCGCCCAAGACGGCGGCAGGGCGAGATTTGATCAGAGAGTACGTGGAAGCCTGCCATCGCGGGGGAATGCGCGTGGGCTTTTACTATTCGCTGTTGGATTGGCGACGTCCGGCCTATTTTCGGGGTCCGGAGGAGGATCCTGAAGGCTGGGAGGAACTGGTGGACTATGTGCATGCCCAGGTGAGGGAGCTCTGTACCAACTATGGCAAGGTCGATATCATGTGGTATGACGGTGGGTGGCCCTACACGGCCGAAGATTGGCGCTCCAAGGAGCTGAACGCCATGGTGCGCGAATTGCAGCCAGAGATCATCATCAACAACCGTTCGCTGCTTCCCGAGGATTTCGACACGCCGGAGCAACACGTGCGTCCCTCCGACCCCGAGCGCCCCTGGGAGACGTGCATGACCCTCAACGACAGTTGGGGCTACAACGCCTCCGATGACAATTGGAAGGAGCCAGGGCAGGTGATCCAGTACTTGGTGCGCTGTGTGGGCGGCGGGGGCAACTTTTTGCTGAATGTGGGGCCCAAGGCCGATGGCACGATACCCGGAGCATCTGCGAATATCCTGCGCAAGGTAGGGCAGTGGCTGGATCGCAACCAGGGAGCCATCTATGGTGCGGGCCGCTCTCCCTTTCGCACCTCTACGGGATTGAGCACGGTCAAGGGCAACACCGTTTACATGCACATCTTCCGTTGGCCGGGTGGTGAGATCCATTTCGGGGGTATCAAGAACCGCGTACGCTCGGTCAGTCTGCTCGATGGCGGCAAATCCCTCAACTTTGAGCAGGAAGGGGATCGCGTCACGGTAAAGGGCCTATCGCGCTGGGATCGGGACAAATGGGACACGGTCATCGTGTTGGAACTGGAGGGCGAGCCAGAGGCCTGGGACTATTTTGAGGATGGCTGGAGCCCCGGTTCGACCCAGTCTTCAGAGCAGGCGCCCGGCGCTGAGGGGGAAGAAGAGAATGCCGGGGGCAGCATATTGTCCGCGCTTGGCGGTTGATAGAAGATCGTTGGTAAAGGGAGGGTTCCATGAACGTCATCTGGTTTGTTGTGGATACGCTGCGGGCCGATCATCTTGGCTGCTACGGCTATTTTCGCCAGACGAGCCCCAACCTGGACCAGTTGGCGAGAGAGGGCGTGCTGTTTGAGGATTCCTACGCTTCGGCCATCGCTACCGGCCCCGGCTTTACGAGCCTGTTCACCGGGCGGGCAGCTATCAATCACGGATTCTACCTGACGCCGTGGAATGTGGCCAACGCTCCCCTCCTCGACGACCGCGTCGTCACCCTGCCGGAGCTGATCCAGGCCCGCGGAGATTATACGACGGCAGCGTTTGACAATCTCATCAATTTTCGCTCGCACATGAAGCATTTCGTGCGCGGTTTCGAGTTTTATACCAACGTGACCCGCTCTCCCGCTTGGCTGCACCACCACATCCGTGCGGACGAGGTGAATCATCGCCTGCTGCCCTGGCTCGAGCGGCACGCCGATGAGCCGTTCTTCGTTTTCGTACACTATTGGGATCCCCACACGCCCTATAATATGCCGGACGATTTCCGCGGTAGGTTCGATCAAGCTAGCGACGATCTGGTAACGGAGCGGGCTGCTGATGGATACGACTATGTGCCCGGATGGGGGCGGGCTGACGCACTGCCCGGGGGCGGCGAACCCGAAAGCGTCGATCCCTATGATGTGGTGGAGCGAAGCATCGATCTGTACGATGATGAGGTGTTCTATACCGACCATAGCATCGGGCGCGTCCGGGAAAAGCTGGAGGAGTTGGGCGTGCTCGATGAGACGGCCCTCATTGTCACCAGCGACCACGGCGAGGATCTCGGTCTGCATGGGTTGTGGGGGCATGGGACGGTGCACAACACGACCATTCGCGTGCCCTTGATCATACGTGATCCTCAGCATCTGCCGGCGGGCGAGCGGATCGAGGGCTTTGTACAGCACGCCGACGATCTGCCCACCATCCTGGAGTATTTTCCTCAGCAGTCGCGGCCTGATTTTGGGAGGGTGAACGTGGAAGAGGCCATGCCCGAGATGTCCTCCCAGTTCGATGGCGCCAGCCTGCTGGCCCTGGCGCGGGGCGAGCGTGACGCGCCGGAGGAGATCATCGTGGAGTCGGCGACGCAGCGGGCTTATATTTCTCCACCCTGGAAGTTGATCTGGTACAAGGGAGATCGGGCAAGCGAGTTGTTCCATCTACGGAACGATCCCCTAGAATTGAACGACCGGGCCGGGGAGGCCCGAGGCGTACGCGACGAACTGTCAGAGAAGCTGGAAGCCTGGGTTGCCCGCAATCTGGCAGGAGAGCGCACGGACCCTCTCTTTGCCACCGGCGGCGCGTGGACGTGCTATATAGAGGAAGAGGAGTAGGCACCTCTAGGACCGATACTCGCTGAACCAAGCCGCGTTGGCGAGCACGACAGAAGTGTCGATCTGGCGCTCGGGAATGGACCAATACTTTTTCAGGAGGCGATCCTTTAGCTCCTCGGGGACGAGCCGATAGCCGTTCTTCTCATAGAATTTGATAGCCCACGTGGCATCGGCCCACGTGCCGACGAGGATGGGTTTGTCTGTAAGACTTTCCAGATGGGATAGCAGCTGGCTTCCGATGCCCTCGTTGCGCCTGTCGGACCTGACGTAGGCGTGGCGTATCAGGGCCACTTTGCCCTTGTCCTGGAGGCCCATCACCCCGATGAGTTTGCCCCGTTCCTCAAAGCCCCAAAAGACGATTCCCTCCTCGATCTCGTGGTGCAACTCCTCTCTGCTCATATAGGGCTCGTGCCAGCGGTCCGGCGGAATCACGCCGCGGTAGGCCTCCGCGGCATCGTTGATGATGGCGTGGATGGCCCCTTCCTCATCCGCTCTGCAGCGTCGAATCAATCTTTGCTCCTTTTAGCGCCCCATATGGCATTGGCATGGGGGGGCGGTACGAGCGCTATGGCCCAAGCCTTTGCCAGATGCTACCTATTATAGGCGCCCTTGTTCGTGTGCATAGTTCGGCAGCTTTTGACTTCTCTCTGTATTTGTAGTATAGTTGGATTAAGATCGAGGGGAGTGAGCCATGTCGAGGATCGCTGGATCTCATAATTCGGGAGACGAGATTGTAGGTTCGCTGTGGGCGGTGACGGTGTCTTTTGGCACGGCCTCTGCCGGGCAGGTTATGTCCTCCTTCACCTTTTATTACTATGAGCGAGCGGGAGGGGGCTGCGCTGCCTGAGAGTGGCTGACACTGGAAGGTAGGTGGATGGAGAGCGGGGAGCGCAGACTCCTCGCTCTTTTTGTATATCATTATATTTTGGGGAGGAAAGCGGGGGAAATGACAACCAGGGGCGTTCGCGGGGCGACCACCGTCGATTCTGACGAGCAGGATGTCATCATGGAGGCCACGAAGGAGCTTTTGCAGGAGATGGTGTTGGCGAATCGTATACGTCCCAAGGATATCGCTGCCGCCTTTTTCACGGTCACCGAGGATCTCACGGCGGCATTTCCGGCCAAGGCGGCCCGGCTTTTGGGCTGGCAGCACGTGCCCCTGCTGGATGCCCAAGAGATTCCTGTGCCCAATAGCCTGCCCCGTTGTATTCGCGTGCTACTTCTGTGGAATACGGATCTGCCACAGGTTTCGATCAAGCACGTGTACCAGAGAGAGGCGCAGAAGCTGCGTCCTGATATCAACGAGCATTTGGCAGGATAGAGAGGAGGAAAAGATGATTGTCGTTATGAAGCATGGTGCCACTTCGGAGGAATTACAGGCCGTTCTGGATAGGATCCGCGATTGGGGGCTTCAACCTCATCTTTCCGAAGGTGAGGAACGCACCATCGTGGGCCTTATCGGCGATGAGCGACCGGTGAACGAGAGTGCCCTTCGGGCCATGAGTGGTGTGGAAAACATAGTTCCCATCCTCAAGCCATACAAATTGGCCAGTCGAGAGTTTCATCCCCTTGATACCATCGTATCAATCAACGATGTCTCCGTTGGGGATAAGCCCATCGCCATCATGGCGGGGCCGTGCTCTGTGGAGAGCCGAGAGCAGCTCATGGAGGCGGCCCAGGCGGTTCGGGCGACGGGGACCCACATCCTGCGTGGGGGTGCCTATAAGCCCCGCACGTCGCCCTACAGCTTCCAAGGACTTGGTCAGAAGGGGCTAGATTTGCTGCAGGAGGTGAGAGAGCGTTTGGGGATGGCCGTTGTCACCGAGGTCATGGCGCCGGGGCAAGTCGATCGTGTGTGTGAGTGCGCCGATATTCTGCAAATTGGGGCGCGCAACATGCAGAATTTCGCGCTGCTCCGCGCCGTAGGGGAGGCGGACAAGCCTGTGCTGCTCAAACGGGGTATGATGTCCTCCATGGAGGAACTCTTGCTGGCTGCCGAGTACATTCTTGCTCAGGGCAATTACCGGGTCATGCTCTGCGAGCGCGGCATTCGCACGTTTGAGGGATACACCCGCTTCACGTTGGATATCAGCGCTGTGCCCGTGCTGAAGCAGTTCACGCATCTTCCCGTCATCGTGGATCCCAGCCACGCTTCGGGCAACTGGGAGTGGGTAACCTCCCTGTCCATGGCTGCCGTGGCCGCCGGGGCTGATGGTCTGCTGGTAGAAGTCCATCCCCATCCGGAACAGGCGCTTTCCGATGGCGCGCAATCGCTGCGCCCCGAGCGCTTTGCCGAATTGGTGAAAAAGGTGCGCGCCGTGGCGCACGCTGTAGGACGCGAGTTGTAAAGGATCTCAATCATGGACTTTACGGACGCCAGGGTAGCCATCGTCGGTTTGGGACTGATGGGAGGCTCCCTGGCTGCGGCTCTCCGCGCCTCGGGACGCTGCCGAGAGGTGGTGGGCGTGGCGCGCCGTCGGAGCACCTGTGCGAGGGCGCTGTCTTTGCGCTTTGTGGATAGGGCGACGACGGACCTGGAGGAGGGGGTGGGTGATGTGGACGTCGTTGTCCTGGCCACCCCTGTACGGGATATCCTGGACAAGGTGAAGACCATAGGGGTATTATTAAAGCCTGGCTGTTTGGTGATGGATGTGGGCAGCACCAAGCGTGCCATTTGTGAGGCCATGGCGCGGATGCCCCCTCACGTGCAACCCATAGGGGGACATCCCATGTGTGGCAAGGAGACGTCGGGGCTCACCATGGCCGAGCCTGGTCTCTATCATGACAGCGTCTTTGTGCTCGTGCCTCTAGATCGTACTGCGCCGCAGGCGCTGGCCTTGGCCAAGGATCTGGTCGAGGACATTGGCGCCAAGCCCTTGGTGCTGGATGCGAAGCACCACGATCACATCGTCGCTGCCATAAGCCATCTTCCATACCTGCTCGCCGTTACCCTGGTGAACGCGGCAGAGGAGTTGGCTTGCGAAGATCCCCTGGCGTGGGAGCTAGCCGCCGGCGGTTTTCGCGATACCAGCCGTGTGGCAGGGAGCAGTCTGGTCATGATGCTGGATATCCTGCGCACCAATCGCGGGCCGATCCTGGATGCACTGCACAAGGCACAAGATCAACTGGCTTTCCTTTCGCGGTGCCTCGAAGACGACGAATTCGAGGAGCTCGAGGCCGCACTACGAGTTGCGCGAAACAAGAGGAGGGATATGTATCGATGAGACTTGCAGTTCGGGGCGTGCCGCGCGTGGCGGGAGAGATCATGGTGCCCGGCGACAAATCGATCACCCACCGGGCGCTGTTTCTCAGCAGCCTGGCTGAGGGCGACTCCAAGATAACGGGATACCTGGACGGGGCTGACTGCCGTGCCACCATGGATTGCCTGCGCCAGCTCGGAGTCCCCATCGCCAAGGAGGGGGAAGAGGCTCTCGTCGTGCATGGTAAGGGCCTACGTGGCTGGCAGGAGCCGGAGGCGGTGCTCAACTGCGTTCGTTCCGGGACCACCATGCGCCTTATGGCCGGCTTGCTGGCCGGACAGGACTTTTACAGCGTTCTTAGCGGGGAGAGCCAGTTGCGCCGTCGTCCCATGGATCGCGTTACGCACCCTCTGCAAAAGATGGGGGCCAGGATATGGGGCAGGCAATCGGGACGCCTTCCGCCGCTGAGCATTTTGGGATCTCCCCTTCGGGGGATTGAATATGCGCTGCCCATGGCCAGCGCCCAGGTCAAGTCCTGCGTCCTGCTGGCGGGGCTCTATGCCGAGGGGGCGACGGCGGTGGTGGAGCCTGGCCCCTCCCGCGATCACACAGAGCGCATGCTGCGGGCCAGGGGGGTGGAACTGACAACCGAGGGGCTGCGTCACGAACTCTTGCAGGCGCCCTCGCGGATCGAGCCTATGGATGTCTCGGTGCCCGGCGACTTTTCCTCGGCGGCCTACTTTTTGGTGTCCGCTCTGCTGGCCTCGGAGGGCGACGTCCTGATTCGCGGCGTGGGAACCAACCCCACGCGCACCGGGTTGTTGGACGTTTTGAAAAAGATGGGTGCCGATGTAGAGATTGTGAATCCCCGAACGGAGGGGGGAGAGCCTGTGGGTGATCTTCAGGCGCGTCCCCAGGAGTTGAGGGCAGTGGAAGTGGGAGGCGCCATGGTGCCACGCATGATCGACGAGTTCCCCCTGTTGGCCCTAGCCGCCACACAGGCCCAGGGCGTCACCCGCGTGCGAGAGGCGAAGGAGCTCCGCGTCAAGGAGACGGACCGCATCGCCACTACGGTGGAGGCGATGCGCGCCATGGGCGCCCAGATCGAGGAACGTCCTGACGGATTTGACGTTGAGGGCCCCACCCCCTTGCGTGCTGCTGTCGTGGACAGCCACGGCGATCATCGCCTGGCCATGACCCTGGCCATCGCCGGTCTGCTGACTCCGGGGGAGACTTATATAGAGGGAGGCGAGTGCATTGCCGATTCCTTCCCTGGCTTTGTCGAGAGGCTCAACGCGTTGACGGGAGGAGCTATAGCATGACCGAAGATTCGGGAGCGTCTCCGCTGCGGGTTCCCATCATCTATGCCCATTCACGGCTTGTGGGGCTCATCGGCTGGCCCATCGAGCACAGCGTCTCACCGCCGATGCACAATGTGGCCTTTGACGCCCTGGGACTTGATTGGTGCTACGTGCCGCTGCCCGTACCTCCCCAGCGTCTGCGGGAGGCCGTGGAGGGCGTACGCGCCCTTGGACTACGTGGCGTCAACGCCACCGTGCCCCACAAACAAGCCCTGCTCCCTCTGCTCGATGAACTCACCCCCGCCGCGGAGACTATTGGGGCGGTGAACACCATCGTCGTTGATGAGGAGAAGCTTGTGGGCCACAATACCGATGCAAGGGGCTTTATGCAGGCGGTGCGCGAGGCGGGCTTTTCGCCCGATGGCTGCACGGCCTTGGTGCTGGGAGCAGGGGGCGCGGCGCGGGCCGTGGTCTATGCCCTGGGCGGCGTGGCGGAGCGGGTAATAGTGCTCAATCGCACGATGCAGAGGGCCCATGATCTGGTGGGGTATTTTCAGCGTCGCGTGTCTGCGGAGTTGGAGGCTGGGCCACTGGAGGCGGCGGCAATCTCTGAGATGGCGTCGGAAGTGGACCTTGTGGTCAATGCGACGCCAGTGGGCATGTGGCCTCAGGTGGACGCCTCTCCCTGGCCGGTGGGTGTGCCCTTTCCGCCGGGGGCCTTTTGCTTCGATCTGATATACCACCCCCGTGAGACGCACCTGATGCACACGGCGCGTGCAGCGGGTGCTGGCGCGGCGAACGGCCTGGGCATGCTGGTGCATCAGGGGGCAGAGGCTTTTGAGCTGTGGACAGGCAGAGAACCTCCTGTTAAGGTAATGTATGCTGCCTGTGAGCGGGTGTTGGAGAGGGAATAAATACCAGGGGGTCTCCTTCAGCACCAGCCTGAAGAGCTGGTGCTGGTCTGATAGGTTTCGACGCAGCCGAGGATTGAAGTCCACGTCTGCTAGAGAGGATCCGTTGAAAACGGGCTCCTCGGAGAGGAGAAAACGTGCGGTTTAGTGCGTTTTTAACGCACTTGATGAAGCTAGCCGTCGGGTTCGAGCCGACGGTGAACGGCTTCGTAGCTTACTTGAACGGATAGGATTATAGGAGAGCGGTATGCTTCGTTTTCTCACGGCGGGCGAGTCCCATGGCCCGTGTTTGACCGCTATCGTTGAGGGGCTTCCCGCAGGACTGCGATTGGACGCCGAGGAGATAGACCGCGATCTGCGCCGGCGCCAAGGAGGCTATGGTAGGGGGGGACGCCAGCAGATCGAGCAGGATCGGGTGCGCTTTCTCGGTGGCCGCGTCAAAGGGGCTACCATCGGGGCGCCCCTGAGCATGATGATCACCAACAAGGACTGGGAGAATTGGCGCGAGCGCGATGTGCCTTCCTGGACCCGTCCTCGCCCCGGCCACGCCGATTTGGCAGGTGGGCAAAAGTATCATCTGGACGACCTGCGGCTGGTGGCGGAGCGGGCCAGCGCCCGCGAGACGGCGGCGCGGGTCGCTGTTGGCGCCGTGGCCAAGATCCTGCTGCGCGCTGTGGATATAGAAGTGGGCAGCTATGTCAAGGCCATCGGCGGCGTGGAGGCCGATGTGGAGAATATTCCCCTGGAGAAGCGCCTCTCCCTAGCCCTGGAGTCCGACGTCTCCTGTCCCCATGAGGACGCTGCGCGACGCATGCGGGAATGCATTGACGCGGCGCGCAAGGCCGGAGATTCGTTAGGGGGCGTCTTTACCGTGGTGGCTCTGGGGCTTCCCGTGGGATTGGGAAGTCACGTGCACTGGGATCGTCGCCTCGATGCCCGTCTGGCCCAGGCGGTGATGGGCATTCAGGCTATCAAGGGCGTGGAAATCGGCCCCGCCTTTGCCAATGCCGCGCTGCCTGGCACGCGCGTGCACGATGCCATCTATCCTGGGGAAACGGGTCCCAAGCGAGAGACGAATCGGGCTGGCGGTTTAGAAGGGGGTATGAGTAACGGCCAGCCCATCGTTATCTCGGCGGCCATGAAGCCCATTCCCACCACCGTCTCGCCCATCGCCACGGTGGATCTGACCACAGGGGAGGCCACCACCACCGAGTACCAGCGTTCCGACGTGTGTGCCGTGCCCGCCGCCGCCGTCGTCGGAGAGGCTATGGTGGCCTGGGTGCTGGCCCAGGCGCTGCTGGAACGCTATGGTGGAGATCATGTGGAGACGATTGTGAGGAGGGTGCGGGATGACCGCGGATAGGCGCAACCTGGTGCTGACGGGTTACATGGGCACGGGCAAGAGCAGCGTAGGCCAACGTGTCGCCCAGGTATTGGATCGCTCCTTTGTCGACATGGATGCCCTCATCGTCGAGCGCGAGGGCATGAGCATTCCCGACATCTTTCGGGAAAGGGGCGAGGACGCGTTTCGCCGCCTGGAGCGCGAGTTGTGCCAGGAACTGAGTGCGCGAGGGGGGCTCGTCATCGCCACGGGAGGGGGCACGCTGGTCAGCGCCGAGAACCGGCGGCCGATGGAGGATGGCGGCTGTGTGATCTGCCTCGATTGCGCGCCCGATGAACTCGTGAAGCGCCTGGGACAGGGCGAGGGACGCCCCATGCTACGAGCGGACGATCCGGCGGAGCGCATGCGTGAGTTGCTGTCTGCGCGTCGCCCGGCCTATGCTCAGATTCCCCATCACGTCGACACCACCGATCTCTCCATCGATCAGGTCGTCGAGCGAGTGCTCAACATCTTTCGGGCCGATCCGACCGTGTGGCGGGTGACGACGCCCACCGGCGGCTACCAGATTCACCTCCATCCTGGCGGGCTCTACTCCCTGGGTGCCCTACTGCGCATACGGGACGTGCGCTCCCGCCTGGTGGTCGTCAGCGACGAGAACGTCTGGCCCCTATATGGGGAGGCGATCCTGGAGAGCCTGCGTGGCAGTTGCTACGATCCTGCCTACGTGGTCGTTCCCGCCGGCGAGGAAAACAAGACGCTAGAGACCACGCGCACGCTCTACGACCGCTTTGTAGATGCCAACTTGGATCGCGGCGGTGCGGTGGTGGCCGTAGGGGGCGGGGTGATCACCGATATGGCGGGGTTTGCGGCAGCCACTTTTATGCGGGGCATACCCCTGGTGCAGGTGCCCACGACGCTGTTGGGCATGATCGACGCCAGCGTGGGGGGCAAGGTGGCTGTGGATCATCCCCAGGGCAAGAACCTCATCGGGCAGTTCGTCACGCCGCTGCTGGTCATGCTGGATCCCGACACGTTGAAGACCCTTCCCGAGATAGAGTTTCGCTCGGGCCTGGCGGAGGTGATCAAGGCGGGCATCATCGGGGATCCAGAGTTGTTCGCCTCTCTTGAGTCAAAGGAGGGGGCGAGGGATCTGCGCGGCATGGTGGGATGCGCCTTGAAGGTCAAGATCGACGTGGTGGAGGAAGACCCCTATGAGCAAGGGCGTCGAGCGGTGCTGAACCTGGGTCACACCTTTGCCCACGCTTTCGAGGTGCTGGCGGATTACGGGCTCCGCCATGGCCTGGCAGTGAGCACGGGTATGGTCGTGGCTGCCCATCTGGGCGAAATACGGGGGCTGTGCAGCGCCTCGACGCGGGAACGAATCGAGGCATGTTTGAGATGCCACGATCTTCCCATCACGTACGATGCACAACCCCCCGCCGCTGTATACGAGGCCATGGCCACGGACAAGAAGCGGCGGGGCTCAAGGCTGCGCTTCATCGTCCCCCGGGACATCGGCGACGTCGTCATTGATGGGAATGTACCTCGTGACCAGGTACTTTTGGCACTGGAAAGGACTCGCCCATGAAACATGCCTATTTGGTCCTTCACGGCCCTAATCTCAATATACTGGGTACGCGCGAACCCGAGGTCTATGGCCAGGATACCTTGCAGGACGTCAACGAGCGGTTACGTTCCTGGGCGCAGGAGCAGGGGATCGAACTGCGCATTTTGCAGTCCAACCACGAGGGAGAGATGATCGATGCCATCCAGGAGGCTGCCGATTGGGCCTCGGGCATCGTCATCAACCCGGGCGCCTACACACACTATTCCTATGCTCTGCGGGACGCCCTGGCGAGTGTGGGGCTTGATGCGGTGGAGGTTCATCTCTCCAATATCCATGCCCGCGAAGACTTTCGTCACACGTCGGTGATCGCTCCTGTATGTTTGGGCCAGATCTGCGGGCTGGGATGGTACGGCTATCTGCTGGCCCTGCAGGCTTTGGTGCAAAGGCAATCCTAGCCCCCGTTGAGAGGCAATTAAGTCCCTAAAAGGTCTTTGAGACCTTTTAGGGACTTTCCGCTTCTTCCTATCGCCGCCGCAAAAAGGCGGGGATGTCCAGATCGCTGTTATCGAATGGACGTTCAAAGATCTCGCCCTCTTCCACCTCCCTATCAGTGGGCATGGAGACTGACACCTTGGCGCTTTCATCTAGCTCAAATCCTGTGGCGATCACGGTGATCTGGATTCTATCGCTCATCTCCTCATCTATTACCGCACCAAAGATAATATTGGCCTCGGGGGACGCCGTCTCGCGGATCAGTTCGGCGGCTTGATTCACCTCAAACAGGGTGAGGTCCTCGCCGCCCTTGACGTTGAACAGCACGCCCTGGGCACCGCTGATAGTCACGTCCAGCAGGGGGCTGGTGATGGCCTGCTGCGCGGCCGCCAGCGCGCGCTCCTCTCCCGATGCCTCTCCAATGGTCATCAGGGCCGCCCCGCCATTGCCCATGATGGAGCGCACGTCGGCGAAATCCATATTGATAAGACCGGGCACGGTGATCAGGTCGGAGATGCCCTGGATGCCCTGCCGCAGAATGTCGTCGGCGACGAGAAAAGCCTTTTGCAAGGGGGAGTCCTTGTCCACTAGCTTGAGAAGGCGGTCGTTCTGAATGGCGATGAGAGTATCCACCTTGGCTTCGAGCTTTTTCAAACCCTCCTCGGCTACTTGTGCCCGCTTTTTGCCCTCAAAGCCAAAGGGTTTGGTCACCACGGCGACCACCAATGCGCCCACCTCGTGCGCGATCTCTGCAATGATGGGCGAGGCGCCCGTCCCCGTCCCTCCGCCGAACCCGGCGGTGATAAAGGTCATGTCGGCGTCTTCCAGAACGCTCTTCAATTCTTCTCGTGACTCCTCCGCCGCTTTGGCGCCCATGGCCGGGTCACCACCGGATCCCAGTCCGCGTGTGAGCGCATCGCCTATGCGTACACGCAGTGGGGCGTTGGAAAGCGCCAACGCTTGCGCATCGGTATTGACGGCGATAAACTCCACGCCGCTCAGCCCCTCCTCGATCATGCGGTTGACGGCGTTGGAGCCGCCGCCGCCTACGCCTACCACCTTGATCCTTGCCAGCTCGCTTTCCATGCTTTCGTAATCGTCCATCCCAGTTTCCCCCTGTCCCTTTGCCGTCCGCCGAGCGTCTGCCTCAAAGCATGCACCGTAAACTCTACGCTGATCGAAAACATAATAACATACAGGAATTGCCTTGTCAACAGGATTTGCCGTGTGAACGTAAAAAGAAGCGTCAATTTGTGGTGAATGGAGGTTTCAGTTGCGTTGGTGGCCTATCTCGCGTATAGTGGGTACGTGGCGGATGGATTATCCAGGGAGTCGTCTATGGCCGAAAACGTTTTGGGCGGGGACGTCGTGTGTCAGGTGGCTGTGGTAGTGGAGGATGTTGAGAAAGTATCGGAGGCGTGGGCCGAGCTGTTGGGGGTGGAAGTGCCCGGTTGGTCCATCACCGATCCTGCGGACATATCACACATTAGGTACAGAGGAAAGACCACGGAGGCCAGGGCCAAGCTGGCGTTTTTCGATCTAGGGCAGGTGCGGCTGGAGATCATCGAGCCGGTGGGCGGCCCCAGCACGTGGAGAGACTTTCTCGAGGAGCACGGCCAGGGCCTTCACCATATCGCCTTCGTTGTGGACGGCATGGATGAGGTGCTGACAGCGCTAGGGGCCCAGGGGCTTGATCTTGTGCAGCGTGGCGACTATACCGGGGGGCGCTACGCCTACGTCGATGGCATCCCCCAACTGGGATGCATCCTGGAGTTGCTGGAGAGCTTCTAGATGATCAAGATGACGCCGCCGATGGTCAGTGCAGTGCCGATGAGCGTGTAACGCGTGGGGCGTTCTTTCAAAAAGATGGCGCTCAGAGGACAGGCGAAGAGCGGGGCCGTAGCACCGATGATAGCGGCCTTGTTGGGGCCAGCGAGCTTGACGGCTGTGGCGTACAAAGTACCCGCCAGTCCCCATCCGAGGATCCCGGCCAAAAACAGCAAGCGGAGGGTACGGGGCTTTATATCCCTTATCTCGGACAGGTGGCCGCTCTTGGCCGCTAGAAGGAGCGAGACGACTATCACAGCCGGTACACGGATGCTGGTGGCCACCACGCTGTTGATGTCGCGCAGGCCGAAGGCCAATAGGACGGTCGTGATACCCCACATGGCCGCAGTGCCCAGCGCCAGTAGCAGGCCCTGGATCATCTGGGCTAGGGGAATGGAAGTTGTCCCCATTTCTTCCGCGTGGTTTCTGGGACGGCCGATGAAATAGATGCCCAGGAGTGTCAAGGTCAGCCCCAGGATCAGCTTCCAGGTTATCTGTTCGTCCAACAGCAGCGCGCTGAAAAGCACAGTGAACAAGGGATAACTATTGGCAATGGGGAAGGCCCGGCCTACACTTAATATTTTGAGGCTGTTGATGTACAGGGCGTCGCCGATAACACCTCCCAGGATTACCGAGCCTACGAGGCACACAACCTGCGACGTGGTAATGTACTGGTAATCGCCCAAGCCCCCCGTAATCCAAACCAGCGGAATGATGACCAGCATGCCCACGGCCGCGCGCAGCCCGTTCACCAGAAAGGGATTCAGTTCTGTGGCCAGGGAGCGTAGAACGATGCTCGTGCTGGCCCAGCAAAAAGCTTGTGCGAAAGCAAAGATGATGCCCACTGTACACTCACTTTCGTTGACAGATGCGTCTGTGCAAGCAAGGGAGTATCGTACACGTGGATCGAAAAGTCAAAAGCGATCCCCCACCGTTTTTCCCTCGATGAAGCCACCTCTGCCCTCGAAGCGGTGGGCCGTCGCGAGGCCATGAAGGCAGTGTTGGTGCCTGATAGTTTCGATTGAATTTGTAGGGAGATATCCTATGCCAGAAGAAAAAGCGTACCGGGTACCCAAAAAGATGCGTTCCAAATATGACGCCATCGTGGAACTGACGGATGATTTCTGTCAGGCGCACTTCGATGACGACTATGCCGACCTGTGCCGTAAGCTCACCGCCACGCTGAGTCGGAAGCGCCCTTCGCCTTTGGCGAGGGGGCACACCAAAAGCTGGGCTGCCGCCGTCCTTTATACCATCGGAAGAGTCAATTTCCTGTTTGACGAGAGTCGGCCACCTTATATGCAAGCCACAGAGCTTTGCCGCTTGATAGACGTCAGCCAAAGCACGGCCAGCAGCAAATCTACCGATATCATGGAGATGCTGGACATTATACAGCTTGACCCTGACTGGACGCTGCCCAGTCTGATGGACGACAATCCTCTTGCATGGTATATCTCTGTGAATGGCCTCATTTTGGACGCCCGTCGCCTCCCCAGGGAGATACAGGAGGAGGCGTTCCGCAAAGGATTGATTCCCTACATACCGCAATGAACGCCGCTCTGAATGGAGAGGCGGCTATTGCCGATGCAGAATCGTCGAGGGATTATGCGAACATCTGGAACTGATGGAAGCGGTTATCTCGCGCATGCGCACGATCATCGCTGTATATGAACACGGGAGCGGCCATTGAGGAAAATATGACGTCCACGCCAGAAGGGTATGCAAACTATATTCACGAGCACCAGACCTGGAATTTCGTCGTCAACAGTCTAGATCTAGCTTTTTATAACCTGGCCGTCAGCTTTATCTTTGGGGCTACTGTTCTTTCCCTCTATGCTAGTTACTTGACCGCTTCCGCCGTGTTGATCGGCTTGCTCCCGGCCATTCAGAGTGTCGGCTACTTTCTGCCACAGTTGCTCACCGCCCGGCGGGCCGGCTGGCTGGCGCGCAAGAAACCCCTGGTGCAAAAGATCAGCGTCTTTGAGCGGCTGCCCTATCTCGTCGTCGCCCTCTCTATCCTGCTATGGCCCGAGGCCCCGCCCTGGTTCTCCTACACGCTGCTCGCCGTCTGTCTGGCCGTGGCTACGGGCAGCGGGGGGCTGGCCAGCCCGGCTTGGAAGAGCATGTTGGCCAAGGTGATACCCGTGGAGCGGCGCGGACGCCTGTTCGGCCTAAGTAGGGCCCTGGGCGGTCTGCTGGGTGTGGGGGGTGCTGCCTATGCCCGCCATGTGCTGGACGCCTATCCTTATCCTACGTCCTTTGGCATCTGTTTCCTTCTCTGTTTTGGTTTTCAGGTTCTTTCGTGGCTTTGTCTCAGCCTCAACCGCGAGCCAGCCAGGGAACCGACCAAACCAAAGCAATCGTCCACGAATTATTGGCGACGCCTGCCCAGTGTGCTCAGAGACAATCCCAATTATGCTCGCTTCCTGCTGGGGCGTAGCCTCATCATCATGAGCACCATGGCCACCACCTTCTACGTAATCTATGGGCGCGCGGCCTATGCCATCACGGATGCCTTTGCTGCAAATTTAACCATGGCCGCCCTGATCAGCCAGACGGTGAGCAATCCCTTTCTGGGCTGGCTAGCCGACCATCGCGGCAATATCTGGGTCATGGAGGTGAGCACGCTCACTGGGGGCATGGGACTCCTGATGGCGCTCTTCTCATCCAGCGCTCCCTGGCTCTATGGCGTCTTTATGCTGGCCAACGCCGCCACCACCGGCATGGCCCTGGCGGGCATGAGTATCACCATGGAGTTTGGCGATGCAGAAGAGATGCCCGTCTTTTCTGCCCTGGCCAATACGATCACCGCCGTTCCCATCCTCCTGGCGCCCATCGTGGGCGGCTGGATCGTGGACGCGGCGGGGTTTCGGGCGCTCTTCGTCGTGGGGCTCTCTTTTGCCGTGGCGGGATGCGCCGTCATGCATTGGTGTGTGCGAGAGCCCAGGGATGTAGAGTGTTAGGGATAGATACGGTCGAGACGCAACATCTTGCGTCTCGACCGTATCTCTACATTATTCTCTATCGCAGGCTGTCTCGTAGCGCGCGTGTCAATTCCAGGTAGCGGGGTTTATAGAGGTCGTCCATAGAGCGGGGGCGCGGCAGATCGATGGGCACCTCCTTTTCGATACGTCCTGGCTGGGGGCTCATGGTCAGGACGCGGTCGGCCACCAGGACGGCCTCTTGGATGTTGTGAGTGACCATGACCACCGTCTTCTGCCGTATACGCCAGATCCTGAGCAGTTCGTCGATCATGCGTTCCCTCGTGAGGGCGTCTAGGGCGCCAAAGGGCTCGTCGAGGAGGAGCACCTGGGGGTCATAGACCAGGGCCCGGGCCAGGGCCACCCGCTGCTGCATGCCGCCCGAGAGCTCGTGGGGCAGGGCGTCGGCGAAATCTGCCAGCCCCACGAGTTCCAGCATCTCGTGGGCCCGCTCCTCGGCCTCCTGGCCGTTCAGGCCCTGGATTTCCAGGGGCAGGGTGATGTTGCGCAGGGCCGAGCGCCAGGGCATGAGGTTGGCCTGCTGGAACATGAATCCCACGCGGCGCTGAGGCCCGTCGAGGGGATCGCCGTCCAATAGAACGCGGCCGCTTGTGGGCTCCACCAGGCCCGCCAGGATGCGCAACAGGGTCGACTTGCCGCAGCCGGAGGGGCCGATGATGCACACGAACTCGTTGGGCATCACCGCGAAATCCGCCTCGGCCAGGGCTTCCAATGCACTGGGCGAGGTAAAGGTCATCTGTAGATGATCGGCGACCAGGCTCGGCTGTTCCATGGTTCAGTCGACGAATTTATTAGTATACAGGGTCTCTGGTTCCACATCTTCCGTGAGCAGGCCGAAGGTGGTCAGTGCATCCACGGATTCCTCCCAGGCCTCTTGTGAGCTCTTGCCCAGGGTCTCTGCACGCCAGAAATCGAGACATTCCTGCAGCACCGCGCGCTGCAATTCCGCCGTCTCATCGTCCATCTCGGGTATGGCCTCGCGGGTGATCTCAAAGGCGGCGTCGGGATCGTCGAGGGTGTCCTGTAGTCCTCGCAAAAAGGCCCGCGCAACGCCTCGCACCAGTTCGGGATCGTTTTCTATGGTCTCCTCGTTGGTAATGAAACCGTTGGATACCAGGCTCGTATAGTCGTCCAGGTAAAAGACATTGATATCGTGGCCGTCGGCCTGCAACTGCACCGGCTCGTTCATGGCGTAACAGACGGCGGCGTCCACGCGATCCTCTATCAGGCTGGCCACCTGGGTATAACCGATGGTCTGCAGATTGACGTCCTCACGAGAAATGCCCACCTGCTCTAGAAAGGCCAGCCAACCGATATAGCTGGCGCCTTGCGTGGCTGGTATGCCCACCGTCTTGCCCGCCAGATCCTCTGGAGAAGTGATGCCCTTATCGGCCATGGACACCACGCACACGGGGAAATGTCGATACCAATTCAAAAAGTAAGTGACGGGCAGGTCACTGGCCCGCGCCAGGATGACCTGATCGCCGCTGGCCGCGGCAAAACGCAGATCGCCGGTGCCCACGCGCTGCAGGAGATCGGTCTCCATGCCATAGTCCAGCGTGACGTTGATTCCCTCGTCGGTAAAGTAGCCCCGTTCCATGGCCACGTACATGGGGGTGAACTGCACATTGGGCACAAAGCCCATGGCGATGGTGATCTCCTCGGGTTCTTGGGCTCCTCGCAAGGGAATGACGGCACACCCGGCGAGAAGAAAGACGAACAGGACAGCTATGCCAATTCTACGACGTGTTCTCAATTTGGTTCCTCCAGTAGTTATCATACAAAACTATTTTCGATCATCCTTCTTGGGGCCAGTGCCAGGTGAGCACGACCCGCTCAAGGGCGGAGACGGCAAGGTATAGGGACAAGGCAATGAACATCAAGGTAAAGAGCGCTACGAACATTAGAGGCGTATCGAACAGGCCGCGGGCCAGATTCACGAGAAAGCCCAGGCCGCGATCCGCGCTCACGAACTCGCCCACCACGGCACCGATGACGGAGAGGGTCACCCCCACCTTGAGCCCCCCAAAGACGATGGGCAGGGCCGCCGGCAGCTCCAAGAAGCGGAATATCTGCCATTGCGACGCCTGCAGGGAGCGCATGAGATCCACCAGTTGCTCGTCCACACTGCGGATGCCCACCATGGTATTGATGAGCACAGGGAAAAAGATGGTCAGGGCGCAGACGAGGATCTTAGATAGGCTTCCCACCCCGAACCACACGACGAGCAGCGGGGCCAGGGCCACGATGGGCACGGCCTGGGAGGCGACGATATAGGGAGAGAGGATGCGCTCCAGCATGGGGGACTTGGCCAGGAGGTAGCCCAGCACAAGGGCCACGCTTAGGCCCAGGATTAGCCCCCAAAAGATCTCGTACAGGGTGACCAGAGTATGCATCTGCAAGGTGCCCTCTCGCACCGCCACGATAAAACGGGTCACCACGCGGCGGGGGCTGGGAAGGAAGAACGCCGGATAATCCTGCCAGCGTACGAGGAGTTCCCACAAGGTGACAAAGAGGATCAATACGAAAGGAGCCAAAAGGTGCTCCTCTCGTATCTGCCAGTGTGTCCGTCGCTCTCTGACCGACGTCTCGACTCGTTCCGCGCTCTGCATAACAAAAGCCCCGATTGAAAAGCCTCGGGGCTTGACAGGCTCGCGCCTGTTCTCTCATACTTACACTTCTTTCGTCCGGACTGTACCGTCGGCCCCGGCCTCTCACCGGATCTACCAATATTGGCGCGTGGGCTCGGCGAGCTTTCGCTCGCCCTACCACCGATCGGGAATTGACGCTTCTGCGTCTCACCCTGCCCCGAAGCTATCGCATTGTTAACACAAGTGTAGACTTGTTGGCAGGGCTTGTCAAAAAAGCTATGGCTGCGTGGTGACGTTAGGCTTGCCAGCGTTGGGAGTATACCGCGTGAGGTATCTCTACCAGGGTTCCGCAGAGGGGCAGGCAATCTAGGGATTGGAGTGGGGACGGCTTGCTTCTTCCAGCCCCATATCACATCCTGCCCATTTTGTATTATACTAGAGGGCGTTGGGGACAGTTTGCGCACGCAGTCTCTCAATTCGCCGAGGGTGCAGGCAGCCGTAGGAGTGTGTGTGCGTTCCCACATTGCCTGCCCCCAATAATATAATGCGAAGGAGCATCTCGAATGAGTAATCAGGAAAGATCGGAAGGCAACGAGGCTGTCAAGTTTGATATCCTTCTCAAGGGAGGGCACCTGATCGATCCCAAGAACGGCCTCTCGGAGTGCATGGATGTCGCCATGGCCGAGGGCCAAATCGCCGCCGTGGATGAGGATATACCAGAAGAGACGGCCAGGGACATCGTCGACGTGTCGGGAATGTACGTGACGCCGGGCCTCATCGACATGCACGTCCATGTGCATATCTGGTCCGAATGGTTCGGCATGATGGGCATCAGGGCCGTCGTGCCCGACGCTCAGAGCTGGAAGGTGGGCATCACCACCATGGTCGATGCGGGCACCGCAGGCCCCCTGGATTTTGGGCGCTTTAAGGAGCGCGTCATCGACAAGTCGCGGACGCGCATCCTGGCCTATGTCAACATCTCCGATCAGGGTATGGGGGGGGCGGGCGAGCAGACGGTGGCAAATATGAGGCCCGAACTTACAGCTGGTGTGTGCAAGGCCTTTCCAAAGGATGTCGTGGGCGTCAAGACCGCGCATTACTGGACGAGCAAACCGTGGGATAAAGAGCATCCTCCCTGGGCCAGCGTGGAGCGGGCCGTTGAGGCTGGCGAACTGTGCCAAATGCCCGTTATGGTTGACTTTTGGCCTCGTCCGCCAGAGCGGCCCTATGAGGAGTTGATCCTGGAAAAACTGCGCCCTGGTGATATCCATACCCATGTCTTTGCGCAGCAGCACCCCATCATCCTGGACGATGGCAGCGTCAACCCCGCCCTCTTTGAGGCCCGTGATCGGGGTATCATCTTTGACGTGGGACACGGAGCGGGTAGCTTCTGGTTCCGCAATGCGGTACAGGCCCTGGAGCAGGGCTTTTTGCCGGATTCCTTCAGCACTGACCTGCACACGGGCAACGCAGCCAACGGCCTATGCCCCGATTTGCTCAACGTCTGCAACAAGTTTTTGAACATCGGCATGAGCCTGGATGACGTCATCAGTCGGGTTACCGTGGCGCCCGCCCGCGAGATTGGTCGTCCGGAGCTGGGTCACCTGAGCGTGGGGGCGGTGGCGGACATCGCCGTGCTGCGCGTGCGCGAGGGCGAGTTCGGATTTTTCGACTGCGGCGGGGCCAAAATCGTGGGCGACAAAAAGATAGAGTGCGCCCTCACCTATCAGGGCGGCGAACTGATGTACGACGCCGATGGTCTGACCATGCCCCATTGGAAAGAGGCCCCACCCGAATATTGGACGGTAAATAGATAAGCGGCGATTGACAAGCCGCTGTGCGGCTTGTCAATCGCTTGGGAGAATAGCGCAGCCATGCTCCACGCTTCCCAGGATTCGCGGAGTCGACAAATTTGGTAGAGACGTCCCAGCGGGACGTCTCTACCTCTGCTTGAATAAAAATGAAAGAAAGGATAATGCATGTCACCCAGCACGAGTACCCATGGGGGGATCGCCCCCTCGACCTTTGAGAGCCTAGGTGTGCGCACCATGATCAACTGCGGTGGCACCTACACCATCATCAGCGGTTCGCGCATGCTCGACGTGGCCGTGGAGGCCATGGCCGAGGCCACGAACGGCTACGTCAGGATCTCCGAGCTGATGGAAAAGGTGGGCCAGCGCCTGGCCGAGCTCACCGGTGCCGAGTGGGGGTACATCACCACCAGTTGCTCTGCGGCCATCAACCAGATCACCGCCGCGGCTATGGCCGGCGGCGATCCGGAAAAGATTGCCCGCCTGCCGGACACGCGGGGCATGAAGAACGAGGTCATCCAGGAACGCGCCATCCGCAGCGGATATGAGCAGTGCATGCGCATCGCGGGTGCCGAAATGGTCTTTGTGGACACCGAGGCCGACCTGCGGGCGGCCATCAACGAGCACACGGCCTTGATCTTTATCGATGGCGACGCCCAGGCGCGCAGCCGCATCACGCCACAGCCCATGATCGAGGTGGCCAACGAGTTCGATGTGCCCTGTTTCGTCGATGCCGCCGCCCAGCGTGTGGAGGTGCCCAATCGTTATCTGGAGATGGGCGCCGATGCCGTGGCTTACTCTGGCGGCAAGTGCCTGCGTGGTCCCCAGGCCTCCGGCCTGGTATTGGGGCGCAAGGATCTGCTGCGGGCCGCTTTCTTGAACGCCTCGCCGCACAACGTGCAGGGGCGGGCCATGAAGGTGGGCAAGGAGGAGATCATGGGCCTGCTGGCCGCCGTGGAGGCCTTTTTGCTGGGACGCGATCACGAGGCGGAATGGGAGATGTGGGAGGGCTATCTGGAGACCATCGAGCAGGCCGTGGACGATCTCCCCTCGGTGGAGATCGCCTACGAGCAGCCAGGGATCTGCAACGTCACCCTCTACCTCCACGTCACCTGGGACCCCGACATCCTTAACGGAACCCCCGAGGAGATCAGGGAAGAATTGCTGCGGGGAGAACCCAGCATCTTTGTGAACGCCACGTCCGAGGGGCTGCGTTTCAACCCCTATATGATGGAGGCGGGCGAGGACACCATCGTGGCGAGGCGCCTGCGAGAGGTCATGAGCGACCGCCCCGAGCCCGAATCCGTGGCGCCGCCCCCGCCGCCAAGCGTGGATGTCAGCGGCGAGTGGGTCATCGATCTGGAGTTCGTGTTTGGTGAGAGCGCCCACTCTGTACAGTTGGTCCAAGAGGGCAGCGCGTTGAGAGGTACCTACCGCTCCCAGTATGGCCGTAGCGAGGTTGAGGGGCGGGTCGAAGGGGATAGCATTACCTTTCAGGTCGTGCTACCCTATGGCCCCTCACGCACTTGCTATGACTATGAGGGAACGGTGACGGGCGACACGACGAGTGGTTCCGTATCTACAGGCCAGGAGTGGCCCTCTAAGTGGCGCGCCCGTCGGGCGAATGGGGAATTTGCAAAGTAGTGGACACCCACCATGAATAGGGGGCTGGATGTTATAAAGCTGCCAGGCACTTGCCAAGTGCCTGGCAGTTACATTCCCCGTTTCTTTTGCTCCAAATGCCCCCCGCCAGTACAATGTAACTCTGCACGCGTTGGGTTGACCCGATTGCGGAGAAGGAGTGGATGCAGTACATCGAGTGGATAGTCGTCGCCGCCCTGGCCTTGGTCACGGCCGTCACGCTGACCTTTGCGCCGCCCGCGACCGAGGGAGAAACGCTGTCCCTGGCCACGGTGCTGGGGACCGCCACGCCGACGGCACGGCCCACGGCCATCCCGACCTCCACGCCATCCCCGACGCCCAGTTTCACGGGCACTCAGCGGGTGACGGCGACATCGCAACCTT
>JAYENT010000085.1:0-9346 GCA_034722245.1 Chloroflexota bacterium
AGCGCCTTAGCGCTGGGCTTCAGACCGAGCATGTTCGAAGTCCGTTCCCCAGCTTCCGCCGTCTGAAGCCAGCTCGTGAGGCCTATCGGCCAGATGGGCCACCGAAGGTGGCCTCGCAGAATGGCGGCGCCATTCTGCAGTCCCAAAACAGCCTGCGCGGGCGAGCAATGGCGAATCATCTATTGCGTGCACCCTGCGCGCCCTTGACCTTTGCACCCCCCGCGAGATTTGGTACAATGCACTCGCATCGGCAAAGGCATTGTTGTCAGCGATCCATGCGCGGTAGAAGGGGAATCCTATGAACACCATGCTGGAGGACATAGCCCAAGTGCTCATTTCCCAGGAGGAGATACAACAGCGCGTGGCAGAGTTGGGGGCACGGATTTCCGCCGATTATGAGGAGCGGAACCCCTTCTTGATCTGTGTGCTGAAGGGCGGATATATGTTCCTGGCCGACCTGACACGCGTCCTGACCATCCCCCACGAGATCGACTTTATGGCCGTCTCCAGCTATGCCGACAGGACTGACTTCAGCGGCGTGGTGCGCATTCTCAAAGATTTGGATGCTGATATCAGCGGCCGCCACGTGTTGATCGTGGAGGACATCATCGATACGGGACACACCCTGGCCTACCTTCTAGAGAACCTGCGCGTGCGCCAGCCTGCCAGCCTGCGCGTTTGCGCGCTTCTGAGCAAGCCCACACGGCGCGAGGTGCCCTTGAACGTGGATTATGTGGGTTTCGAGATCCCCAACGAGTTCGTCGTGGGCTATGGCCTCGACTATGCCGAACAGTATCGCAACCTCCGCTTCGTCGGCGTCCTCAAGCCAAGAGCGTACAAACGAGGGACATGATCTAATTTAACACGCCCCTGACAACGCCATAGAAGATGGGGTATAATGCCCCCGATAAACGTGACGGGCGGGGGACGGGGGAATGCCGAAAAAGGACGTGCAAAAATTGCGCGGGAGCGAATCCGCGCCCTGGTGGGACGTGCCAGCAAAGTTCTGGAACCAGCAGAGCGGTCGCGGGAGGGCGGTGCTGGCGAGCACGGTCATCCTCCTCTTCCTCTTTCCCTGTTGCGCCCTCACCTTTATCCTGTCCGGCGATACCCTCGTCGAACTCACCACGCTGCTCATGAAAAACGATGGCGCCCAAACGGCGCAGGCCAGCCTCTCTATCACCATCTCGCCGACACCCCAAGATCCAACCCCCAAGCCGACCTTTACCCGTGTCCCCAGCTCGACGCCAACCACGCAACTCGAGCCGACGGAAGCCCTGTCCTTCTCCCCTGCCGCACCGACGGCGGATCGCATCAAGGGACGTGTGCTACGCGTCATAGACGGTAGCACCATCGAGGTGGAATCTGATCGGGGAATACATTGGGTGCGCTATGCGGGTATCGATTGCCCAGGGGAAGAGGCCCATGCGGCGAACCAAAGGATGGTGGCGGAAAGAGAAGTCTATCTAGAGCCCTGTGGGCCAGGGACAGACGCGGCGGAAGAGATGGCCTGTTACGTGTGGGTCGGTGGCATCCTCGTCAATGCCGAACTCGTGCATCGAGGATACGCCCGCGTCTCCCTGGTCTCGCCAGATGAGAGGTATCACGATCTGTTTGCCCTGCTGGAGCAAGAGGCCCGCGCCGGGAGACGAGGGCTGTGGGGAAAAGCGGCTCAGGGGATGCTGGCGGAGGAAATGGAGGTCACAGCCTCCGCCATGCCCACGGAAGCCGCCGCGCCCATAGAGGTTATAGAAAAGGGCTCCCTTTTCGCAGAGGGGGAGGGCACGGCTTCCCCCCTGACAGAGGTCCCACCCGCCAGCACTTTCACCCCGGTGCCGCCCACCGCCACACCCACACTGCAGCCGACGACCCCTCTGCCCACCGCAACGAATACATTGACCAGGACCCCGACGCCACGGCCCACAGCTACCACCATCCCCACCGTACCCCCCACCCCCACAGAGGACCACACGGAATCCCAATGCACCTACGTGGGAAGCGTCAACTCGGACAAATACCACCTTCCAAGCTGTCGGTACGCGAAGAATATCTTGCCCGAGAACAGGGTCTGTTTCGGCTCAAAGGCAGAGGCCGAAGCCGCCGGCTATGTGCCATGCAAGGTTTGCAAGCCATAGAAGTATTCTAGGACACCGCGCCTTTCCGCCCCATACAAAATGGCCCGGCACGAATTTATACCGGGCCATAAGTTCTCACATCGCTTCCTCAGTTAACGGCTCGCCAGTGCACATCCCATGCGCTCAAGGGCTCTTTCCAGATTCTCCACCGAGTTAGCGTAGGAGAAACGCAAATAGCCCTCGCCATACTGTCCAAAGGCAGCCCCGGACAGGCAAGCCACGCCAGCCTTCTCCATAAAAAAGTCGGCGCACGTCTGACTGTCCATGCCCGTGGCGGTGATATTGGGAAAGGCATAGAAAGCACCCCGTGGGCTCACGCAGCGGATGTCCGGTAACTCGTTCAACCCATTGATAAAGACCTCTCGACGTTCGCGGAATGCCGCCATCATCTCTTCGACGCTCTCCTGCGGGCCGGTGAGGGCTTCGATCCCCGCCCATTGATTGAAGGCACAGGTGCAAGAGTTGGAATTGACCATCAGACGGGTCACGGCTTCAGCCATGGGAAGGGGCATCACGCCGTATCCCAACCTCCAACCCGTCATAGCGTACGTTTTGGAGAACCCGTTTAGAAGGATCGTACGTTCTGCCGTGGACATGCCCTCATAGGAACTGATGCTAGCAAACGAGCCCTCGTAGAGCATATGGTCATAGACCTCATCCGAGAGAACGGGGATATCGTGCGCCACACAGATCTCGGCGATGGCCTCCAGGTCCTCCACCTCCAACATGCCGCCCGTAGGATTGTGTGGGAAATTGAGGATGATGAGTGCCGTGCGCTCGTTGACCAGGTCGGCCAGTTCGTTCACGTCGAAACGGAATCCCCGTTCCTCCTGCAGGGGGATAGGGACGGGTTTGGCGCCCACAAAATTGATCATCGACTCATAGATGGGAAACGCGGGGTTGGGATAGATGATCTCCTTGCCCGGCTCGCCCAGAGCGAGGATGGTAAAGAACATGATGGGCTTGGCGCCCGGCGTGACAACCACCTGCGCCGGATCGATCTCCTGCCCCCGCGTGCGGCCCATCTCCTGTGCGATCACCTCGCGTAACTCGGGGATGCCTGCAGAGTGTACATAGTGGGTGGCCCCGTCGCGCATGGCCTGGCACGCCGCATCCATGATGTTTGACGGCGTGCCAAAGTCGGGCTCACCTATCTCCAGGTGAATGATATCTCGCCCATCGGCCTCCAGGGCTCTAGCCCTAGCCAAGACCTCAAAGGCCGACTCGCTTCCCAAACGGCCCATGCGCCCCGCAAATTCCATCTCACCTCCCACCGACAAACAACCTCCTATAGGCCCTAACGAGTTTCTTGGCCGAGTCCCGCCATCTGAACTTGCGCGCCTGTTTGAACCCTCGCAGGCGCAGCTCGTCTTGCAGTTGCACGTCATTGATGAGCCGCCACAGAGTCAAGGCCATAGCTTCCACATCGTAAGGTTCCACGAGGAGGGCGGCATCTCCGGCCACCTCTGGCATGGACGACACAGAGGACGTGACAACGGGCGTCCCACAACCCATCGCCTCCAGGATGGGTATACCAAATCCCTCGTACAAGGAGGGAAAGGCGAATACCTCCGCCGCGCTATAGATATAGGGCAGGTCCTGGTCCTTCACAAAACCAGTCAGGATTACTCTGCCCTCCAAGCCCAGATTTTGTATTGTCTCCTCGATCTCGCCATAGAGCCACCCCTTATTTCCGACGATAACGAGCTTGTGAGGAATCTGGTAGTATCTGACGAGGATATCATAGGCCTTGATAAGCCGAACAAAATTCTTGCGAGGTTGCAGCGTCCCCACCGCCAGTATATAAGGATAGCGGACGCCATAGCGCTGCAGCAAACGTGGCAGTAAATAGTCGTTATCGACGGGCGCGAAATGAGACTCCAACCCGGGATAGACGACGAGGATCTTTTCGTCCGGCACCTGAAGGAGTTCCATCAGATCCCGCCGCGTGCTCTCCGAGTCCGCCACAACCAAATCCGCCCGCTCCACGGAACGGGGCACCGCCTCCATCAAATAGTCCAGCAGGGCTTCCGACGAGCATTCGGGATGCCGCATGAACGAAAGATCGTGTACGGTTAAAACGGTCCGCGCGGCCAAGACGGGGGGCAGGACAAAATCTGGCGAATGATACACGTCCACCAATCCGGTGATCAACTCGACGGGAAGGGGCAACCGCAAACGCTGCCAAATGGCGGTTAGCTGCCGTTCCGTTATGGGAAGCTGCTTCAGGGTAAAATTGCTGGCCCATATCCCAAGCCCCTGCTTATGCCCTGCGCTGAATAGCACATAGCGATTATCCGGATCGAAACTGGCCAGTCCCTTTATAAGCCCTCGCGTGTACCTGCCTATGCCCGCCCTCTGCTGGGCCGCCGATGTATAGTCGATGCCAATACGCATTGTTAGATATCCCTATAAGTCCAAATACGATTTACATAAAAGTTCCAGAACCACACCACGCCGATAGCGATGGCTTTGGAAAGGTTATACCCCCAAGTCCCCCACGGCGCAAACACAAAATGATCGAGCGACAAAAAGATCACCTCGTTGATGACCAACCCCACCACATTTACCGCAAAGAACTGACTTAACTGGGGTACGATGGACTTCTGGCGCGACTCTGGATAGGTCCACAGACGGTTCCACGTGAAGTTGCTCATCACAGCCATGGAAAAGGAGATGGCGTTGGCGATGCCCTTATACAGCCCCAGCACCTGGATGCCAAAGTTCAGCACGCTGAAATCGACGACCGCTCCTATAGCGCCCACAACACTGAACTTGAGAAAGCGCTGCACCTCCAAGCGGTTCTCTTCCAACAGCGTTCTCAGTCTAGCAAGGGACACACTCATACCGCCTCACATGCGACTACGGAGCCCTTGTCGGGTTCCCTCTCATACAAAACCAAGCCTAAGAGCATGGCGACGAGAAGGTACATCTCGTGCACATAGAGATTATCGAAAAGACTGTGAACGCACAAATGGCCAAGCATGCCCAACACCCCCAGGGCCAACGCGCTGGGCCACACTTTCTCGCCTGCTCTACGGCGCCAGACACCCGCTATCGCAGCCGCCAACAACGTCAGATAGCTGGCCAACCCCAACAGCCCCCCCTCGGCCAGTATGTGCAAATAATAGTTGTGTGCATGCCCCAAGGGGTTCTGCCACCTCGGCAAGGCCACCGAGGCATAGGCTGTGGCGTACTGGCCAGTGCCAACGCCCAGCCAGGGACGCGCGGCGAACATGCGCCAGGCTGCCTGCCAATGGGCCAAGCGCTCTATGATGCTGAAATTCGCGTCCGTAATCTCAATGGCCGTCAGATCCCGCCCCAGATAGATCGCCAGGTCGCTCAATCGCCGACCCAGCCCCGCGGGCAACAAGGGCGCCAGATAGGTCGCGAGAAGGAGGAAGAGCAGCACCGCCATGAGCACCAGGGCCCACGCACGTCGCCTGAGGCCAAGGCCCACCAAGACCAGCCCGCCGACAAAGCCCAGGAGCGCCCCCCGCGACCAACTCATAACCAGGGCGGCCAGGAGCACCATGGTGGCCATGGCCGCTATACCCCACAGCGCCAGAAAGGGCGCCCTCCGCTGCGACCACGCCCTCCGCCACAACCCAAAGCACGTGGTATAGGCCAGCGGTAGCAGCAGCCCCACGTAACCACCAAAGGGGTTGGGCTGCGAAAAGGTCCCGTGAGCCCGCATATAGCGCCCCAGCAGGGCGAACCCTGCGGGCCCTTTTTGCTGCACGAACTGATAAACCCCCAGGGCGCCCTGGCACGTACCCGCCAACAGCAACACGCCCACCAGAACTTGGCGGCCGCCATCATCGAGCTCCCTGCTCACAAACAGGTATAACAGGCCAAACTCGATCCACTTGGCCAGCGGTTTGAGGGTGGCCATCAGGTTGGAGGCCGGCCAGACCGAGAGCAACATGGCCCCCAGGTAAACGCCCACCGCCCAAAGCAGCGGCCTTGCTCTCAACACCATCTGCTGGAAAGCCATCGCCCGCAACAGCCAAGAGGCAAGTGTGGCCAGCAATATGACCTCGCTGGGTCCAAAGGTCATACCGCCGAACCCGACTTCCCACAGTGAACCAAAGGGGACGCTGAAGGCCAGGAGATACAGCCCAAACGTGGGACGCAACAAAAGCAGCATCGCCCCAAGGCCTCCCCCCACCAGAACGACACAGAGGGCGAGCGGCGCGCGCCCCAGAAAGAGACCGAAAATACACAGGAGGCACAGCAATAGAAGACGTTCCAGAAACGGCCGCAGCCGGCACAGCCCCGGCGGTGAACCACTCGACCAATAAAGATACGCATCCACGATGAACCAGAGGCCTTCCTAACACCCACTACACAATATCTAGGTCCCACCTACGCTCTTGACGACCTTTCCTCGTGGCAAGAGCCCTCGCCCATAACCACTGGTTCTTCTCCGAGATGACGCGGGCATCTCCTTGGTGAAAACCGGCTGGCAGTATCAATCAGCAGATCCGTCCCCGAAACCAGGCGATGGTTTTGGCAAGCCCCTCCTCAAGGCTTACCTGGGGTTCCCAATCCAACAACGTGCGTGCCTTGGTGATATCGGGCCGCCGCGTTTGGGGGTCATCCTTGATCCGCGCATCCCGGGGCACCACAAAGCTGACCTCGGAATCGCTGCCCGATATGCGAAGCACGAGGTGCGCCAGATCCAAAATGCTTATCTCGCGAGGATTGCCCAAATTGACGGGCAATGCCTCATCGGACAGCAGAAGGCGATAAAGGCCCTCCACCATATCGCTTACGTAGCAAAAACTGCGCGTGTGCGAGCCTTTGTTGTAGACCGTCAGAGGATCGCCCCGCAGGGCCTGGCTGACGAAATTGGGGATCACCCGCCCGTCATCCAGACGCATGTGCGGCCCATAGGTGTTAAAGATGCGTGCGATGCGCGTCTCAAGTCCGTGGGCACGGTGGTAGGCCATAGTCAGGGCTTCACCAAAGCGCTTGGACTCATCATAGACGCCGCGCGGCCCCACCGGGTTCACGTTGCCCCAGTACGTCTCCACCTGGGGATGGATAGTCGGATCGCCATACACCTCCGAGGTGGACGCCAGCAAAAAGCGCGCCCCCTTGGCCTTGGCCAAGCCCAGCGCGTGATAGGTCCCCAAGGCGCCGACCTTCAGCGTCTTGATAGGCATCTCCAAATAGTCCACGGGGCTGGGGAGGGCAGCCAGATGCACGATAGCATCCACAGGAGGATCCAGATAGATCGGCTCCGTCACGTCGTGCTCCAAAAAGCCAAAGCCCGGGACAGTCTCCAGGTGGGCGATGTTGCTCCGGCTCCCGGTGATGAGGTTATCCACCACCACAACCTGGTGACCACGCTTCAAAAGTAAGTCACACAAATGAGAGCCAATAAACCCAGCGCCACCCGTTATGAGAACATGCATGTAACGTTTACTCCAAGCAACGAGCAAAGACTCGCCAATGCTCTCCTCTCTTCTCGCCACCTAGTATACCCAATGCATAAAAAGGGGTCAAGGAAGTGCGTCGGCCCCTTCGAAACACCTTTTGCTCCGCCCTAAAGAGGCGGAGCCGGCTTTGCTATCCACCAGCCCGCCTGTTTACGGCGGTGCGACGGCCACGTCGGGCCTTCAATAGAATATGTCTGGATCAGGGGAATCGTCCATTCGAGTTGCCCACGCCTACTTCCCCACCTATACTTGCTCCATGAAACAGAGGCGAAACGCTATCCGAAAAAACCTGTCGTGCATCCTTGTGGTGCACATGATGTTGATCTTGGTCGTTGGCTGTGCCTCGGCCTGGGTGACGCCCACCGTGCCGGCGGGAAAGGAGACGCCCACGCCATCCGCAGGCAATCCGGGCAGCGTTATCCCCACGCCTCCCGCCCCCAGCAAGCCGGCGCCCACGGCCACGGACTTTTCCGCCAAGGTGGTGCTAACCGATGCCCCCGTCCAGCACTGGTCGGATCCTAACGACGCCCGAGAACTGCTGCACGACGGTACCCATCTTTGGGTGGGGACTCCCGGGGGCCTGGTGCGCTGGGCATCGGATGGCACGTACGAAATCTATGCGACCGAGGATGGGCTGGCCTCGGACGCCATACGGGGGGTGGCCCAGGACGGCGACGGGCACCTGTGGGTGGGGTACGCGGACCAAGAGGGTTGGAGCGAACTTACAGAGGGGGCATGGCATACGTATGCCACACGGGAAGAGGCCGTCGAGGCCCGGTATGAGGCCATGCTCTCCGCACCACGCTTCAATCCGCGACTGTGGAGCAGCCGCGAGGGGAGCAGTTGGCTGTGGCTCCCCACAGCCGAAGGCACCGTGCAGGCCTACGATGGGGAAACATGGCACGCCTATGGTGAGCGCCAGGGTATCACGGATGACACCTGGCTGGTGACCGTATCCCCTCAGGGGCGCGTATGGGCCGTGGGGCAAGGAGTGAGCACCACCGAGGAGGGCATGCGTACCTGGGAGGATCACACCTTTTTCTCCAGCGTTATGAACAGCCGATGCGTCACCGATGCCGCTGCAGACGAGAAAGGGCTCTGGCTGACCTTTCGCACAGGCGACGGGGGAAGTGGCGGTGCATGCCATCTCGCAGCGGGCTCACAAAAGTGGCAAGGATACCTC
The DNA here is from genome assembly GCA_034722245.1 of Chloroflexota bacterium. GTDB lineage: Bacteria > Chloroflexota > Anaerolineae > UBA1429 > UBA1429 > JAWLEV01. The sequence continues at coordinate 8,766 of JAYENT010000085.1, forward strand.
CATGAGCTGAATCAAGCCATCCCCTCAGAGGTGTATGACGTGCGGATCGATGAGGAGAACACAGTGTGGTTGTGCGGCGCGGGCGGCCTGAGCTACCGGAAGGAGGGCAAGCCATGGGAAGCCCTGCCCTTGGACGATATGCCCCTTCAGGGATACGTGCAGGACGCGGAGAGCACCCTCTGGCTGGGCACGAGGCGGGGGATCTGGCATGCACAGCTGATCGCTGTCGACGGAGCGACGCAGCTGGATACCACATCGCACAGGGAGATAAGGAGTCTTCAGGGGCCCTGGCGCATCCCCTCGCCCCTCTTGGACAACAACGTGCACGCCCTGGCGATGGACAGCGTCGGGGGGTTGTGGATCGGCACGGACGGCGGACTTTCCCACGTGAACGCCAAGGGAGAGACTTCCACCGTAAGCGAAGAGGGAGTTTGTGCCTTGGCCGTCGATGAAAACGACGCCGTCTGGCTGGCCACAACGGAGGGACTCTATCATCTGCAGAGGGATACGCTGGAGCAGGTGAACGAGAAGGTGATCGAACAGATAACCCTCGACGCCGACGGCAGACCCTGGATCTATAC
>JAYENT010000086.1:0-9237 GCA_034722245.1 Chloroflexota bacterium
AGGGCGCTACAAGCACCTTACCGCCCCGCCCTAAAGAGGCGGGGCTGGCTGCGCAACAGCGAACTGGCCCAACTCTCCATCGCCTGGGAATCCAATTTCCCAGGCTGCTTTGAGCGGCCGGCCTGGGGAGAATTGCAGAGCAATTCTCCCCACGGCATCTGATGTGTCAGATGCCCCGTTCACGACGGCGCTGTACCCTACACAATCCTTCCCCCCAGCATGATGATGCGCGGCTCCAGAGTGGCCCGGTCCAGTACCAGCAAGTCTGCATAGCATCCCGCCGCCAGGCGCCCCACGTCGTTTTCCACGCCCAGGATGCGCGCGGGGGTCTCGGTGGCCATCTGCAGTCCCTCCCGCAGCGAGAGCCCCACCACCTGCACGATGTGCTGCAGGCACTGCTGCATGGTGCTGATGGAACCGGCAAAGGCCTTGTGGTCCGGCATGACCGCCACGCCGCCCCCCTCTTCCACGATGGCCTTGACCCCCGCGATCTCGTACTCCCCCGGTCCCTGGCCCGAGGCGCGCATGGCATCGCTGACCAGGCAGAGCTTTTCCGGGCCCTTCATGCGGTAGGCCATGCGCATCAGGCTGGTGGGCAGATGATAGCCGTCGGCGATGATCTCCCCGGTGAGTCCCTCCTCCACCAGGGCGGCCTCCAGCATCCCCGCATGGCGTTTGGGGCCAATGCGCCGCACCGTGGACATGCAACTCCACAGATGGGTGATGTGCCGCATGCCCGCGCGCATGGCCACGCAGGCTTCCTCATACAGGGCGTCCGAGTGCCCGCCGGAAATCAGCACGCCCCTCCGGCTCAGGTCGCGGATGATCTCCAGGCCCCCTTCCCGCTCCGGCGCGATGGTCAGGCGGGCCATATCGCCGGCATAGCTGTAGAGCTTTTCGCGCTCCTCGGCCGTGGGCATGCGCAGCAGTTCCGGGGCGTGGCTGCCCCGCTGCTCCGGGGAGAAAAAGGGGCCCTCCATGTGGATGCCCAGGGTCCGCGCCTCGCCCCTCTGGCGATTGTGCATTACTTGACGAATGCAATCAAAGGCCTGCCAGATGCGAGGCAGCGGCGCGCTGGCGGTGGTGGCCAGGAAACTTGTCGTGCCCGCGCGGAGGTGACGGCGGGCCACGGTGCGCACGGCCTCGATGGTTCCGTCGGTGCAGTCAGCCCCATCGCCGCCATGGAGGTGGATGTCCACCAGGCCGGGGCACACGATACCTCCCGAGGCGTCTAAGCGCTCTGTACCCTCCGGCAGCGGCACCTGCCGGGGGCTGCCCACGTCCACGATGCGCTCCCCCTCGATCAGCACGATGCCGTCGGGTATGAGGCGTCGTGGCGTGTAGACGGTGGCGTTGATGACCGCTTTCATGCTTTGTCCTGCGTCCATTCTCTGCTCCCTAAAGTTTTTGCCTGGGCGCCCAGGTCCTCCATCAACTCCTCGACCTCCTCGGGAGTCATAATGCCTACCGCCTGCAGGACCCCGGCCACGAGTGCTGGTTCGGGAACGGCACCCACCACAGAGGTCTCCTCGTTTATGATCGTCTTGGGTACGCCATACACCTGATATTTGTTGGACAACTGGGGAAACTCGACGGCCTCCACCATGTCGGCCCTGATCCAGTCGCTGGCCACGGCCAGGCTGTGGGCCAAGCGCACGGCCCTGGGGCAATAAGGACAGGTGGGCGTGATATAGACCTGCATGTGCACCGGCTCCATGACCTCTTTGAGAGCCTCCCGTGTCTCCTCGGCGAGGTCGCTTGTGCCCTGAGACACGTCCACGATAGCCTCTATCAAGGAGACGAATTCATGGCCAGAGGGGATGCCGAAAAAGCGCACCCCATAGTCCACGTCGCTCATGACCACCGTGGCCAGGACTTTGTCAATGCCGTATTCCTTGGCCACGTCCTGATCGGTGACAAAGCTGTACACGTTGAACTTGATTTTGTTTGAGAGGCTGGCGACTTCATGCAGCAACTCTTCCGTTTCGGCGCAGAACTGACACGCCATCTCCTGGGTGAAGTAGAGGAGCGTGACGGGGGAGAACAGCGATTTCTCCAGGTGGTCTCTTACAACTTGGCGATCTTTATCATTCAAAAGGGCCATCTGTGTATCTCTCTCTCCTATTTCTCAACGGCGGCTTTTTGCTCGTTTATGGCACGAATGCGCTGCGGGTTGAATTTTGGCTGGCGGTCATAGGTGTACAGGCCATTCACCTCCTGCTCAATGTCATAAAGTTGGGTATAGCAAAAGGCACAGATGCGCGGGTGCTTTAGGAGCGTCTCTGTCAGGCCACGGTAGCGGGCCAGGAATTCCTCCTCTGAACGCGGCCGGTCGCCATAGCCCCAGGCTTTATCATCCTGCTGGCCCGGGTTCCACCAGATGCCGCCATACTCGCTGACAAAGTAGGGTTGCCCCTGATAGGGAACGTCCAGCTCAGGGCGATTGCGGAAGGGCTCTCCCCCCCTGGCTAGGTCGGCAAAGAGCCGCGCAAAAGTCTCCACGTCCTGCTCGTAGGTGTGCACATCGTAGATATCTGTCTCCACGTGCTGGTATCCGCTGGTATCTATGGCCGGGCGGGTACGGTCAAAAGCCTTGGTCAGATGATGAATCTGCCGTATCACCTCCGGATCCTGGTCGCGCTGTGTCTCGTTGAATGGGCACCAGCCAATGACCGCGGGATGGTTGTAATCGCGCCGCAGCACCTCCATCCACTGGGGCATCACGACCTCCAATGCCACCGCCTCGCTGATGTCCAGGCCCCAGTTGGGGAACTCGTCCCACACCAGATAGCCCTCGCGGTCCGCCCAGTACAGAAAACGGGGCTCGAACACCTTTTGGTGCAGCCGCGCCCCGTTGAAGCCCAGCCTCTGCGACATGAGAACGTCATCGTGCAGTGCCTGATCCGAGGGCGCCGTATAGACGCCCGTGGGATAGAAGCCCTGATCCAAGGCCAGGCGCTGGAATAGGGGTTCGCCGTTGAGGAGGATTGCCCGATCCGAGAGGGAGACGGAGCGCATGCCAAAGTAGCTCTCCACGGCGTCCTCGCTGCCGTCCTCGGCGCGCACAGTCAGCGTGAGGTCGTAGAGGGTGGGATGCCCCGGCGCCCAGGGCGCTATTTCTTGCAGGGGCAGGGCGACGGCGGCGTGGTGGCCGCTAAAGGACACCTCCACGCTGCCCACTGCCTCCCCGTCCAGCGTGGCGTTGGCGGAAAGCGTACCCCGCGAGGCTCCTCCGCCCAGGGTGACCTCGATAAGCAGCGCCCCGCCCTCCAGGTTCGGCGTCAGGCGCATATCCTTGATATAGGTCTGGGGCACCGGTTCCAGCCACACCGTCTGCCAGATGCCCGTGGTGCGCGTATAATGGCAGCGCCGCGAGTAGTAATCGGGGCACTGCTTGCCGCTGGCTATCAGGTTGGAGCGGGTCTCATCCTGGGCGTGGACGACGAGGTTATTGGTACCACGCCGCAGGTGAGGGGTGATATCAAAGGCAAAGGGCGTATACCCGCCCCTGTGCATCCCAAGCAGGTCGCCGTTCAGCCACACGTAGGCGTCGTGATCCACCGCCCCCAGGTGCAGGAGGACGCGCTCCTGTGGCCAGTCCGAGGGGATGGACACCTCACGGCGGTACCAGACGCCAGGATGAAAATCGACATCGGCGATGCCCGAGCGTTCGCTCTCGGGACAAAAGGGCACCACGATCTCGCCTGGCAGGCTATCTGCCTCCGGCAGCCCCCGTTCCCTCCCGCTGAGGCCGGGGTCGAAGGCGAACTCCCAGGGGCCGTTCAGGTTCAGCCATTGTGGGCGCACACGTTGGGGACGCGGATACTCGGGACGGGGAATAGTCATGTTCTGCCTATCCTTTCTGCTGCGACTGTCTTTCCCAGATGCAAGTCATTGTAGAATGGGCCCCTTGCCGTGTCAACCTTCGACGCGCTTGCAACATTGAGCCCCATGTGCCGCTTTGACCCCCTATCCCTTCCTGCCTACACTGTGAAGGAACCGTCGTTCTGCAAAAATGCATCGTCTGCAAATATGGAAGGTATATATGTCAAAGGGGCTTATGCTGGACGTGGCGATCCGGGCAGTCCGCGAGGTGGGGGACATACTGCTGGAGGGGTTGGGGGACTCTCACGACATCATCGTCAAGGGGGTGCGGGATATCACCACGGAGGTGGATCTCCAAGCCGAACGGAGGGCCATAGAGATCATACGAGAGGCCTGCCCTCAGGCGCGCATCGTGGCGGAGGAGTCGAGCAGCGAGCACGCGGAGGAAGCGGACGTTCCTACCTGGTACATAGACCCCCTGGACGGCACCACCAACTATGCGCGGGGCATGCCCACCTTCAGTTGCTCCGTAGCCATGGCGCACGAGGGGGAGGTACAGTGTGGCGCCGTCTATGATCCCCAACTGGATCATCTCTTCTACGCTCAGCGTGGTGAGGGGAGCTTTCTCAACGGCCGGCGCCTGCACGTCAGCGCGCGGGACACGCTGATGGAGAGCATCCTTCTTCTAGATTGGCCCCGCGATCAGCCATACCGCGGGCAGAGCGTTCGCCTTTTACAAAAACTGGTGCCTCAGGTGGGCACCGTTCGCTCGCGGGGCAGCGCGGCTCTCAGTTTCTGCTACGTGGCCGCCGGCTGGGTTGACGTCTATTACCAATTCACCCTGCACCCCTGGGACGTGGCCGCCGGCCTGCTCATCGTAGAGGAGGCAGGGGGCATAGTCACGAATCTGCACGGCGAGCCGTATGACCTCTACGGGCTCGATTGGTTGGCCACGAACGGGCTGCTTCACAAGGATGTCCTGGCTTTTGAGCCGTATAGATAGGGCCTGGTGTGAAGCTGCTCCGCACCGAGAAGAGGACACACGGGTCAGATTGGTAACCCTCAACCCCCTCCTCCACGTGTGAAAGAGGGGATTGAGTAGTATGTATATGCGCATCAAATTGACGACCTGGCCGCGCAGGGCTGAAACCGCAGCGCTACCAAGTTGCGCCCGGTGAACCGGTCTTTTGAGGCCTTGAGACATTGCCATATCGTTTGATCGCACATATAGATGCGAAAGCCCCATTGATGGGGCGCAACTACGTAGCATAGGGCCTTAAGCCCTATGCTCTCCTACGACTGTTCCTACTTGATTCCCTCGAATAGGGCCACGACCTGTTCAAGGCGCTCGGGGATCGGAATGCCCGCCGGACACTCTTCCATGCAGTCCTCACAGCCGATGCATTCTGAGGGCGAGACCTCCAACGATTCATAGATCTCCAAGCCCATGTCGCGGGTATCCTCCGGATACTGTCTATACACATATTCGGCGCGAAAGGCCTCAGGGATGAGGATGTTCTGGGGGCAGACCAAGGTGCAGTAGCCACAACGCAGGCAGTCCTGCTCGTACTTATAGGTCTTTTGCAGGTCGGCGATGTCCCGAACGAGTTCCTGTTCTTCCTCGTCAGTCATGGGCGGCATGTCGCTGACGGGCAGGTTCTCCCGCACCTCTCGCACGCAGCGCATGCCAGGGATGACCACGTCCACCTGCGGCTGGGAGAGCACGTGACGTATGCTGCCTCGCACCACCGGGTCAAACCATTCGCCATTCGAGGCCCGATGTTTCTCATCCCGCTCCTCGTCATTCAGATGCAGGGTCAGCGCGCCGCCAGAGAGGGCTTTCATGATGATCACGCCCATCCCGTGTTCCTCTGCCAGATCGAGAATGCCGTTGCTCTTGACTCCTTCCTCGTCCAGGGGATTATACAGCAGCAGGATGGTCTCGAATTCGCCCGAGCGGATGGCTTCGCGCATGACGCGCAGGGAGCGATGAATGCTGATGCCCAGATGATCCACCATGCCCTCTTCCCGCGCGCGCTTGGCCGCTACCAGCGCCCCATCGGGTCGTGTGACCTGCTGCCACAGATCCCAGTTCATCACGTTGTGAAGCTGCCAGATGTCCAGCCTATCAGTCTGCAGCTCGCGCAGGCTGGTCTCCAGGTCGCGCATGGCACCGTCGGCATCGCGACTGTGTGTCTTGGTGGCGACGTAGCAGTCATCCCGCCTTTCTTTGAGCACCAGGCCAATCTTGTGCTCGCTGTCACTGTAATTCCGTGCCGTGTCGATAAAGTTGATGCCCTGGTCCAGCGCATAGTTGAGGGTCTCGTAGGCCTGTTCCTCGCTTACTTCCGGCAGCTTGATGGCACCAAAACCGACATTCGATACTTTTAGTCCCGTCTCACCCAAGTAGCGATACTGCATCTGTATATTCTCCTCTCCTATCTCTTCAATTGACGATAGATGCCTGCCTCTTATCTACTAGATGCCCCCCTCATACTCTGAAAAGAGCACTCGATAAAACATAGCAGGCAGGGGAACCGCACCCGGCACTACGCCAGGGCCTTTTCCATCTCTGGGAGCCGTTGCTCGTCGGACCCCTCCATTTCGACGTCAAACGAGGCGTAGTCAAGGAACCTGCTCAAACGACGTGTTTCCTCGCCCACCAGAGCCACGACGTTGGGCGGAAGGGGCTCGAACAACCGCACCAGGATATGTTCGTCCCGTGGTTGAGAGTTCCAGATTCCCACGATGTATCCATCCAACCACACCGTGCCCAGGGGCTCGCCCACGCGGTCGAAGACGTGGTCGCGGTGTCGGCGGCTGAGGAAACGGCTCGTATCGCTGTAAGCCATAGGGTACATATCGTGTGGGGGCAGAAGCGCCACACTGTGTTCTTCGAAGGTATGGGACCGAAGCGCTTCTACCGCCTCCTTGTAGACAAAGTAGACGCCTGGCGAGTTGGCGATCTGTACGCGTGTCAGCGCATCGCCCACATCCATCAGCGCCGCCATGACTTGGCGCCTGGCATAGCCCCCTAGCCAGAGGGAGATGTCCCCCACGGTGACGGGGCCAAAGGCCTTCACGTATACCCCCACCACATGCTGCAGCGCCTCTTGCGCAGAGAAGGCTTCCATATCCAGTTCAGGTACCCAGGAAGACAGAGCCTCATACATATAAACCTGGCTACGCCATCCGCCGCGCGGTTTGGTACGCACAAGGATGCCCTGGGCGCACATGGCAGGGATTAGCTGTGTACCCAGTTTGCTGTAGCCCAGATCGGGATACTCTGGATCATGATACACGCGCGTGCCCAGGATGGGCAATAGCTCTGTCAACTCGGCGATGGTGTGTGGCCCCTGTGAACTCACCACCTCTAATACGCGTTGAATCAGTGTCTCGTCGCACAGATCATAGTTGATCTCGCATTCCTCACCCGCCCTGGAGAAGAAATGGCCCAGATCCTCCAATCCCCGCTGGAAAAAGGGTTTGGTCACCTGATAATAGGCGGGATAATCCTCCGTGGGCACCAGATACAGTTGCCCCCGCATGCAGGGAACGCGCAGGAGAGAGCGTTCCTCGTACAGGGCATCGTCCAGATCCTCCCGTCTGAAATCCTTCATGCGGGCCCAGAGGGAGATGTAAGGGACAGTGGGGCGGGCAGCCCCGATGGGCCCCACATCACGCGTCAGGGAGGGAATGCTCTTACTCCGTGTCTCTGCTGTCAGATGTTGCTTCTGAAATAGATAATGATTCACTTTGGCTATGGGAAAACGTATGGGCATTTATCTCTGTTCACCTATGATGCCAAGCATCTCGTTGACGAACGACCACCCGACGGCAGCCCCCACCTCGCGAGCACGAACGGACACCTCCTCTGCCTCGCGTTCCTCGGCCAACTGTAGCTCATGCCAGCGGTTGTTCAGTTCCACCGTGGACAGGGGTTCGATAAAGAGGGTGGCCCCACTGGCCGACTGGTCGTGGGCGATGCCCGGGATGCGCCCCTTGTGTTCCACCTTCAGGGGGATCACGTAGCGCCCGTTGCGCTCGGTGACAAGGTGTTCCTGCAAGAAAGGAGCATTCCGGCTGGAATTCACGATCTCCTGCAGGCGGTTCACTAGGCGCTCGCGGGCCACAGCGCTCTCGCGGCGGATGCGGGCCAACTCGGGGCTGGCACTGTCTAGCACGTGCCCCTCCTCATCCAGGCAGCGCTCGATCTCCTCGCTGATGTGCGATAGGGGCGTTATGCGTGTCGCGATACCGGCCAGAAGGGGATACTCATCCTCCAGCCGCAGGAGCAGCTTGCGCAATCTGCGGCCGCTGACCAACGTGCTATGGATATCCAACAGATCCTCCGGCTGCAGCACGGCGTCCAGCGCCGCGTGCTCCGCCGCCGGCCGCACGTCGTGGGCCCCACCGATGGTGATATCGGAGCGCTCCGAGAGGAGAGCCTTGGCCTCGGTGGTCTCCTGCAGGCGCCGGCGCACCACGGCCTCCTTTGCCGAGGGGCGCAAAGCCAAAGCGCGCTCCCTGCTCGCGGAAAAGGAGGTGTGGTCCGCTAGTTGAGCGGTGATCTTATAGTATTCTAGAATGGAAAGATAATGTTCATCCATGAAAAAAACTCTGTGTATCAGATGAAATAGTTTTGGACTCTTGTTGAATACTAAAAACATAGTATACTATGCATTCTTCATTGACTCAAAAAGAAAAAGGGCATCGAGTTTTGGGTAGTGCATCCCTTTATTTGACAGACTTGCGACTCTAGTTTACACTTCACGCTGTTGCAAATAGTTGCATTAACTATCGATTGGAGGAAAGGTCAATGCGGAAATTCATCATCTCTTCCATGGCAGTGGCTGTCCTGATATCGGGACTGCTGGTGGGTTGTGGAAGCCCAAAGGGAACGCTTCAATTCAAGGCCAATGGCGAGGACTTTGTCCGGCAGGGTTTTGTTTCCAAGGATGGCTGGGCCATCACCTTCGAACACATTTACGTCAACCTGGCGGATGTCACCGCCTACCAGGCCGATCCACCCTACGACCCGCACGAAGGCGGCGAGATAAAGGCCGAGACCGAGGTTGCCCTGGAGGGCACGCACACAGTGGACTTGGCAAAGGGGGATGAGAATGCCTCTCCGATCCTCGTGGGCGAGGTGACGGAAGCCCCGACCGGCCATTACAACGCCATCTCGTGGAAGATGATCCCGGCCTCCAGCGGGCCTGCCGACGGACATTCCCTGATCATTGACGGCACGGCCAAGAAGGACGATCAAGTCATCCAGTTCGCCATCAAGGATGGATCGGAGTATCTTTATGCGTGTGGCGAGTACGTGGGCGACGAACGAAAGGGTTTCGTCGAGAAGGACAGCCCCGGCGAGGTGGAGATGACCTTCCACTTTGACCACATCTTTGGCGA
>JAYENT010000087.1:0-38605 GCA_034722245.1 Chloroflexota bacterium
GACGTGCCCCCGCCCTTTGTCCGGGAGGACGCCAGGCGCTGAGAGACCGTGCCCCGCCGTGAACAGGCGGGACTGGTTGGGCCGCCGCGAGGCCTAACGGAGCCCGCAAGGGCTTTGTATCCTGAGCCCAGTGGGTTCAGCCCTGGGCGTCAGACTGAGTCACACGCAGATCGATATATATCACGCAGTACCTGAAATGAAGGGAACGAGACATGACACGCAGATCGGGAGCATCTGAGCAGGAGCATGGGGCACGGTCTTTGGAACTCACCGAGCGACAAAGACCGCGCGCACGGCGCATCTGGGGCATCGTCAAGCGCACGCTGCTGGTGCTGATCCTACTGGGCGTCATCGTGGCCGCCTTCAGTTATCGCCCCGTGTTCCAGGTCCTGGTATCGCTCCTGGGATTGGGGCTGCAGTTGGCCATCGCCGTGGCCTTTATGATCATCCAGTTCGTAGCTCTCTTCTGGTTTCTCTCCCGCTCGCGCACCTACGAGATCTACCCGGGCATGGAGGGCATCACCTTCGACGACTATCGGGGCCAGCCGGAACTGGTGGAGCAGGCCCGGCAGTTCGTGGCCCTCCTGCGGGGCGTCAAGCAGTTCGAGGAGATGGGGGGCGAGCCACTCACCGGCCTGCTGCTGGAGGGGCCGCCCGGCACGGGCAAGACCTGGCTGGGGCAGGCCATCAGTGGCGAGGCGGGGGTGCCTTTTTTCTTTGTGGACGCCTCCTCCCTGCAGGCCATGTTCATCGGCGTGGGCCCCATGAAGGTGATGCGCATGTACGCCAAGGCGCGCAAGGCAGCCAAGGAATACGGCGCCAGCATCGTCTTTATCGATGAACTCGACGCCATCGGGCAGAGTCGCGGCGGCGTCTCTGGCACAGAGCAGCGCGGACCTCTGGGGGGCTTTTTCGGAGGCTATGGTAGTTTCGGCCTGCTCTCCACCCTGCTCATTGAGATGAGCGGTTTCAGCCTGGAGCACGGCCTTCTGGCCCGCCTAAAGGCCCGTTTCTACCGTCTGCTGGGCAAAAAGCCGCCTCGCCCTGTGAAGCGCGTGTTGACCATCGGCGCCACCAATCGCGTTGACGTGCTGGATCCCGCTCTACTGCGCCCGGGCCGCTTTGACAAAAAGATCACCGTTGGCGCGCCCACCCTGGAGGGGAGAAAGGATATCCTGCAGTACTACCTGGACAAGATGGCCCACGATGATACGCTTGACGTGGAGCAGTTGGTCATCGATACGCCGGGTGCCACGCCGGCCGACCTGAAATATATCCTCAACGAGGCGTTGCGCCACGCCCTCTTTGAGGGGCGAGATAGGATGAGTTACCGCGATTTCCTCTATGCCCTCCCCGAGCACGCCATCGGGCTTCGCCAGCCGATCCCCAACATGTCGGAAAGGGACAAGCGGATGACGGCCATCCACGAGGCGGGGCACGCGGTGGCGGCCTACCTCTACAAGCCCGAGGACCGTATCTCCCGCGTCACCATCGTGCGCTATGGGGACGCCCTGGGCCACGTGAGCCATACCCCGCGCCGCGAGAGGTACCACGTCACCCAGGAGGACATGGAGAACGACATCTGCGTGGCCCTGGGTGGGCGCGCCGCCGATGAGTTGTTCTACAACACGGCCACCACCGGCGCCTACTCCGACCTCATGGGCGTGCGCCACATCCTGATGCGCATGGCCCAGGTGGCCATGTTCGAGACCCTGGGCTTCAGCATCTTTACCGGCATGGGACAGGACACGGAGCCCTCGGAGGAACTGCTGAAGGCCATGGACGAACTGTACGTCAAACTGCTGGAGCGCACCAAAGAGGCGCTTCAGCGGAACCGCGTGGCCGTGGAGACCTTGGCCGCCGTGCTGGAGGAGAAGGAGGAACTGGACGCCGAGGAGGTGAAGCGCATCCTGGATCTCACCATAGAGGATAAAACACTGCAGGGCGTGAGCGCCTCGAGCTGAAAGGAAGGGTACCAGCAGGGTCTCAGCGGAACTGAACACTGCTCAGGATGCCCTCAAAGGAGGGCCAGACCCCCAGCCAGCGCCCCGTAGGGGCTTCGGCGATAAAGGCATAGTTCATCGAGTTCTGCACCAGGCCCACGATCAGGCCCCGCCATTCGGCCTCCGACGCGATATGCCTGTAGCGGAAGGGCACCTGGCGCGCGTGGTATCCGCCGATGGAGGTGGAGGCGGCCTCGCCAAGCCACCAATCCTCGGCATCCTCATCGTGCATGGCCTGCACAAAGCCCAGCGCGGAGACCCAAACCTGCTCCGCGCTCTGCCCGCCGCCCGAGGCGAAGAATATGGTGATCCGCTCCGGCTCGTCCCTGGCCTGGGGGGTGATGATCACGATGCGCAGGGGCTGGCCCTCTGCGGGCGACTCCCTGAGCATCCAATCTTGGGGATACGTCAGAGAAAAATCCCCCTCGCTGCTGGTGTAGGATCGTCTGCCCGCGGTGACCACGGGGGTTGGGGGCATGAGAGTGGGCGCGGCGGTTGCCATGGGCGCCGTGCGCGCCCCCATGAGCGGAAGCCGACTCCGAAAGCGCGGGACGGCCACGGCGACCAGCCCGCCAAGCAAAGCGATGCCCAGCAGGACGAGAAGCATCGAAAGCCAGCGTCTGCGCCGTGGTCTCTCCCCTCCCACGGCGCGATTCCAGGCGCCGCGCTGGGGCTCCTGAACTCGCATCGGGTGCTCTCGCTCCCCTGCCAGTCGTTCTCGCGCCCTCTCCAGCAACTGGGGCACGTCTTGGTAGTCGGGCTCCACGTGCAGTATGCGGTAGCATAGGGCGACGGCCTCTATCCAGTGCTCGGCCTCCATGTGGGCCTGCAACTCGGTATAAAGGTCTTCTAGATGCCGTTCCTCATCTGGGGACGTGGGGGGAGCCATACTTTCCCACCTCGGCTGACCTAAGGGACCACCCTTCGCAGGTGACAGTTTATTATAGCGCTTTCTCTTGGCTAGTCGATTTTGGCCATTGTATGCGCTCGTGAACGAGATTCCTCTGGGGGCAGGCCGCGCACACCGGGTCAGATTCCTCTGCTGGTAGGCCCGAGCATTCTGACAGACTCTGCGTGTGCCCGCCCAGATCGATAATTTGCCGAGAAATGGACGCATGCTATAATCCCCTAGGTCGAGCAAGGACAATATGAGGTAAACGTGTTGCGCTTCTTTAGAAATCCGAATTTGAGGATGGTGTTCAGTACCTTTTTGATGGTCGTGATCATATCGGGAGCACTCTATTCTGGCTATCTCTTTTTCTCCACGGTGCGGGCCCTCACGGCGCGCACGGCGCTACCCTTTTCTTCCCCAAATATACAAGCGGACACAACATCGGGCCGTGCCCCCGAAGAGGAGCTCCCCGATGTCACACAGGAGAAGGAGCGCGTGAATATCCTCCTTCTGGGTATCGATCAGCGCGACGGTGACCCTGGCCCCTGGCGCACCGATACCATGATCCTCCTTTCCATCGACCCCGCCACCGACTCGGCGACCATGCTCTCCATTCCACGGGATCTATGGACCACCATCCCCGGATTTGGCGAGAATCGCATCAACACCGCACATTATCTGGGAGACCTCCACGACTATCCCGGAGGCGGTGTGGCCCTGGCGAAAAAGACCGTCTGGTACACGCTTGGTGTGCCCGTACATTACTACATACGGATCAACTTCACGGGATTCGAGAAACTGATAGACGCTATCGGCGGTATAACCGTCAAGGTGGAGGAACCGATCCACGACGCAGAATATCCCGACGGGAATTACGGGACGATGGTATTAGACATTCCCGCCGGCCTTCAACACATGGACGGAAAGACTGCCCTGCAGTACGTTCGCTCCCGCCACGGCAGCAGTGACTTTGACCGCATGGCGCGGCAGCAGGCCGTCATCATGGCCATACGGGACAAAGTACTAAGCTTGGACATTCCCGTATCGCGCATCCCAAAGTTGATCGAATCGGCCGGCGACACGGCGAAAACGGACCTGACACTCGAAGAGATAATCGCCCTGGCCAAGATAGGAAAACGTATAGACCATTCCAATATCGAGTACGCTGTCCTCGACGGGTCCATGACTACCACGGTGGTTACGCCGGAGAATTGGATGGTCGAAGTGGCCGATTGGGACAAGGTGCAGACCTTGATAGAGGAACTCTTTCCCTCGCCCGCCCCCTCGGTGGCGCCGACGCCCAGCCTCTCGGGGTCCCACCTGGAGGCCGAAGAGGCCCACATTGTACTTCAGAATGGCACCCTTGTGCCTGGCCTGGCGAAAAAGACGGCGCGCCTTTTGGAGGAAAATGGCTTTACCGTGATACGCTACGAGAACGCGGAGCGCTTTGATCATAAAGAAACAAAGTTCGTTTCCTACACCAACAAGCCGTACACGATAGCCGCGCTCGCCACCATCTTGGGCTTGAACGCAGAGAAGATATCCCAAGAACAACCTCCCTCTTCCGACCTCGATATCTGCATCATCCTGGGCCGGGACTATGCCCAGGCGCAGGGCGAATAGGCCCTATCAAAACATGTACCCTCCGAGAGCATTCCCCGCCGTCTCCCCTTTATCAGGGGGCACGGGCGCTGGATGGACAATCCGATGCCCCTCCGTCCCCAAGGCAGCCTCTCCAAGACACATCGGTTTGAGGATGGGGGGCGCTTGGCGTAGAATAGGGTGAGTCTCGGGTAGAAAAATGGAGAAGGATTCATGATACTTGACATGTTCAAACTGGACGATAAAGTAGCATTGGTGACGGGGGCCAGTCGGGGATTGGGCCAGGGAATGGCCATTGGGCTGGCGGAGGCGGGCGCCGACGTGGTGGGGGTCTCCCGAAGCTCCTGCTCAGAGACGGCGGAGGAGATTGAGGCCCTTGGACGTCGCTTCCTTCATATGCCCTTCGATCTGTATCAGGCCAGTGCAGAGGACCTTCAGGGTCTAATCGAGGACAGCGTGGAAGCCATGGGCGATCTCGATATCCTGGTGAACGTAGCGGGCACCATCGCCCGGGAACCCACACTGGTATGTTCTGAGGCGGCCTGGAACAAGGTTCTGAAGGTGAATCTCACAAGCCTCATGTTCCTGTCCCAGGCGGCAGCCCGCTATTTCGTCGAGCGGGGCGGGGGCAAAATCATCAACGTGGCCTCTATGCTCTCTTTCGAAGGAGGATTCGGAGTCCCCTCCTATACGGCCTCCAAACACGGAGTGGCTGGTGTGACGCGGGCCATGGCCAACGAGCTGGCCAGTCAGAATGTCAACGTGAACGCCATTGCTCCGGGCTATATGCTCACTGAACTGACAGCCGTCCTGGAAAAGGATCCCGAGCGCAACCCAGCCATACTGGCCCGCATTCCCGCGGATCGATGGGGCACACCGGAGGATCTGAAGGGGATGGTTGTTTTCTTGGCCTCGGAGGCATCCAACTACTGCCATGGTGGCATCTATCCCGTGGATGGTGGTTGGTTGAGCCGCTAGGAACACCCTATCTCTTTATTTCATGAGCCATAGAGACGAAGAAATGAACAAACCTGACCCAGGCGCTGCTGTCGCCGATGCGGCAGCCCATGTCGCGCCACAGGCCCACAGCCGAAGGCTCAAAATCACCCTCTATGTGGTGGTCGTCTTCCTCTACTGGATAGGCCTCTATCTCTATGCGCCCACCCTGCCCACCTATGTGGAGATGAAGACGGAAAATCTGGCCATGGTGGGGGTCATCCTCTCCATGTACGGACTGTGGCAAGCGATTATACGTTTACCATTGGGCATCGTCTCCGACTGGGTGGGGCAGAGAAAACCCTTTGTCGTGACGGGACTGGGGCTCGTGGCGCTGGGGGCGTGGCTCATGGGCATTTCAGACGGAGCGAAGGGGCTCTTGATCGGCAGGGCCATCACGGGCCTCTCAGCGGGCACCTGGGTCCCCTTGATCGTGCTGTTTAGCAGTTTGTTTCCACCCCAAGAGTCCGTGCGCGCCAGTTCGCTACTCACGCTGGTCGGCTCGGTGGGGCGGCTCTTGGCCACGGGGGTGACGGGCTGGCTCAATATGTGGGGAGGATATAGCCTGGCCTTCTTTCTCGCCGCTGGAGCCGCCGCGCTGGCCGCCCTTGTGATGATCTCCACCAGAGAGGAGCCGTTGGAGCGCAACCGCCCCTCTTTCAGAAGCGTCGGCGGACTGTTTCTACGGCGCGATATCATGCTGCCCTCCCTGATCAGCACCCTATGCCAGTATATAAACTGGGCAGCCACCTTTTCTTTCATCCCCCTGCTGGCGGAGAAACTGGGAGCGACGGACATCATCTTGAGCGCCCTGCTAAGCATGAATATCGGGGTCTTTACGGTGGGGAATTTGGTGGCCACAACCCTGGCCAATCGTCTTGGCGCCCGTCGATTGGTCTTTGGCGGCGTGACCCTGCTGGCTTGCGGTACGGCTGTGGGAGCGTTCGCGCCCAACCTGATAGTCATCTTTGTCGCGCAATTCTTGCTAGGACTGGCGCAAGGCGCCACTTACCCGGTCCTGATGGGATTGAGCATCCGCCACGTGGACGACGTCCAACGCAGCACGGCCATGGGACTCCACCAATCTGTCTATGCTATCGGCATGTTTGCGGGGCCTGCCTTGAGTGGCATTGTGGCCGACGCCATCGGCATTCGTCCCATGTTGGGGGCGACGGCGGGGATCTTCCTGGCCGCTGGCCTGTTCGCTGCCAACCAGTTGCGGTCGGAAGAGGGAAGAGGATATAATAATTAGCCACCCGGTCATCTGCTTGTCCGGGGGACTGCCAAGAAAGGGAAAGTCATGAAAACCTATATATTTCACGTCTCCTTGCCGGGTACGGGGCGAGTGTGGCGCAAGATCGAGATAGGCGCCGAGCAAACGCTACAAGCCCTCCACTTTGCCATACAGAATGCATACGATTGGGACGCCGACCACCTCTACTCCTTCTTTATGAGCGGAAGAGCGTGGGATGCGGACAGCGAATACTCCTTGCCTCATGGGAGCACCCCCTGGGGCTTTGAGGTCGAGGAGTCCGAGGAAGAGGAGAACGTCGAGGCTTCGGAAGTCTTAGATATGTTTGGGGAAGACGGAAGAGACATGCTGGAAAGTCTGGGCATCACCGCCGACGATGTCGAAGGGCTTCTTGCCGACCTTGCCGCCTCGGAAGAATCGCGCGACGTGCGCGCGACGACCATAGAATCCCTGGATCTAGAGGTGGGAAAAGAATTCATGTACCTCTTTGACTATGGGGACGAATGGCGTTTCAAAGTGCGCCTTCACGCCATCAATGAGGATGCCGATCCCGACGGCGATTATCCCCGGGTTGTCGAGTCGGTGGGCGACGCGCCTCCCCAGTACGGTTGGGGCGACGAGGAGACATAGGCTCTCCTCCAGCCAGCACCGAGCACGAGCGCTCCCCCTTGCTCATTCCAAGGGCGGTTCCAGGAATTGCCCTGGAAAGGCTCAAGGCTGAAGCCACTCTGCGGGTCCTCCCTTCTGCAAGAGGAAAAGGAGCGACTACAAGGACTTTGCGCCTGGGATCTCTTGGGCCCAGCGCAGGGGAAAATCTCATGCCATCTTGTTTGACAGTCTATTTATTCACCTCTATAATAGGATAGTCTTTAGATCGTCGTATGAAATAGATCGCATAGCAGGAGCATGAGCGTGACCCGAGTCGTGGCCAGAGAAGGGGAACCCTTTGAAGCGCTTCTAAGTCGCTTCAACAAAGCGGTGCAAGAGGACAGAGTACTATCTGAGGTTCGCCGCCGACGCTTCTACGAGAAGCCGAGCCAGCTACGTAAGCGTAGAAAGGCCGCCAAATTGCGCAAAAGCCGCAAGACGACCCGTCAGCACCTGTCTCGCGGGTACTAGTTTTTCGTAAGTTTCGTAACACGCCAACCGAATACCGGACGCAAGAGGAGGCTATGAGCCTAAAAGCACGCTTAATGTCGGACCTCAAAGTTGCTATGCGTGAGGGGACCCAGGCTCGCAAAGATGCTATCCGCATGGTTCGCGCCGCCATCAAGAACAAAGAGATTGAGCTCCAGCAAGAGATCGCGGATGAGGAGATCATAGAGATCATCTCCCAGGAGATCAAGCGACGCAGGGAGGCCATCGAAATGTTCGAGAAGGGAAGGCGGGGCGATCTAGTGGACAGGGAAAAGGCCCAACTTGATGTCCTCCTCTCATACATGCCCAAGCAATTATCCAGGGAAGAGATCGAGAAAATCGTGCAAGACATCGTGGACGATATGAATGCCACCAGCATACGGCAACTGGGCCCCGTCATGGGCAAGGCGATGGCAGAGATCAAGGGGCGCGCGGACGGGAGCGAGGTCAATGAGGTAGCCCGCGAGATCCTCAGTCGCTAGGGCCTCGATCTCCTTTGCCGGCCCTGAAAGATAAAGTGACGCGATGAAGGAAGGTTGCATAGGCGCCAACTCCAGACAGAAGCGCGCTGACCGTGAGCGCAAGGCGTCGTCCCTCAAGAAAAATGCCCGCGCAATCCTACTAGCCCTGCTGCTATGGGCCTCATGCACTGCAACCTACACCTTCTACGCCGGGCCCGATCACGTGAGCGTCACGGTTGGGGAGCCCTCTCCACGCGACATCAAGTCCCCACGCCACATCAGCTATACGAGTGAGGCCAAGACCCAACAGGCCAGACTGGAAGCTAGCGCCAGCGTCGAGAATGTGTACACAGGCCCCAACCCCTCCGTGGCCGATCAGCAGATACAATTGTGGGAAGAGACGGCAGAGCAGATCACCTCCATCCGGGAGAGGGACATTGAGAAGGAAGAAAAAGTGGATCGCCTGCAGGAAAACCTTCCCATCAACCTCCCCCCCGACGTTGTCTCCAACATTCTCGCACTGGATCAAGCAGCCTGGGAAGAGGTCCAACGAGAGACAGGGCGCATGCTCGCGCTTATCATGCGAGAAGAAATTCGGCCAAGTCAAGTGGGCGAGGCCAAAAGGCGCATTCAGCGCCTGACCACGCAGGCACTTTCCGAGCGGGAACAGACCGTGGTCATCTCCCTGGCGCAGGCGCTTGTCGTACCTAACACCACATTCAACGTGGAGGAGACTACCGCCAGGCGCAAGGCCGCGCAGGAAGCTGTAGAGCCTATACAGGTGACCATTCGCAAGGGAGAATCAATCCTCCGGGAGGGGGAACTGGTTTCCCCCCTGGCTATGGAAAAGCTGCGCGTTCTCGGTCTCTTGGAGACAGGCACAAGCTGGCAAGAGATCGCTGGCGTGGCTATCCTCGTATTGGCGATGGTCGTGGTCATCACTCTCTACGTCTTCAAGCGGCATCCTCTCCTGCTATACCGCCCTCGCCGCGAGCTCCTGCTGAGCCTGATCCTCTTGGGCATCGGCGTCACCGCGCACCTGACGATACCCCAGCACACCCTCCTTCCCTACCTGTTCCCGACAGCAGCAGGCGCCATGTTGGTGGCTATCCTATTGGACATCGATCTGGCCATCCTGGTATCCGTGATATCTGCTGTCATGGTGGGTTTCTCAAGCACCTCCATTGAGTTGGTCATCTATGCTGCCATGGGCAGTATCATTGGCGCGCTGACGCTGTGGCGCACGGAGCAACTGGGGGCCTTTGTGCGGGCCGGCGCCTACGTATCCCTGGTGAACATGGGCATCATTCTCGGCTTCCAGCTCAACAGCCAGGCGTATGACACTTTGGGATTGGCCCAGTTGATCGTCTCGGGGCTGGCCAACGGTATCCTTTCTACCAGCCTGGCCTTTGTCGCCTTTTCGCTCATAGGTCGGCTTTTCGGCATTACAACATCCCTGCAACTCATGGAACTTGCTCGCCCGAACCATCCCCTCTTTCGCCGCGTGCTCACTGAAGCGCCAGGGACTTATCATCACTCCATCATCATCAGCAACATGGCCGAGCGTGCCGCAGAAGCTGTGGGCGCCGACTCTCTGCTAGCGCGCGTAGGATCGTACTATCACGATATTGGCAAAACCGTACGCCCTTATTTCTTTGCCGAAAACCAGAACGAGGGGCAGAACCCCCACGACAAATTAGATCCCAAGACGAGCGCGGAGATCATCATCTCCCATGTGGAGGAAGGACTGGCGTTAGCTCGCAAGTACAAGCTACCCGCAAGGATCCGCGACTTCATCCCCGAGCACCATGGCACCACCCTGGTCTCTTACTTTTACCACCAGGCCAAAAAGGAAAGCGACGCAAAGATCGACGAAAGCGATTTCCGCTATCGGGGCCCAAAACCCCAAAGCAAGGAAACGGCTATCGTCATGCTCGCAGATAGCTGCGAAGCCACAGTCCGAGCGATTCGTCCGCGGACGCAAGATGACCTGGCAGCCCTGGTGCACAAGATTATAAACGAGCGCCTCATCGACGGCCAACTCGACGAGTGTGACCTCACGCTGAAGGATCTGGACGAGGTTCGTCGTGCATTCAATGATGTCCTGCAAGGGATTTTCCACCCCCGCATCAAGTACCCTGAGAACGAAGCGGCCGCCAAGGCTCAAGCGGCGGCGGATCCCCAGGCCGTCCTCGATCCAGGCTCCCAGGAGGAGGCATAGACACACATGGCGCGACGGCCCAAACCAAACCTCTCTTGCAGCTTTCGCTACGCATGGGAGGGCTTGTGTTATGTCATTAAAAGTGAGCGGAACATGCGCATTCATTTGATGATAGCCATAGGGGTGCTGTTCTTGAGCGCCTGGCTGAGGCTGTCATCCATCGAGTGGGCCATCATCGTGGTAGCCATCGCCCTCGCTTTCGCTGGAGAGGTTCTCAATACCGCTATGGAACTCACCATCGACTTGGTGGTGACAGATTCCAACGCCATGGCGAAATGGGCCAAGGATGCGGCTGCCGCGACCGTACTGGTCACCGCTCTGGCCTCTGCCACTCTGGGCCTTCTCATCCTAGGGCCGCGTCTTTGGCAGAAGCTGATGACCATCCCATGAGTCGCCGCGCGCAGGGCTGCTTTTTCGCTAGAAAGGGTTGAGGACATGGAGTTGCGACGCTATTGGTGTATTGTGAGACGCAGGCTGTGGATCATTATTGTCCTGCTGACAGTGTCGGCGTTGAGCTACCTTCTCTTCACCCCTCCGCGGACCGCGTCCTACACAGTGAGCATGCGCTTCCTGGTCGGCCTGAAACCGGAGCAGAAACCGCAGGTCTACACGTATGATCGTTATTATACGTGGTTGACTGCAGAATACCTGATCGACGATCTGGCCGAGGTGGTTAAAAGCCACGGCTTTGCCCAGGACGTGGCAGCACTGTCGGGCATAAGCGTCCCGCCGGGCGCCATCCAGGGGGCTACCGCCTCGGGAAAGTTGCACCGCATCCTGACCGTCAACGTAACCTGGGCCGATCAGAAGCAACTCAAAGCCATCGGCGAGGCAGTCGTTGATGCCCTGAACGACCGCGCGGACGATTACTTTGCCCAGTTCGGAGGTGAGCGGGCTGTCATCTCCGTCATCGATCCGCCTCAGGTCCAGAGCGTGGGGCCGTCGCTGCGCCAGCGCATAGACCTGCCCCTCAGACTGCTTCTGGCTGGCGGCCTGGGCATCGCGCTAACATTTTTTCTCGACTATGTGGATGATTCCATTCGCCATCGAGACGACCTGGAGGAACTAGGCATCCCAGTTCTGGGGGAAATCCCATCATCAAGGCGCATCCTCTCCTTTTGGTGGCACCGCTCCAACCCTTGAATCCTTCGCAGGAACTTTGTGCCATTTTAGGAGCGTGGTATACTATCATAACTTGAGGGCCACGCACAGTCTCTTTGAGAGATCGGGCCCATCAGAGAGGGGAATGTGCCAGGACGATGTGCGGCGCAAAGTGCCTTGGCGCTCGCCTTCGGTCAGCGCCTCGGGACCGCATCGACTGAGGCCTCATTGCACAGGCCCTGCGGCCAATCGCCCACAACATATGCGCGCACTCTGCAACTCGCACTGAATAGGAGCTAGCTCTTGGAATTACGAGACTATCTTGCCATTCTACGAAAACACGGCTGGATCATCCTTGTCGTGATGGTCATCACCATAGCCAGCGCGTTTGTGTTCAGCAAGCTACAGACGCCCGTCTATCGCGCGACCGTGTATCTCAACGTCATTCCCGCTCGCTTGGATTGGGGACTGCAGCAGACAGTCAAGGGGCTCATGCGCAACTATGCGGGAAACATCACCTCTCGCAAGACAGCCATGGACGTGATCATGCGCCTGGAACTAGATATCACCCCCAGCCAACTGGCCGAGAAGCTCACAGTCAGCCCCATTGAGGAGGACTTTTTGATCCAGATCGACGCTGACGACTATGATCCCGTCATCGCGCAGAACATCGCCCAGACAACGGCCGAGGTCTTTGTCGAAGACATAAAAAAACACATGTTGGACCAGGATAAACGGGATCGCGTGGACGTAACGCTGCGCGACAACGCCCTGCCAGGCTCGCTCCACAAACCCAAGCTCAAGATCAACCTCCTGGCGGGAGCCTTGTTCGGCGCGTTGGTAGGCGGCCTGGTCGTCTTCTTCCTTGAATGGTTGGAGGCAGACATCCTTCGCACGCGCGAGGACGTGGAGAGCTATACGGGCGTGGCAGTTCTGGGGGTCATTCCCACGCTGCGCTCCAGTAATAGGATCAGCCAAGCATAATTCGAATGTAGACAATAGAGGGAGACAAGAGCATGGCCACAAACCTCGGGCTCATCACCATCACAGACCCCATGTCCCCCGCCAGCGAGGCCTACCGCACCCTGCGCATGAACCTAGAATTTGCGACCCTGGATGAGGACCTGCGCACCTTGTCCATTACCTCGCCGGGCCCAGGTGAGGGCAAATCGACCACTCTGGCCAACCTGGCCGTGACCTTGGCACAAGTGGGTCAACGGGTCGTCGCCGTGGACTGTGACCTGCGCCGGCCCCATCTCCACCAGCTCTTTGGGCTGGAAAACGAAACGGGGGTAACGACGATGATGCTGGAGGACAACGCCCTGGACAGTCCTCCTCTGCAGGATACCCCTGTCGACGGCCTGCGCTTCCTCGGCAGCGGCACCTTGCCTCCCCGCCCCGCCGACCTCCTGGGATCGAAACGTATGGAAGAGATCATTGCAAGACTCCTGCAAGATGCGGACATCCTTCTCTTCGATACTCCCCCCGTACTGGCCGCCACAGACGCTGCTGTGCTGGCCACCAAAGTTAACGGTACGCTTCTCGTCTTTAGTGCCGGCGATACAAAGCGCGAACACGCCCGGCGGGCCATCGAACGCCTGCAGAACGTCAAGGCCAACGTCCTGGGGGCCGTGTTGAGCAATGCCCCGGTAGAGATGACTTTACAGGGCTATTACAAATAGCCCTCACGCCCCGTCTCGACTCGCACCTTCTTTGTGGACAACGCCGCGTACACCGCGCCTTGCCTGTGGATAACTATGTGCTAATCTGTGGATAACGCCCGCGAAAAGTGGACAACTTTTGTCCTTATCCACACACTTTGTGCCGTGAGTGCCACTATATATAGTGGCAAGCCTCATCTCCCCACAACATGTAGTTTTTTACTCGTTATCCATTCACAAAGTGGACATCTCTGTCCATAAAGTTATCCACAAGAGTTGTGGATTGTCACCCCCTAGATGTGGACAAAAAAGCCATTCGACGCCCATATACAGCCTTCCACGGCGATTACACACTTTTGCACAGCCCCTACTACTACTACTATCTTATAAGTATATATATAAGGTATATGTACACAGTGAAAGCCGGAAAATCGAGTTGGATCCTTCCCTACATATCAATAGTGCAACACTTGATGGACATAACTATTACAACTAGCGCATAGAAGCGGTTCCAGTATGATGAGAAGCAAGGTGTCCGCTAAAGAGGTGCTGGCACTGTGTTGTTCGACCTACGGGAACGCTTTGGCGGCTCGTCAGGGGCTATGTTATAATATGTTTATGGATCATGAGCGATGGATGCGAGAAGCGCTTGATGAGGCGAGGATGGCCGCGGCGGCCGGCGAGATACCGGTGGGCGCGGTGGTCGTCTTTGGGAAGCGGGTCATTGGGCGCGGCCGGAACCGCAAGGAGGCCATGAAGGACCCGACGGCACATGCAGAGATGCTGGCACTGCGGCGCGCTGCGCATGCGCGCGGCACGTGGCGTCTCACGGGGGCGACCCTCTACTCCACGTTGGAGCCCTGTCCCATGTGCGCCGGCGCTATGGTCAACGCGCGCATTGATACCTTGGTGTATGGGCTTGCGGATCCCAAGGCGGGAGCGGCAGGCTCCGTGTATGATATCGTGCGTTCGCCCTGGTTGAATCATCGCATACAAGTCGTGGACGGGGTGTTGGCCGACGACGTGGAGAGCGTTATGCGACAGTTTTTTGATTTCTTGCGCAAGGAGAGATCCTGATGTTCTCTGGTCTGAATCAGTAGGTCTTATTCGGAGGGGTGCCAGAGCGGCCGAATGGGGCGGTCTCGAAAACCGTTGTAGCGCTTGGCGCTACCGGGGGTTCGAATCCCTCCCCCTCCGCCTATGAATATGTACAAAGAACCCGTCCCGAGTGCCAGACAATTTGAGATAAGCGGTAAGTTACAGTAAAGTCATCGTGCATTATCTAGAATGGTGAAGAGGGGCGCGATGACTTAGCTTCCCTTTGTGGAAGCGATAGGCCTGAGCGCCTCGGCAGGACGCCTTTTCGAGGATGCTGCTATCCTGCTGCAGATAGGATTTAGCATCGAGCAGGTGCAGAACGGTTTCAATCAGCGACATCGTGGCCAGGATAAGACCGAGGATTCGACAGCTTGTCACCCCGAGGTGTTGTGTCAGGAATTGGCACGCATCGATTTGGAGAGTTTGGCGACGTTCCGACGGGCGGTCATCGAACAGCTATTTGAACGCGGCCTGGTCAAGGGCAAGACGTATGCCATCGATGGTACGGGGCTAAAGGATCGTCATCGTTTAGTGGGCATCCTCAACATCCACGAGGATCGGGCGCTGTGGCTCAACTGGTGACTTCTCGACGCCGATGCCTCGGAAAAGGGAAAAGGGGCTCGGGTGGTTCGCAATATGGTCGAGGAGATCCTCAATATGGGAGGGGAAGAGGTCATGGACAGACTTCTGATGGATGCTCTCTACACCGACGGCCCCCTGCTTGCCTGGCTGGAATATGGTTGTGGTATTTATGCTCTCGTGCGCCTGCCGGAGGAGCGTTCCCTCTACGTCGATTTGCAGGGGCTGGCCAAGGGAAACCTACTGGATTGGGAGGAGCGCACCGATGTACGATACGTGGCCGGTCGCAAGCAGGTGCGGCGCATCTCGGTGGCCATGGACAGCAACCTGACCAGCTGGGATAGTTTCCTGGAGGCGGCGGCAAGCTATGAGGGGGAGAATCCCACTCTATGGGGGCGTTGATCCACGCCGTGGATGGTGAGGATCCCACAGAGGAAGAAGAGTGGGGTCTCGTCAGCACGTATGCGTTCAGTTCCGGTTTGGCTGGCCATCGGAAATGGCGTCAAAGGTGGCGCATCGAAAACACCGGTTTCCGTGAACTCAAGGAGGGGAGGAATTTGGAGCGTGCTTCCTGGAGTTATACGGAGGATTCGGTGGTGGCCTCCCGTCATCGTCTTCACCGAAGGCGCCTTTGGCGTCTTTCATGTTGAGGAGATCATGGAAGCACCTGGCCTACCTCCAGCTGCCTCCCTACGCCGATCTCGAGGCAGCCAGTATCCTCGAGATCGGCCCTTATCTTAAATTGTCTGCTAAACCACCCCTCGTTCCCATCAACGACTGCAGATGGGGCGTTACTCATAGCCTAGCTGCTTCAAGTGCTTTAGCACCGCTTTCTGGTCACTCCACGGATGCTCCGTCGTCCCAAAGCACATGGACTGCTCATGTCCTTTGCCTGTGATGAGGATCAGATCACCGGGCGCGGCGGTTTCCAGCGCCCAGCCGATGGCTTCACCCCGATCACCGATGCGCCAAAAGCCCTCCCCTTCGCGGCGTCCGCTCCGGCGGCAGCCCGTGGCAATCTGCTCCATGATCTTCTCTAACGATTCGGTGCGTGGATCCTCTGCGGTAATGACAACGCGGTCGGCCAACCGCCCCGCAATCTCGCCCATCCAGGAGCGCTTTGCCTCGTAGCGGAGGCCGGCACAGCCAAAGACCACCGTGATCCGACCGTCAGCGAGGCCACGCACGGCGCGCAGCGCTTCCTCCAAGGCATTGGGCGTATGGGCAAAGTCCACAATCACCGTGTAGGGTTGCCCCCGATCTATACTCTCCATCCTACCCGGCACAGCCCTGACGTTGGCTATCCCCTCGCGAATGGCGTCGCCCTCAAAGCCCTGAGAATACCCCACGCTGGCGGCCGCAAGTATATTGGGCACATTGTAACGCCCTATGAGGGAGGAGCGCACGGGAATAGCAGCACCCGGCATCACGAGGCTGAAGATAAGTCCGGCCCCTGAATGAACAATATCCCTCGCTGTCACCTGCGCCCCCGATTCCAAGCCATAGGTGATCTGCCTGTCCGCCGGTACGGAGCGCAGGTATTCGTAAGAGGGGTCATCGCCGTTAAGAACGGCCACCTTGTCCACGCCAGGCTTGCGGAACGAAACGCCCAGGTGCTCGAATAGCATACGCTTTGCCGCGCGATAGGCCGCATAGGATCCGTGGTAGTCAAGGTGCTCATGGGTGACGTTGGTCACCGCCGCCACGTCATACTCGCAGGCGGTCACGCGGTGCTGGGCCAAGCCGTGGGAGGTTGACTCGATGACGACATATTCCATACCCGCCGCTACCATCTGGGCTAGATAAGCCTGCATCTCCCCAGCGTCCGGCGTCGTGGTGTGGAATCCCGTGGCCACCTCCCGCTCTCCTATGGTGGCCGCGATCGAGTCCACGGAGCCCGTCGCATGCCCAGCGGCCCGACAGATGGCCGCCGTCAGGCGAACAGTGGTGGTTTTGCCGTCGGTGCCCGTCACGCCAATGACCTTTAGATCGCGGCCAGGGAAGCCTCTATAAGCGGCGTGGAGATGGGCCAGGGCCTCGCGGGCGTTGGGCACAATGACGGTGGGCACGTGCTCCAGAGAGGGTAACATGCGCTCCACCACGCAAGCCACAGCCCCCGCTTCCAGAGCGTGGGGGACAAAGCGGTGGCCATCGACAGACACCCCCGGGATGGCCACAAAGAGATCGCCGGAGCGCACCTGCCGCGAATCGCACACCACATTTTGTATCTCCACGGGGCGCCAGTGATGTCGTGTGGCTTCTGGCAGCGCCCTTATCAGCACATCGCCCGATACCATGCCGCTATTCCATACCTCTCCGTGTCAATAGTTACATGACTAGGGACACCGTGTAGCATTCTACCAAGATGACGGGTCAAATCAAAAAAGGCCCCTGACGAGGCAGAATGCCAGGGGCCTTTGGTTCGCCAAAGGGGTTATTCTTGTTCAATGCCCAAAAGGAACGCCTCGAACACGAGTTTGCGCCGTTTCTGCTGCCCCTTTACCTCCAATTCGCGCGTCGCCTCTTTAAAGGAGACGAGTTTCTCCAGGGCCGCGGTCCAGGCCGCCGATTTGACCGGTGTGTGCTCAAAGCCAGTGCGCACCACACGGATGTCGCCTTCCACGGGGCACACCTCTTCGCAGGCCCCACAGTAGATGCAGAAGCGCTCGTCCAGGAAGAACTCTCCATCATCGATGCTAATGGCATTGGTGGGACAAATGTCCGCACAGGGCTGATATGCCGACGGCTCGCGCGAGAGATTGACGTAAACGCGCCCTTTGTAGGGTTTGGTGATCGTAAAGGCTCCATCGGGGCCCTCTCGCATGCAGCGCGTGCAGGCGAAGCAGCGATCGCGATCAACCTCCACGTTGCGCACCGAGATCACATTGCCCTCTTCATCCCTTTCTATATCGACACTGATGGCGTCGGCGGGGCAGTTATCTATGTAGGACACGTCCGTTGTGGCCTCACAGGGCGCCTGCCTGACCTCCACCTTGCGTATGAGACTGGGAAAAGCGTCGGCCTCCAAAACGGGTATCTGGGGTTCTCCATCCACCGTCATGGACAGGGCGCGCGTGGGACACAGTACCACACACTCGCCACAAAAGTTGCACAGTTCGGGGTTGATGTCCACGCGTGGCTTTTGCACGAGGCGATTCTCTTCGATCTTTGGGTCTGAGAGGGTGATCGCCTCACGTGGGCATACCGTGGCGCATGTGCCGCAACCACAGCATGCCTCGTGGTCCACGGTCAGTTCGGAACGCCTCACGACCATGGGTCGAGAAAGGACAAGGGTTTCCTCACTATCTTGCTTTATGGTCTTTCCTCGCGTGGACATATTTCCTACCCTCTCATTCCCTTATACTCTCATCGCGGCGGAGCCGCGTTATCAACTCTCTATTATTATCAAAGACGGACACTTCTAGGGCCATCTCGCCAGGCAAGGCGTGGGTGGCACAGGCAAAGCACGGATCGTACGCACGGAAGGCCATCTCCACTTTGTCCAGCAATCCCTCGGTGATGATCTTGCCCCCACCGATAAGAGCCTGTGCCGCCTTCTTGATGGACATGCAGATGGCAGCGTGGTTATTCGTTGTGCCCACAATGAGGTTCACCTTTTGTATAATGCCTTTCTCATCGGTGATATAGTGGTGGGTCAGCGTCCCACGGGGGGCTTCCACTATGCCGATCCCCTCACGTGGGGTCTCCTCCGGGATAATGCGCACCTCCGGATCGGTGATCTGCGGATCGCGGGCCAGTTCCAAAGCCCTTTCTCCGGCATTGAGCATCTCGATGAGGCGCGCCCAGTGGGTTGCCAGCGTGGCGTGCACGGGCTTGCCCCCCATATAGTCGTAGAATTCCTCGTAGGCCTCCTGAGCCTTCGGCGTGGACATGCCGTCTGCCGCATTCAGGCGGCTCAAGGGGGTAGCACGATATATGCCACTATCCATGCCGTCCACAAAACCCTTCCAGCCAAACGCTTTCAGGTACGGAAACTTGACGTAGGTCCACGGCTCCACGTGCTCTTCCACGTATTCCTGGTAGTCCTGCGGGGCGTAGCGGGCTATCTCTTTACCCTCCACGTCCACCACACGCACGTGGCCATCATAATAATTCACGTGGTTCTGCTCATCCACAAGGCCCATGTTGTGCGTGCGGTGCAGATAGGCGTCGCTCAGGATCATCTCTTTATATTCCTCGTTGCCTAGCACGGCATCCCGCCAGAGATCGAGGGAGAACAGGCCAAACTCCACAAGATGCTCGCCAATCTCTATCAGCCTCGCCTGCATCTCAGGGGTCACCGCTTTCGCCACCCCTCCGGGCAAGGCCAGCACGGGGTGCACAAAGCGCCCCCCAAGCATGGCGACCACCTCGTGGGTTTCCTGCAGGTGCTGGATCACCCGTTTCCCCATGGTCATGCCCACCTTGGCGACCAGGCCAAGGATGTTACGCTGTGCAGGATCCACCTCGGGCCCGACGAGAAAGTCCGGCCCGGCCAACACGAAAAAGTGGGTCGCGTGATCGCCGGACACAAAGGCATCGTACACCATCTCGCGTATCTTGAGCGCCGTGGGAGGCGGCGTCACGTTGTATACGGCATCGGCCGCCTTTGCGGAGGCCATGTGGTGGGCCGTGGGGCATACGCCACAGATGCGCTGTGTGATGCGCGGCATCTCTTCCACGGGGCGCCCCTCGCAAAAGGACTCAAAGCCACGGAACTCGGGCACCTGAAAGTAGGCATTTTCCACGTCGCCCGCATCGTTCAGAAAAATGCTGATCTTCCCATGCCCTTCCAGGCGTGTGATGGGATCTATGGTGATGCGTTTCACGTTGTCATCTCCTGACGGCCATCTCCGTCTGCCTGAGACGCGCACGGCCGGCCAGATAGCTCCTCGGACATCTTGGCCCTGTGCAGGAACGAATCTGCCAGACTGAAGCGATAGAAGGTGCCCACGGGATCGACGATAGTGTCTAGCACCTTTCTGATCTGCGCATCGCTCTCCCCTTCAAAGCCAGCCACGATAGCGTCGAGCAGCGCGGCCCCTTGATCCACGACCCCATCCGGCGGCCCATAGCAACCTCTGCAGGGCATGTTTGCCTCGATGCAGAGCGCGCCACACCCTGCATGGGTGGCAGGTCCCGCACAGATTATCCCTTGCTCCAGAAGACAGCGCTCCGGATCGGGAATGATCTCGTGGGGACGATAGAACCGCTCCACACGAATCTTGCCCTCGCGTTCCCGGGGGCACTGATCGCAGACCGTCCTCTCATCGACGCCCAAAAGGCTGCCAGCCGGCGGCAGCTTGTTCTCTATAATCTGCGTCATGGCCTTCCATATCTGCTCGTGATTGGGCGGACACCCGGGAATTTTGTAATCGACGGGTACCACTTGCTCCAAAGTGCGCACTTGGTTGCACAGGGTTGGCAAGGTGAGCGTGCCCTCTGGCATCTCGTAGGCGGC
Organism: Chloroflexota bacterium; assembly: GCA_034722245.1. GTDB lineage: Bacteria > Chloroflexota > Anaerolineae > UBA1429 > UBA1429 > JAWLEV01. The sequence continues at coordinate 20,465 of JAYENT010000087.1, forward strand.
CTGCGGCACTACCCCCTGCGGGTTGTGTGTGCCAGGGGCTTCTTTCATAGCCCGGTTGAGCGCATGATCGGGCCCCTTGATGTTGCCCAAGCTGGGGATGCACCCCTCCATGGCGCAGGAGCCCAAGGCCACCAGAACTTTGCTCTTTTTGCGAAGCAGATGGGCGATATGGGCATCCTCATTTGTTCGTATCGCCCCATTAAACAGCGTGACGTCGATGTGACCATCCGCCATTTCTTCTACATCTTTATATTTGAAATCCATAGCACAGGGCCAGAAAACGATATCGGCAACCTCGGCAAGCTCCAGGAGGTGCTCTCCCAGTTCGACGATCGCTATGTCGCAGCCGCCGCATGCCGCGGCCCAGTACACGGCCAGATTCAGTTTCTTCATATCCCTCCCCATTATGAGCGTAGCGGCACTCCTGTATCCTTCGCTGCTTCTATCCACAAACCTGGACAGGTGCCGCTACCAACTGCTTTATGTCCTGGGACATGCTATCGATCAACCTCGGTAATACGTAGCGATCCAGCGAGCCCAACTCGACAAAGCGCACGCGCTCTTGCGGCATGCCCATCTGGTCGAGAATGGTTCTCAACAAGGCGACCTTGCTGCGTCCTAAATATGTTCCACGCGTGTAGTGACACTCGCCCTCTTTGCAACCCACCACCAGGACGCCGTCTGCGCCCTCTGTGAGGGCCATAAGTATTATCTGGGGGTCGACGCGCCCGGAGCAGGGTAAATTGACGATGCGCACGTTATCGCTCTGAAGCGCATCCATTCTGTTCCATTCCGTATCGGAATGGATGCTCCACTGACACACGAAAACAAGCAGGTGAGGCTCTTTTGCCTCCCCCGCCAAATAGCTGCCCTTATCTAGCCAGCCACCTGCTCCGACACGCGAGACGATCTCTTTATCGTTGACCGTCTCCAGACTCATGGCGCCCGAGGGACAGGCGGCTACGCAAACGCCGCAGTGGAGGCACAGATTTTTGTCAACCTGTGCCACCGCGCGTTCCGTGCCATTCACGTTTTTGGTTATTCTATCGATGGCCTCATATGGACAGGCCCGAGTACATACGGCACACCCCGAACAAACTTCCTCGTCAACCTCGGCAAAGGGGCCAGGGGGCTCATACCCCTCACGGATGGCGATGTTACGGATCGCTTTCATCACGTCAGAGATATGGATGTCCTTCGGGCAACGAGAGTAACAGGCATCACACGCCGAACACTGCCAGATCTCTGCACTGGATAAGACCTCATCGCGGAGCCCCAAACCCGCCTTGTAGAGGATGAGTCGCGGATTGAAGGACGGATCGTAGCGCCGCACCAAACACGTGGCCGCGCACGTCCCACATGACCAGCAGGTCAAAATATCCTCACCGCCCGGCTCGTTCATGATCTCTTGGACAAAGGTATTGTCCAGCTCATCCGCTCGGATCATGCCAAGACCTCCTCCTTTTCTTCCTCCATGAGCTCTACCATCTGGGGGGATTCCTTCCAGCGGCGAAGTCGGCGCTCGATTGAGGGGCGTGCTTCCTCATTCTCGGCACGAATCGTTTCCTTGTCGAAAGATTTGAGTTTCTCGCTCATCTCGGTGATCACGCGGGCATACTTTTCTCCCTCTGCAGCCGATATCCACTCCACCCGGAAGCGCTCTGGGTCGATGCCCATACGCTCCAAATAGCGCGGCATACGGTCGAACCGCTTGGCGGCCACCTGCTGCCCGGTGATATAGTGGCAATCCTGGGGGTGGCAGCCAGACACGAGCACCATGCCCGCGCCCCGCCGGAAAGCCTCAAAGATAAAGTCCTGATCCATACGCGCCGAGCACATCACGCGAATGCCCCGTGAGTTGGCAGGATATTCGAAATGGCCCGTGCCGGCACTGTCCGCTCCCGCGTAACTACACCAGTTACACATGAAGGCGATGATCTTGTCCTCCGGATCCTCGCGCAGATATTCTCGCAGTTGAGCCACAATCTGCGCATCGGTAAAGTGCGCCTGTGTAATGGCATTCTGCGGGCATTCGGCTACACAGGCGCCACATCCGTGACACTTGGCTGGCGTAATATGGGCCGCCTGTCCGGGCTCCACCGTGATAGCGCCATAGGGGCAGGCTCTGGCACAGAGACCACAGTCTTTTCCCTGTGCGTTGATGCAGAGTTCCTCTCTAACCGAGGCTACAATGGGCTCAATCTCCCACATGTCGGATGATAGGATGCGCTCCGCACGAGATGCAGCGGCGGCACCCTGTGCTACACTGGCAGGGATGTCCTTGGGGCCCTGCGCGGCGCCGGCCAAAAAGATGCCGTCGGTGGGCGAATCGACTGGGCGCAGTTTGGGATGATACTCCATAAAGAAGCCACTGGGACTGTGGGACAGCGTCAGGGCGGAAGCTAGGGCTTCTGAATCTCGGCGAGGAATGGCGGCCGCAGCCAGGGCGACCATCTCGGTCTCCACCTCGATCACCTCGCCCAGCGCCTGATCCTCCACTTCCACAAAAAGATTGTGGGTTTCTGGATCTTCGGTTACCTGAGAGGGACGCCCGTGGATGAAGCGAATGCCGGCCTCTCGGGCCCGATTATAGAACTCTTCGTATCCCTTGGAAGGGGTACGGATATCCATATAGAAGATGCTAATGTCCATATCAGGGTACGTCTGCTTGAGCAGGATGGCGTTCTTGATCGTGTACATACAGCAAAAGCCAGAACAGTATTCGTTATAGCGCTTATCCCGCGAGCCCACACACAGGATCATGCCCACGCTCTTGGGTCTTTTGCCATCGGAGGGGCGAACGAGCCTGCCCACTGTCGGCCCGGACGAGTCGCCCAGGCGTTCCATCTCCATCGCCGTGATCACGTTGGGGTACGCACCGTACCCGTACTCGAGCATCACAGAGGGGTCAAACACGTCAAAGCCCGTGGCCACGATGATAGCGCCGACGTCCAGCTCCACGATCTCTTCCTCTTGCGAAAAATCGATGGCATCCAAGTCGCCACACGCCTCGACACACTTGTAGCACTTGATACAGTTATCCATGTCAATGGCGTAGATAAGAGGCACGGCCTGATCATGGGGAACGTCTATGGCCTTGCGCGGGGCAATGTCCGCCTCGAAACTGTTGGGAACCTCGATAGGGCAGACATCCGCGCACTCGCCGCAGCCGTTGCAACGGTCTGCGATGACGTAGCGCGGTTTCTTTTTGACCGAGACGCGAAAGTTGCCTACGTATCCGTCCACCCTCTCCACTTCGGAATAGGAGAGGACCTCAATGCGGGGTTGACGCGACGCGTCAACCATCTTGGGGGCAAGTATTCAAATGGAACAGTCCATCGTGGGGAACGTCTTGTTCAGTTGTGCCATCGTCCCCCCGATGCTAAGATCCTTTTCCACCAAATAAGTATAGATACCTGCCTCGGCCAGGTCCAGCGCAGCCTCTATGCCCGCCACACCGCCGCCGATGACCATAGCTTTCTTGGTCACGGGCACCATGATGGGCTCCAGCGGCTCCACATGACGCACCTTGGCCACCGCCGCCGCCACCATCTCTTTGGCCTTGACCAGGGCCGCCTCCGGGTCGTGGCCATGAACCCACGTATCCTGTTCACGGATATTCGCCATCTCCATCAAGAATGGGTTGAGGCCCGCCTCGGCCACGCAGGCCCGGAATGTTGGTTCATGCATCCGCACGCTGCAGGCGGCGACAACGACGCGATTCAAGTTCTCGTTGATGATGTCCTCTCTTATCATATTTTGGCCGGGGTCACCACACATATACATATTATGTTTGGCGACCGCCACACCGGGGAGATGCGAGGCGTATTCAGCAACCTCAGCTGGGTCGATCACGCCCCCGATGTTGGAACCACAACTGCAGACGTAAACACCTATCCGCAGTTCGCCATTATCTGCCATAACATAGCTCCTACGATAAACGTATCAAAATATCAGTATCACAGAGGAGAACGGCCCCCATAAAGGGGCGTTGGTTCTCCCTGGGACTCATTCTTCCAACAGTTCCTCGAACAGCTTGGCTACCACGTTGCGGCGTGCCTTCTGACGCAGGACCTCGGGTGTGGAAAGGGACAAAGCGTCCTTGGGACAGATGGCCACACAAGGCGGTTCCTCTTCATCGGGACACAAGTCGCAGATCTCGGCATTCTTGGTCGTGGGATTTAACACAATGGCCCCGAACTCGCAGGCCTCCACGCACCAGCCACAGCCGTCACACTCATCCTCATCGACCAGGATGACGCCATTCTCCTCCGAACGCGAAAGCGCATTGCGGGGACACGCCAGGATGCAGGGAGCATCCTCACATAGGCGACAGGCGATGGCCGTCATGGTAACCGGCTCAATACGCACCACGCGAATGAGAGAGCGACTGGGATCAAAGGATCCCGTCTTGGTCACGGAACAAGCATACTCGCACAGGCGACATCCTATGCACTTGTCTGGATCGCAAACGATATGTTCATATCCTATCGCTGCCATTACTTACGCCTCCCTGCTTACAGGTTCTGCCACGGGCACCTCCTCCACACCCACGTCCTCGGCCACATCCTCCAAGTCGAGATCAATCAATAAGGACTTGGGAATCATCCCCTCCTTTGTCCAGCCACGCGCCTGGTAATAGTCCTCTATCTCCATCATCAGGTTCTCCGGGGCAATGACGGTGCCCTTGCCCGGGCCAGACGGGATGGGATCCTCGAAAATCCTGGGCGGCAACCAATCATCCGCTTTGGTCCAACCCTCACGGATGTTGAAAGCCTTCTTGAGGTTGCACACGCGGGTCGCCACTTTGGCCAACTCGTCGGCGGTCATGGGGATGCCTGTCGCCGTGGTGTAGAGTCGCGACACATCCTCATAGAAATCGTCGAAACACTTGCGGATGAACTTGCAGAGCACAAGGCAGTCCAGTATGCAAGCGAACTCTTCTTTTTGCACGGCTAGCTTGCCACGGCCCGGCTCGATGATAAAGCGATCCACATCGCCTTTGATGTCCAACTCGTAGGACAGGGCGCGGTTGTGGCAGGCGCCACGGGCCTGAACCGCCAGCCCCATGGCGAACGTCTTGAGGCTACGCACGTCGTACCCTGGCATCTCCAACCCCTTCACGTTCATGGCAAAATGGTCGGTCCCCTGGCCCACCTTTTCAGCGGCACGTTTTGTACCCTCTGCCAGTAGATCGCCGATGCCCTCGCGGTAGGCGATCTTTTTGATCAATTCCACGGCGGCCTTGTCGTTACCGAACTCTAACTCCAGGCCGTCACAATCCTCTTTGCTGAAGATACCTCTCTCATAGCATTCCATGGCCCAACTGACCGTCACCCCGGCGCTCATGGCGTCCAAGCCCAAGTCATCGCACAGTTCCACCAGGCGAATGATGGGCGGCAGGGTGCCGATGCCGCAGTTCGGCCCCAAAGCAAAGAGAGGCTCATAATCCAGACCGATCCTGGCGCCCTTGTAGTCGCCCTCTTTGACGAACGCCCACTGTTCACAGGCGATGGAGCACCCAGCGCAAGCCACGGCCTTGACCGTATAGTGGTCCCTAAGATACTCGCCACTGACCTTTTCCGCGTCCTCGAATACCGTCTCCCTAAAGTTGCGCGTGGGAAGCACGCCCATGGCGTTCATGTTGAGCACATTTGCCGGGGTGCCCAGGGTGCGATACTTCTCCGTGCCTGGCCCCTGGGTGACCTCGATGAGCTTCTTTGTCTCTTCCATCAAGCCCTCCGGGTCAGCCACGGTGATGGGGTGCGAGCCCCTGATGGCCACGGCTTTGATGCGCTTGGAGCCCATGACGGTGCCGTTGCCCGTACGTCCAACCTGCCGGCCATCGTTATCGATGGAGGCAAACCGTACCAAGTTCTCGCCCGCCGGGCCGATGGCCCCTACACGCACGTTCTCATCGCCAATCTTCCCTCGCACCAAGGCCTGCGTCTCCGTGGCCCCCTTGCCCATGAGATCGCTAGCATCCAAGAACTGTACGTCATCATCATCTATAAAGACCATCACCCATTCGGGCGCCTGGCCCTTGATCACGACGCCATCCCAGCCGGCGCGGCGCATCATCTCTGCAAAATGGCTGCCCGAGAGCGAGTCACCGATAAAGCCCGTCAGCGGCGACTTGGATGCCACGCCGTACTTGGTGCCCATCGGCACGGTCGTGCCGCCAAAGGCGCTGCAAGCGAAACAGAGCGCATTGTCCGGGCCCAGGGGATCAGCGCCTTGGGGGACATTGTCGTAGACAAGACGTGTGGCCAAGCCCACGCCTCCGATGTACTTTTTCAAAAAGTCGGCGTCCACCCTTTCCACGCTTGTTTTCTGGTTGGTCACGTCGATATGCAGAATCCTGCCGCTATACCCATACATTGTTCTAACCTCCTGCTTCCATAAACATGAGTATAATTCGCTGTCCATCTTGGGCCGGCACGTCCAGATCCTTGGCTGCACGCCGGCCGTCGATGTTCAGCATGTAAGATGGTGTGAGCTCAAACGTTTCAGGGGAAATCACGGGGCCGACCAATGTGGGGAAGCGCGACGCAATATGGCGTACCACGTCGCGCAGCGTTGCCTGATCATGAATATTGACCAAGCAACGTTTGGCTTGGGCTAGTCGCCTTGACCGCCCCAAAAACTCTACACTGAGCTTCATCTATGGGAACTATCTCCAATAGGTAAATAGCCTTGTCGTCGGATGCTAGTATAGCACATCTTTGGCTTTTAAACAAAACTTAGTTTATCCTGTTACCGAACAATGCCAATTGACACGCCACATAGCCGTCCGACGCACACGGCGATTATACCTAAAGCAGAGCTAAAAGGCAAAAAGGCATTAAGCCGAGATTTGGGGTTCGTGGCAATCGTTGGTTTTTGGGCCTACGCGGATTGGTGATGCACCTCCGCTCGTAGTCAGCTACGCAGAACGGTGGGGGATCCTCTCTCCCATGTGCGGAAGAGGGATCCAGTTGCCAGGCACCTCCGAGGTGCCTGGCAAATGAGTGTCCGCTACAGTTACGTCAGCACCTCCACGCCATCCTCCGTGACACATATGGTGTGCTCCCACTGGGCCGACAGGGAGCCGTCGACGGTCACAGCCGTCCATTCATCGTCCAGCGCCTCGATCTCGTGTCCCCCTGCGTTTACCATGGGCTCGATAGTGAAGACCATGTTGGGCTCCAGCCGGTCGCCCGTGTGGGGATCCCCGTAATGATAGACGTTGGGCGGCTCATGAAACTCTATCCCCGTGCCGTGTCCCACGAATTCCCGCACCACGGAAAACCCGTGGGCCTCGGCGTGCTGCTGGATGGCGTGGCCAATATCTCCCAATCTATTCCCTGGCTTGACCTGGTCGATGCCGCGATAGAGACACTCTTTCGTAACCTTTACCAGTTCGCGGCCCTCAGGAGTGATGTCGCCGATGAGGAACATGCGGCTGGAGTCCCCATAGTATCCGTCCAGTATGCACGTGACGTCCACGTTGAGAATATCGCCATCGCACAGCACCCGTTCGTCGCTGGGAATGCCGTGACAGACCACCTCGTTAAGGCTGGTGCAGACGCTCTTGGGGAAGCCGTGATAGTGCAGCGGAGCGGGCGTGGCGCCATGTTCCGCCGTATACGTGTGTACCCAGCGATCGATCTGGCCCATAGTAATGCCCGCTTCTATCCGCTCTTCCAGCATATCCAGGATATCGTGGGTCAATTGGCTGCTCTTGCGGATGCCCTCGATCTCCTCCTCGGTCTTGATGATGATTCCATGTTTGGTTCTACGTCTTGTACCCCGTCGTCCGAAAAAACCTGGCATTGCTACGCTTCCTCGCTTCTGTCGCTACAGGAATATCGACTTTGGTCGTGTGGCGGCGCTATTTCCCGACCTGGATCGGCTGCTCCAGCAGGATGCGGCGTTCGTGGATGGGCGTGCCGTCCGCCCGCGTCATGGGCAGGCGCTCACCCGTGGCGCCATCGTACATGCCGACCTCGATGCGATGGCCCCCTGGCGCTGCGCTCTCGTCCACGGGCAGTTCATAGGCATCAACGATCACCTCGCCAGCGGCCCATCCCGTCGTTGGGCGTTGGCCTCCTACGGGGATGCTGTCCCGTTGCCCACGGATGATCTCCTCCTCGTCAATCAAATGGGTAAAGACCGTGTACGAGGTATCCATGGGACGCAGCGCGCGCCAGTAGAGGGTCATGCCCAACGTCTGGCCCCGTTTGACGGTAGTTCGTTCCAAAGCGTAGCCCAGAAACTCGATCCCCTCGCCCAATGTGACGCTCATGGGATGCTCGATCTCTGGTGCCTCAAAGAGACGCTCGCGGTGCTCCACGGTAAGCTCTGTGAGGAGCACGTCCTCGGGCACGAGGGGTTTGTCGCTGCCCGCCTCATAGAAATTCACATAGACCTGGTACGTGCCGCTACCCGCGTCAGCCGCGATGGGCAGCGACTGGGGATAGCGGAATATCTCTCCAGGGGCCCACTGGTCCGTGGGATAGCGACTCCCCGCCGGCTGCACGCGCTCAAAGCCCACCGTGGCGCCACCACGCTCCAGGCGCAGAGCCAGATCGTACCGCGCATCCATCTCTGCCAGGCAGCGCCAGAAAAGGGTGATCTCCACCTCTTCCCCTGACTGGGGTGTCTGGTTGGAAAGCGTGTAGCCCAAGATCTGGGCCCCTTCTCCCAGGCGCAGATCCGTGCGCTGCTGGATGGCCAGATCGTCGATGGAGGGAGGCACCGTGGGCGTAACCACCTGCACGGGTCCCAGCTTGTACGTGGTGCCCTGCCGCTCCTCCTGGCGGTCGATGATATCCAGGCGCGAGAGGTCATCCAGGCGATAGACGCCCAGGGCCACCCAGTATTGGCCCGGTGGGATGGCCGCGTCCAGCGGGACGGAATAGTTACAGAGGTGTTCGCTGCCCTCCTGCCAGGCGCTGGTAGGTATCCCCCGTGTATCCTGCAATCTTCCGTCCCGCTGCCCCCACATGCGTCCCTCCTCATCCACCAAATGCATAAAGAGGTGATAGTCCTCCTCCAGGGGACGCAGGGCGCGCCAAAGGAGCCCCAGCCCCAGCTCCTGTCGATATTGCACCTGGCTATCGGAGAGGCCATAGTTGATCAGGCGCAGCCGGTGCCCATAATCCACGTCGACCCCCAACAGGGCGCGCACCTGGCGAAAGCGGGCGTTCTCGGCCAGTTGATAGCATGAGAGCGTACCGTAGGCAAAGGGCTCCTGCCAGAGGAAGAGGGCATTCTGTGCCAACTGCCTGCGGATATAGGTGTGAAGTTCCTTACCGTTGTCGTAGCGCAAGTAAAAGATACAGCGCGTTGCCTCTGTATCACCCTCCGTCGCACGGCGCAGTTGCGCAGCCACCTCGGCCTCGCTGTCTCCCTCTATGACATACCAGGGCAGGTCGCCGCGATAGTTGCGCTCAAAGGCAGAACGGGAATTGAGGACGATGAGATCGCCTGCCTCTCCCGCCTCTTGCAGGCGTTCACTCAGTTCAACATAGTAGATGTTGGGATAGAGCCAGGCGTATTCCAGGCCATTCATCTCCACCATGAACTCTGGCTCCTGCTGGCTCTGGAACTGCTGTACCAGCGGCGTCTGTTTCTGAACGTCCCCCACGTAGAACAGCACGTAATCGGCCAAAGGGATATTCTCCTCCGTGGGCTTGACCAGGCGGCCGGGAAACGTGGGCGCCACCCCAGCCACGGCCCATGTGGCGACGGTGATCTCCTCGGCATGGGGTTTGTGGGCCAGATACTGGGCCGCCTTCTCGATCCCCTCGCCCCAACCCACAGGAATGGTCTCCACCGCCTCTTGCGCGCCGCCGGCCCAGGGATTGTAATAGGCCACATAGTGCGCCGGATACAGGGGTGCCAGAAGGAGATACCCCTGGGCCACTATCAGCAAAAGAGCCACACTTGCAGCCACGCCCTGCCGAGTTGGCGTATGATTTTCACCCCGCAGCCCCACGAGACGCAGCAGGGCCTCCACGGCACCCACCACGCCCAACGCGGCCAAAAGATCGACGGCCAAAAAGATGGGCAGCGTGTAGCGGTCGAATTTCTTGCTGCTGAGGTTGATGAGGAAAAAGTAGATGCCAGAATAGACCAAAAGGCCCACGATAGCGAGGCGCCGTTCCTTGGCGCCATCGCCTCCGATCCAGAGGGACACCAACAGGGCCAGGGCGCCACCCACGAGCACGAGAGGGGTGACGCGAAAAAGGATGTTCGTCAGATAGAAGGCGGGCCCCAGGTCGCTGACGACCTGGCCACGGAAAAAGCTGGCCGTGGCATCGCCCGGATCGGTGGCATACTCCAAAGAGAACCTCACCATGTGCTTCACAGTCTCCAAGGGGGAAACCCACATGGCCGGCCACAACAGGAAGAAGACCAACCCCGCCACGGCGCCCCAGAGGACGACGTCGCGGGCGCACCGCAACGTTTTACGGCCCGCGCGGCCCCCCTCGGTCTCGTTTCCCTCTTGCGGCACCGTGCCCCGCAGGTGAGACACAAAGAGAGCGAGGAGCACGGCAGGAGCCACGAACGCCCCATACGATTTGGTCAGGGCCGCCAGGCCGGTGGCCGCTCCCGCACAGACCAGATACCCCTTGGCGCCACGGGAGACGTAGACGAAGGTGCTTACCAGGGCCAGCAACATGAACCCCGACGTCAGCGCGTCGATGTGCAGCACCCGCGAGAGCGCCAAATAGTAGGGATCGAGGGCGAGAAATGCGACAGACGCCAGGGCATATGGACGATTCAGCAGTTGCTTGAGCAGCCAGTACAGAGCCAGGGCGATGAGTGTGTGAACCACAAAGATGCCCCCCTTGGCCATAGGGAGGAGATCCACCAGTTGGCGGATGGCCTGGGGGTCATGGACGTCAAGGGTGGGAAGGGCGTCGATGGCCGCCAACTGGGACCAGCTCACAGCGTTGGTGACCAGGCGATGCCAGGTCAGGCTCACGGCGCCCGTCCACATGGTCACCACGCCGGGGTGCCCCGTCAGGAACGTGTCCGCCCAGTCGCCGCGCGAGAGGGCCAGGAGGAACTTGATCGAGCGATAGACCCATGCAGGCTCGTCCCACGTCACAAAGGCGGCGGGCGCTACGGCCCGGCTGGCCCACATCCCGGCGCAGAGGACCAAGCTGATAAGGGCGTCAAGAATGACGTCCGACCACCGCTTCATCGGGACAAGACCTTTCTCGTGGATCGTGGATCGTGGCGGGCCGCCTTGTGCAATCGCGTGTCCATCAGGGGGATCACTTGTTCAGCATCACCTCACGGAACCAGGCGTTCTCCCGCTCCAGCCCTTCCTCCAGGGAAACGCGCGGCTGAAAGCCCAGCACCTCCTCGGCAGCCGTGGTGTCAGCCCAGGTGTGGCGCACATCGCCGGGTTTGCTCTCCACGTGTAAGGTGTGTAGTTCGCGGCCGGTAACACGCCCCAGTAGCTCCAGGCAGTGATTGAGCGTGACCCGCGATCCACCGCCGATGTTGAAATAGCTCCCCGCCTGGCCGCGATCCATGGCCAACACGTTGGCCTGCACAGCGTCGGAGACAAAGGTGAAATCCCGCGTCTGCTCGCCGTCCCCGTATATCTCGATGGTGTCTCCGGCATAGATGGCGCGCAGGAACTTGTGAAAGGCCATATCGGGCCGCTGGCGGGGGCCATAGACGGTAAAGTAGCGCAAAGAAACGGTGGGCACGCCGAAATTCTTGGCATAGAGACGCGCCAGATGCTCCCCCGCGAGCTTGGAGACGCCATAGGGCGAGATCGGCTTCAACAGGCTCGTCTCTCGCAGAGGAAGGTCCTCGCTGTCTCCGTACACGGAGGACGAGGAGGCATAGACGAACTTTTTCAATCGCTTTGCCTGGCGGGCGGCTTCCAGCAGCTTCTGCGTGGTCAGGATGTTGAGATCGGTATAGGCGGCAAAGCTCTGTCCCCAACTCGCGCGCACCCCCGCCTGGGCCGCCTGATGAAAGACGTAGGAGACAGCCCCCAGCAGGGCGTCCAGGTCCATCTCGCCGAGTTGGGCCTCGACAAAGTCAAAGGTGGGCGCGCGGCGCAGCGCGCTCAGATTGTGCTCCTTGATCTCTCGCGCATAGTAATCGGTGAAGCAATCCACGCCGATGACACGATATCCCTCATCGACGAGGCGTTCGGCCAGGTGCGAGCCGATAAAACCCGCCACGCCAGTGACCAGGCAGGTCTCCTTTTCTGTCACATTCATCGTCAACTCCTTCTATGGGGATACATTCTTCAGACGCTCAGCTCACCATTCGCGTATTTCCATCTGCGTGACAAAGGCTCGATCACCCTTAAGGTTACCTTCAGAATCGCTGAGGGGCAAACGCTCCCCCGTCGTGGGGTCATAGAGACCCACAAAGAGACCACAAACTCCGGGGGCGGCATCCTCTTTTACTTCTAAGCGGTGCTTATCCACCAACGTCTCGCCCACGCCCCAGAAGGAGGTCGGATAATCGTTGTTCATCGGGGGGGCGTCTCCCTGCCCCACGATCTGCTCTTGACCGTCCACCAGATGCACAAAGACGGTGTAATCGCGTTCCAGTCCGCCAATGACGTGCCAGTGTAAAGAGAGGGATAGGGAAGCACCAGGCTGAACGGACGCGGTTTGTAGATCATAGCCCACAAGGCGCACTTGGTTTCCAAAGGTCACGTCCAGGTATTCCCCAGGCTCGGTGCTGGCGGTGGGAACGTCCACCTTGATGCGCCCGATGACGGGCCTGCCCACCCTGTTCCCCTTGGCATCGAACGCGGGCAGGGGGCCCATGGTGGAAAGTCGATAGAGCCCCACTTCGATCTCGGCAGCCACTGGTCCGGCGGCATCCAACCGCACGGGCACGGAAAAGGTGTCTGCGACGATCTCCCCCGGCGTCCACAAACGGGAAGGATAGTTGCCCCCACCGTGGTAGCTGTCCCGCTGTCCCAGAGGCTGCCCATCGCGCCCGAAAAGGTGAATATAGATGGACAGGTTCTCGTCCATGGGGGCCAGCGCCTTCCAATACAGGGTCACGGGGAACGATTCGCCCGGCCGCACCTGTTCTGCTTCCACTCTATAAGCCACCAGCTCCATCATACCACCATAGGTGACACAGTACGGCGATGCGGAGGCGGGAATCTCTGCCTCCGTTATCACTGGCGGGGGCGCATAGGCAGGCTGTATGGCCGTGAAAGGGGCGCTGATGGTCAGGGCTCCCATCAGGAGGGCCAGCCCCCCCAGGGCGTTGTGTCGGGAGCGTTCGGGGAACCAGGACAGGAATCCAAGGCTCAGAAAGAGGCAGATGGCTGAGATGGCCGGGAAGATCAAACGGCCCTGTGAAGCCTTGGTCATCATAGTCCAGCGGAACAGAGAAAGGATTATCACTATGATCCAGGTCCCGAGGAGCAATAGTTCTCGCCACTTGCTGGGCAATCTGCGCTCCCGCCAGGCCCGTATCCCCCAGCGTACGATCCCTATCAGACAAAAAAGGCTAAAGGCATCCAATATCTTGTAGAGCCAAAGGGGACGCAGGAGCACGTTCACTATGCCAAACAGTCCCCAGAAGCTGATACAAAAGCCCTTAAATTCCCTCCAGGCCTCTACTGGCGAAGGCGCATGGGAGCGGCGCCCAAAGACGGCCAGCATGCGTTCTACCCCCGTGAGTTCGCCGTAAAGCCGCCAGTTTCGGAGGTACCACCAGCCGGCCACAAGAAGAACGGGGATGCACACCAGGGCACATTCCCACAGCCAGCGCCGCGCCGCCCGCCGCCATCCCTTTTTCCTTAGAGCAAAGGATTTCTCTGGCACCTGGCGCAGGGCCAGCGCCAGCATGGCCAGGGGAACCAGGGCGACGCCGCTGAGCTTGGAGAGGCAGGCGAGGCCGATGATGATCCCCAGTGCCAGCAACTGGCGATCCTGCGTGCCTCGTTGCACGATCCGTACCAGCATCAGGAGCACGACGGAAGAGAGCAGGACGATGAGGTTGTCGTTATTGATGGAACTGCTGATAAAGACGAACATGGGATTCAGGGCGTTGAGGAGCATGGCGCCGAGGGCCACCCAGGGACGACGGGGAAAGACGTTGCGTCCCAGACGGTACGTGCACCACAGGGTGCCCGCTCCCAGGAGCACGGAAAAGAAACGAATGAGATGTACGGCGAGGACCGTCCCTCGCCAGGGCAGCGCCTCGCGGCGAGGATCGTGGAGTACCATATTCTTGTTGTCCTCCGCCAAGGGGATGCCGATGCGAGCGTGGGGATTTAGCTGCCGTACCTGGGGCAGATCGTCGGTATCGATCCAGAAGGTAAGAGCAGCGCTTAGGGCATGATACAGGGGCGGCTGGCTGCCCTCTTGTTCCCAGAGGGCCTCTTGCTCCAGACGCTGAACCGGCAGCCCGTAGCCGTCGGCGAGATGCTTCACGTAGGGATAGTGATACACCTCGTCAGGGGCTTCGAATATGGGATTTACCACACTGTACACCAGGCTCAGGAGAACGAACAGCCCCAGAATCGCCAGGGCGGCCTGCCGCGAATGCTGTGCGGTCATACCCTTGATGTCCAGGCCTGAGAGATACCCCGGTGCAGTAAGGAGCGCGATTCACGTGCGTTGTACCTGCCCACGTAGGTCCTCAGATGAGGAGGGGGCACCACACGTAGCGGAAAGAACCGCTCCCCACGGCAGAGAAGGACTTCTCTGTGCAGATATAAGGAAAGCATACGCAAAGGCTACCTGGCTCCTCCTCGGACTCTTCCTAGCTCTCGGGAGTGCGGTGGATCCATCTGTCATGGTCGGCCATATCCCGATCAAGCCACAGGCGTCGCCAGAGCACCGTCCATCTGTTTCCCATATCTGGCAGGGGTTCTCGATTTCCCTCCACCCGCTTGAGGATGACGACGAGCAACATCCCCAGACATCCCCACACGAGGGCGGGCGCTTGCCCCATGGCCACGGCAAAGAGGGGCAAGGTGACGAATCCAAAAAGCGCGGGAATCGCCGCCATATGCCTTCTTAACCCTCCCAGAACCGTCCACCCTAGAATCCAAAGGGCACCCCAGGGAAAGACCACAAACAAGGCCCCCAGGGCCGTGCTTATACCCCGCCCCCCCTTGAAGCGAAAGAAGAGAGACCAGTTGTGCCCCAACATGGCCGCCAGTCCCGTCATGATGATCGTGGGCAGGCCACACCCAAGGTGCATGGCCAACCATGTAGGCAAGACCGCTTTGGCAATGTCCCCTATACCCGTCGCCACCATGGCCGGGAAGCCCATGGTTTCGTAGGCGTTGGAGCCGCTCAGCTTGCGACTTCCGTAGTGGCGAAGGTCGATGGCCCGCCCCAGACGACCCGTGACATAGGCGAAAGACACGGAACCACATAGGTATCCGAAGATGATAAGCAGTATCCTCCTAAACATGATGTCTCCTCCCCTGCCACCGAATGGCTACTCCTGTACGTTTCACGTCTCTTCCGGGCAGAATGCCACGCCCAGAACGCCGGGCCCGGTATGGGCTCCCATCATGGGGGTGAACTCCACAGTGTAGAGTTCGCCACATCGGAACCGCTGCCGCACCTTTTGGGCCAGATCCTGGGCCTCTTTGGGGGCGTCAGCGTGGAACACGGAAGCTTTTATAGACTGGGAGCCCACGCGTCGCTCCACCTCATCCAGTATACGTTGCTTGGCCCTCTCCCGACTGCGCGTCGCCGCTGTGACACGCACGCGGCCTTCCTTCAATTCGACAACGGGTTGTATGTTTAGGCGCGTTCCCAAGAGGGCAGCAGCCTGGCCGATCCTCCCGCCGCGACGCAAGTGCTCCAACGTCTGTAGGGTGGCGTACATACCTACGCGGCGGCTATAGGCTTTGACCACCGCGCTGACCTGTGTCAAGTCCGCGCCGGCCTTGGCGGCCCGTGCCGCGGCCAGCACGACAAAGCCCTGGGCGGGCCCCGCTGTGCCCGCGCTCACGACGCGGACGGGGATGGGCGCCTGCTGGGCCATCAGATGCGCCACCTGAATGGTGGTGGTCAAGGTTTCGGGTACGTGGATGGAGAGGATGCTGTCCGCCTGCTGGGCGACCCGCTCATACGTATCAGCAAAGCTCTGAGGCAAAGGCTGGGCGGTGGTGGGATAGTTCCCATCCCGGCCGAACCGCTCGAAGAATTCGGACGGCATCATATCCTCCCCATCAAGATAGACCTTCCCATTCCATATCAGTTGATAAGGGATGATATGAATGTCATATTCCTGGATAAGAGGGGCAGGCAGGCAGACGGCGCTGTCAGTGACGATGGCGACCCTTTGTTTGCGGCTTTGTGGTTGCATCGATTTTCCTCCATTAAACATCATAGAACGAGGCAGACAATTTGTCCAATCCCTACGAGAGTTAGCCAACCGTTCCCTATGGGAATGGCGACGGTGTCCATAGTGCGGAAGCAGGAACACGATTAAGAATGGGAGCTACGTGCGTCGCCCCTGGTTTCTTAACAAAGGCAGGCAAAAGATACGTGTGCAGTGTCAGTGGGTTGATCTGGCCTCCCATCGTTGCCGCGGGAAACGGAATCCCTCTGGCCGTGGCCGTTGAGGGTGCCAATCGCCACGACATGAAGCTCACCGAGCCCACACTGAAGCATTTCATCGTCGAGCGGCCCGAACCCACGGAGGAAAGGCCTCAGAACCTGTGTCTGGATAAAGGGTATGACTACCCATCGGTGCGAGAACTGGTGGAGCAATGGGGCTACACGGCTCACATCCGCTCCCGTGGTGAAGAGAGGCGGGAGAAGAAGCGGATCCCAGGCTATCGGGCGCGTCGCTGGGTGGTGGAGCGAACGCACTCCTGGCTGAACCGCTTCCGGCGCCTGCTTATCCGCTGGGAGAAGAAATCTGATAACTACCTGGCTATGCTTCATTTTGCTTGTGCCTGGATCACCTTTCGGGCTGCTGAACTTTTCGGATAAGCTCTAACACAAGATGGAACCGAAACCAATTCCCAACTCCGCCGTCGAAGCATCACTCCCATCGCAGCGTCAGCGTGCTATCCTCGTTCAACTCCGCCCCCGTCCCAAACCTTTCGCCCTCCCTGTTTAAGAGATCCCTCAGCCATCGAGCATCCGTTTCTGATGCACGATTTAACCTAAGGTGTTTGATTTGCATGGGCGTCATGCGCAATTCGACCAACTCTCCTGTTGATGGATCGAGCCTTACAAAGTACATAAGGGTCAAATCGGGGCGAAATTCCTCATAGCCCTCGATCCCCTCATAGTCGTTGATAAAGTCGCCAGCGCCATAGATGATGGGCCTCCCCCTGTAGACCTCTACGGCCTTGACGTGGTGGGAGGAATGTCCGTGGATCACGTCGACGTGCGCCTCGTCAATCAGCTTGTGGGCGAATTCTATCTGCCGGGGCGGAACCGTATATCCCCAATTGCCCCCCCAGTGGATGGAGGCCACGACGACATCGCCCTGCCGCTTCACCTCCTCGACTTTCTCTTTGATCTGCCGCACGGTGGCATCGGACAAGTCTGGCAAGAGATTCACCCCCGGGCTACCCTCCGAGGCGGCCCAACTTGAGGGTATGCCACTCGTGGTCACGCCGTAGGCGAAAACGAGAACGCGTTCCCCGTCCTCGACCTCCATCACCGCTGGAGCCTGCGCCTCCCGAAGATCTCGCCCTGCGCCTGCATACTGGACGCTCGCCTTCTCCAGGGTTTCCAGTGTCTCCCTGAGGCCGGCGTATCCCCAATCGAGGACATGGTTGTTGGCTAGGGCGCAACAGTCTATGCCGGCTGCCGTCAGGCAGGGGAGATTCTGAGGGTGCATACGATAGTGAATACCCTTGCCCCTCCAATACTCATCGCTTTGGGTGACGCTGGTCTCCAGGTTTATCAGCCGCACGTCCGGCGCTACGCGTTCCAGTTCTGCCAGGGCGTCTCCCCATATGTAGGGGAAATCGACCGGTTTCTGGATGGGGCCGCTTGCCCTTTCAGCGAGTTCCACGTATCCCTGGGCGCTCCTCATGAAAGGTTCGTGGATAACGGGGGCGCTGGGATGCGGCAAGATCTGATCGATGCCCCTTCCCGTCATCACGTCGCCACACATGAAAAGGGTGACGGATTGGTGAGGCTCTGGTTGGATGGACGG
>JAYENT010000088.1:0-9055 GCA_034722245.1 Chloroflexota bacterium
CCGCCTGCGCGGACGAGGGATGGCGAGTCATCTACAACATTTCCGTGCACCCGATGCCCTCTCATCCGTGTTCGAAAACGAGTTTTCTTTCTCTCGCGGTGGTTGTAGAATAGGGCCAGTGGATGGCATTGTTACTTGGGAGGAACGGGATTATGGCAGACACGCAGAAACCGAATGTATTGCTCATCATGGCTGACCAACTCACGGCCCTGGCCCTGGGCTGCTATGGCAATCCTACGGTCCAAACTCCCGGCATCGACAGGTTGGCTCAGGAGGGCGTCACCTTTGAGAACACATACTGTAACTGCCCCCTGTGCGTGCCCTCTCGAGCTTCCATGGCTTCTGGACGCTTGGCGGCGCGGTTGGAGATATTCGACAACGGCACCGAACTCCCGGCCAGCGTGCCCACCTTCATGCATCATCTGCGCCACGGGGGATATGAAATTGTCGCCTCCGGCAAGCTGCACTTTGTGGGTCCCGACCAGCTGCATGGCTATGAGCGGCGGTTGACCACGGATATCTATCCATCCTCTCTCGGATGGACGAAAAACTGGTCCGTGCCCATTCCGCCGGCCCTGGGTATGGTGGGCAGGTTGAAGCAGGCCGGTCCCGTTCCCTGGACCAGGCAGCTGGATTACGACGAAGAGGTGCACCTTCGGGCCCTGGAACAGATTCGGGCCTTTGCCAGGCAGACGCGGCGGACGGAGCGAGAGCGTCCTTGGTTCCTGTGCGCCTCGTACACCCATCCCCACGATCCCCCTTTCATCACGCAGGAATGGTGGGATCTGTACGAGGGGGTGGAGATAGACATGCCTGAACCGTCCCCGCATCCCGAGGCCCCATTGCCCGCCGCCGATCAGCAATTAGTGGAATACCTGGGGCTGGATCAGATCGACCTGACCGAGGATGACGTGCGGCGCTCCAGAAGAGGCTACTATGCCATGACCAGCTACTTTGACAGCAGGGTGAAAGAGTTGGTCGAGGAGCTGGAACGGCAGGGTCTGCGAGAGAACACCATCGTCATTGTGACTAGCGATCATGGTGACATGGTGGGTGAGCACGACCTGTGGTTCAAGCGCTCCTACTATGAGTGGTCATCGCGCGTGCCGTTGGTTGTCTCCTGGCCGGGGCACTATCCTGAAGCGAGACGAGTGTCTCAGGTAGTCTCCTTGGTGGATTTCTATCCCACCCTCTTGGAGATACTCGACCTGCCACAGCCACCCGCCGATTGGATCGACTCTGAAAGCGCGGCGAGCCTGCTGGCGGAGGATGATCGGGAGTGGAAGGACGAGGCCATCATCGATTTCACGTCCGCCGGGGCGCGGCACCCCTGGCGCGCTCTGCGCCGAGGGCAATACAAATACGTAGCCGTGTACAAGGGGGAGCCGTTGCTGTTCGATCTACGGGAGGATCCGGGCGAGTGGACGAATCTGGCCGGTCGGCCCGAGGTGGCGGAAGTGGAGGAGGAACTGGCCAAACGGGCGACGGCGGGATGGGATCCCGAGGCCATCGAGGAAGCGGAGGTAGCAGCGCAGCAGCAGCGGCTGTTCATCCAAGGGGCCATGGAGAAGGGGGAGCCCGTATCATGGGACTATCAGCCCTTCTTTGATGCTTCCCAGCAGTATGCGCGGTGAGGAGGGAGGAGCAATCCGTCTGCCCTGGGCCAAGGGGCTGCAGGCTAATTCATGCCACAGAGCCCTCTGCGGGGCTCGTGTAGGCCTCGCAGAGGGGGGCATTTTACGTTCAATCTGTCCGGCCTTGGACATAGCGACTCGGTCTTTCCGTGGTTAGGTTTGCCTGTGGCTCTTTGTCCTGAGGATTATAGACCACGAACCGATTCCATTAGGAGTACGTCACTGATGCGCACGGAGCAGATGAAGATCACCGTCAAGTTTTTTGCGGCGCCCAGGCAGGCCCTGGGCACGGGGGAGATCGAGGTCGCCGTCCCCGCTGGTTCCACGGTGGAGGAACTGCTGGACCACTTGGTAAAGGAGTACCCGGCGTTGGACTCGTATGTTCGCTCTCTCAAGGTCGCCGTGAACCGTACTTATGCTGACAAGGCCACCGTCCTGCAAGATGGAGATGAGGTGGCCTGTCTGCCGCCTGTGGGAGGAGGATGAGATGGCAGGTAAACTGTTCGAGATTACGCCGCAAGTGATATCCGTGGATGAGGTACTCTCTCGCCTGGCCGATCCCGCTGTGGGAGGACTGGCCACTTTTGTCGGCGTGGCACGGGGCCAGACGGGAGGGCGAGAGGTGCGCTATCTGGAATATGAGGCCTATCCCGAGATGGCGGAGGCGGAGCTGCGGCGCATCGGCGAAGAGATACGGGAGCGCTGGCCCACGATCCGCGAGGTGGCCATCGTCCATCGCACGGGGCGATTGGAGATCGGAGAGACCATCGTCGTCATCGCCGTCTCCTCCGCCCATCGGCAGGGCCTCTTTCACGCCACGCGATATGCCATCGACCGCCTAAAAGAGATCGTCCCCATCTGGAAAAAAGAGGTCTGGACGGGCGGGGAAGAGTGGAAGAGCGAGGCACATCCCGGCCCGTAGGTGACCCCATGGCGATGATCTGCCCCATCATGCACCTCCCGATTTATCAGGCTGTCGTCCGCGGACGAGGGTGACGGCCACCTCGATGGCGCGTTTGAGGCTAGTGGGATCGGCGGTGCCCTTGCCCGCTTTGCCATAGACGGTACCATGATCCACCGAGGTGCGAATGATGGGCAGGCCTAATGTGACATTGACCCCCTTGGCGAAGGCCAGAACCTTGGTGGGGATGTGTCCCTGGTCGTGGTACATGGCAACCACGGCGTCGAACTGTCCCCTCTTGGCCATGCGATAAAAGACTGTATCGGGGGGCACGGGCTCACCGTACACGTTGATGCCCTCGGCTAACGCCGCCTCAATGGCTGGTGCTATCTCTTCAATTTCCTCATGGCCAAACAGCCCGCCCTCGCCCGCGTGGGGGTTCAGGCCCGCCACGGCGATGTGGGGATCGTCGATGCCCATCTGCTTCAAGGTTTCATTTGTGAGATATACCACCTCCAGGATGCGCTCCTTCTTGACGCGCTCGATGGCCTCGCGCAGGGCGCAGTGGGTGCTCACGTGGGTCACGCGAAAGTCGTCTGCGACCAGCATCATAGTCACGCTTTCCGCGCCGGTCAGTTCCTTCAACAGTCCCGTATGCCCGTCATAGTGGTATCCCGCCAGGTTCATGGCCTCCTTGTGAATGGGCGCCGTCACGATGGCATCGATCTCTCCCGCCATGGCCAGTTCGGCGGCTTTGACGATGGTCTCATAGGCGGCCTTGCCCGCCATGGGTTGTACTTCGGCGAATTCCAGTTCGTCCACGTTCACGTTGTCCAGATCCAGCACATCGAGGGTGTCGTCCTGGTAGCGGGCCTGGGATACGTCCTCGATGGCCCGCACCTCGCCTCCCACGCCCGTGATCTGGAAGGCCTGCCGCATGCAGTCGGCGTCCCCGATGCACAGCAGGCGTCCCATGGAGCGCATAGCCTCGTCTGACCAGGCCATGGTCACGAGCTCCGGGCCTGCGCCGCTGGCATCTCCCATGGTGATTCCCAGGATCGGTTTCTCCTTCATCGTCGGCGACTCCTTTGTATAATTCTTCCGTACATTGTTATTCACCCTCTCCGCCCCACATGAGAAACCGCAACGTGGTTTCTCAGATGCACCGCCGTAAACAGACGGTGCTGGCGGGGGGCTAGTTTCCCATCTTTCGCAGGCTAGGGGGTAAGCAGCCCTTCATTATCCCGTATCCTCTCCGTGCAGGTAGCAGGTGATCTGCAGCAGGGCGTCCTCATCGCCAAAGCCCCCGGCCTTGGTCACCACCCACAGCCCGTCACAGCGTCCCCCCACCAGCCGGCCTCCGGGGATCCCCGGCTGAATCTCCTCCAGGATGCGCAGAGCGCGCACGTCCAGCGCGCGGCAGGTGCCCACGGCAATATCTCCGCCCGTAAGGAAGAGGCCGCCCAAGTCCTGGCGGTTCACAACGTGCATCACCGTTTCGGACAAAATGCGAACCACGATCTCTCCGGCGCCAGCGACCAAAGGGGAAAAGGATGAGGTGACGACGACGTCCTCCCCTCGTTCCAGCCCCTGACGACAACCCTCCGCCAGGCGCTGGATCTCGCGCTCTGCATCGTACACGCCCTGGGGATCCATCTCTACTTGGCGCGGAGCCCGCGCGCACCGAAGGCGGCTCAGTTGCCTTGTGGTCACGTCGTTGCGGCTGCCGGAAACAAAGAGCACAGGGCCGTTGATCGGTGGCCGCTCGATCGACGTGCTCTCTTGTCGCACGGGAAGCGCCCTGGCCCAGGCATCAGCAAGGCCGGCCGAGCCGCAGGGCAACCAACGCCTTCCCAAACTCACCAGCGCTTGGGCTATGGAGTCAAGGTGTTCTTTTGTCAGGGCGTCGACGACGATGACGGGTTCCTCGTGCGTCTCCAGCGCCTGGGCCAAAGCCGCGGGTCCCGCCTCCACCTCGCCGAGACCCACGTGCCCCACCTCCAACCCCGCCTGCTGCATGAGCAGGGTCGGCAGGTGGGCTTCACGCATAGGCCACCGTGGGTCGTCTGCGAAAAAGGTCAGGTGCAACGGCTGTCCGTCCACGCGCTGGTAGCCCCATCGCGTGGTGCGCCCCCCCTGGGGGAAGGCCGGCGCCACCACGATGCCCCTTGGCTTCACCGCTTCTAAGAGGGCGCGCAGCTCATAGCCCACGTTTCCTCGCATCGTGGAATCGACCTTTTTGTATAGCAGCCGTCCCTGCAACTGCGACGCGACTGCCAGCATCCGCTCCCTCGCCTGGGATGCCCGGACGGCCCGGCTGTCCGTATCCACGACTACTACCTTGGCGTCGGGGATGTCCTGGCGATCGAGGGCCACCAGAGTTTCCAGACCTCGCTTGCTGAACTGGAGTCCCGTGTCCATGGCTCCCGTCAGGTCGTCGGCTATGATGCCCAACTGCACATCGATTCTCCCGTGCACGCTATGGCGTGAGGATCACCTTGCCCGCCTTGCCGCTCAGCGTCAGCGCCAATGCCTCCTCATACTGGCTCAAGGGGAAGTGATGGGTGATCACGGACATGGGATCGAACTTCCCCGACCTGAGCAGTTCGTCTACCTTGTACCACGTGTCCCACATCAGGCGCCCGGTGCTACCGTAGACCCGAGCCTCACGGTAGATGATGGCTGTGGTCATTTCCAGAGTCACCGGCTTGGAGGGAAGCCCCACTAGGCTGATGCGCCCTCCCTTGGCCAGAAGGCTGAAGCCCTGTTGGATGCCTGCCTCGCTGCCACTCAGCTCCACGGCCACGTCCACGCCGCGCCCCTGGGTCGCCTCCTGCACGATGCCTTCCACGTCGTCCTCGGCGGGGTTCAGAACCGTAGCCTGAGGTAGGATGCGCCGGGCCATATCCAGGCGGTAGGCATTGACCTCGGTGATGAATAGCTGCCGTGCGCCCGAGGCCATGGCGAGCTGGGCGCAGAACAGGCCGATGGGGCCGGCGCCGATCACGGCCACGCTGCAGGCCCCCACGCGGTCTTTGAAAAGGCCATTGGCGGCCACGCCGATGGGTTCCAGGATGGCGCCTAGCTCTGGGGAGGTGCCCGGGGCCAGTTTCCAGGCGCAGGCCTGGGGAAGCCGGGCATATTCGGCAAAGGCCCCATCCACGTGCACGCCAATGATCTGCATATTCTCACAGGTGTGCTGGCGCCCGGTGCGGCACTGGTAGCACTGCAGGCAGGGGATGTGCGTCTCCGCCGCCACCCTATCTCCCACAGCAAAGCCCTCCACCGCCGAGCCCACCTCCACCACCTCGCCCGCGAACTCGTGTCCAAAGATCATGGGGGGCTCGATGCGCGCCTGGGCCCAGGGCGTCCAGTTATAGATGTGGTTGTCCGTGCCACAGATGGCCGCGGCTTCCACCTTGACCAATAGATCCCGTGGCCCGATGGTCGGCCTCTCCACGTCCAGCAACGATGCGCCCCGCGCTGCTTCTTCCTTCACTAACGCTTTCATACGCTGCTCCTATTCTCGTCTATCCAGGCGTTCCATTTGCGGCAGATCTTTCTCTACTCGCTTCCATCCTACTCCAGGGAGTCGCTCTTGTAAAGAAGCGCGTGTTCTGCGGATGGGAATGGACATTCATAGCTCGCAAACTATAATGCGTTGGTAGAGTTGGACATGAGGCAAGGAGGACAGTGTATGACATATGAGGACACGGCGACAGGGAGCGCGGCCCGCATTGGGCCTTTGCTGAAGGAAAGAGGCTGGACCTTGGCGGTGGCGGAGTCGTGCACGGGGGGGCTGGTAGGGAGCGCCATCACCGACGTCTCGGGGAGCTCCGATTATTTCGTCGGTGGAGTGATCGCCTATGCCAACAGGATCAAACGAGATATGTTGGGCGTGGAGGAGCGGACGCTAGAGGCTCATGGGGCGGTGAGCGAGGAGGTGGCCAGGGCCATGGCTCGCGGCGTCCGCGAGGCGCTGGCAGCGGACGTGGGACTCGCCGTGACCGGCATCGCCGGCCCTACGGGCGGCACGCTGCAGAAGCCGGTGGGCACCGTCTTTATTGCCGTTTCCACCCCTTTGCAGGAGCGGGCGGAGCATCATCGCTGGTCGTCGGACAGGTTGGACAACAAGCGCCTTTCGGTGGAGGCCGTGCTGAGCCTGCTGGAGAAGATGTTGAGCGGTTAGGCCAGGCCGCGCTGGTGCTGGGCCTCAAAGAGAAAGATGGCCGTGGCGATGGCCACGTTGAGGGATTCCACGTCCTCGGCCATGGGCAGGCGCACGCTCTGATCCGCAAGTTCCCACGCCTCGGGGCTGGCGCCGTGGGCCTCATTGCCCACGATGAGGGCCGTGGGCTGGTTCCACTGTATCATCCACGGCGTGGCCTGGCCGTTGGCGTCGGCCACCAGACACTGCTTTCCTTCCACAAAGGCTGCGATGTCGCCCCAGGTGGCGTTGGTGAAGAGGGGCAGCCTAAGCTGCGCGCCCATCCCCGCGCGCACCACCTTAGGATCGTAGGCGTCGGCGCAGCCTTTAGAGAGGACGACGGCGTCGGTGCCCGTGGCCTCGGCCGTCCTGAGGATAGTGCCCACGTTGCCCGGGTCGCGCACGTTATCCAGAACGAGCAGCAGCGTGCTCTCCTGGATCGTCACCCGGCTGACGTCGGGCATGGGCACGATGGCCACGATGCCCTGGGGGGTGACTGTATCCGAGAGACTATCCATCACTTCGGGTGACACGCGCCAAACCAGCGAGTCACCCTCCGTCAAGTGCTGAACGAGCGCTTGCCCCTCCTCTGTCTGGACAAAGGACGCATCGTAGAAAACAAGAACGGGCCGACGTCCGCGCCTGAGCGCATGAGAGACAAGTCGCAATCCCTCGATGAAATAGCGCCTGTCCTGGTATCGGCTCCGTTTTCTATCTCTGATAAAGCGTGCTTCTTTTACATGGGCGTTCTGCGGATTGGTGATCTCGCCCACGTACGGCAAGGGGCTACGCCTCTTTCGCCAGCGCCTCTTGGGCTATATCCACGAACTCGCTGAAGGCGGCCGGGTCGGTGATGGCCATCTCGGCCAGCATCTTGCGGTTGACCTCCACGTTCGCGCGGTTCAAGCCCCCCATGAGGGTACTGTACTTCATGCCGTTCTGTCGCGCCGCCGCGTTGATGCGCGTGATCCACAGCCTGCGCATATCGCGCTTGCGCTGCCGCCGGTCACGGGTGGCAAAACGCAGCGACTGCAGCATGGCCTCGTGGGCGCGTCTATAGAGGGCGTGCTTGGTGCCTCGCTGTCCCTTCGTTCTTTCGAGCACCTTTTTATGACGTTGCCTGGCGGTAACGCCTCCCTTTACCCTGGGCATGGTCCTATTCCTTTCTCACAGTGCAAACAGTTGCAGCAAACGTCGTCCTGATCAGCCTTTGTATTTCTGAATATAAGGCACGAGGCGCTCCACGCGCTTGACCTCGGCCGCATTCTCCACTTCCACCATCTTGTTGCGGGCCTGGCGCTGGACGCTCTTGGAGCGCGTGCGCTTGCCACGCTTGCGGCGCACCATCTTCCCTGAGCCGGTCAGTTTGAAGCGCTTGGCCGTCGCTTGATGTGTTTTTAGTTTGGGCACGATGAAAATACCTCCAAAGCTATCTATGGCAAAGAAATCGAGGGATCGCTGGTCTAGTCTTCCGTTCCGGGGGCGAGAATCATGATCATGTCGTAGCCCTCCATGGAAGGCTTGCTATCGACAAAGGCCACGTCCTCCAGTTCCTCTATCACGCGGTCCATCAGATCCTGGGCTATCTCCTGGTGGGTGATCTCCCGTCCTCGGAAGCGAAGCCGCACCCGAACCTTGGCTCCCTCTTCGATGAACCGCTGTGCTCGCTTTACCTTGACCATGAAATCGTGGTCGGCGATCTTGGGACGGAGCTGGATCTCTTTGATGGAGGCCTTTTTCTGGGCCTGACGCGCCTTCCGATCACGGCGCGACTTTTCGTACATGTACTTGCCATAGTCCAACATACGGCACACGGGGGGTCTGGCATTGGGGGCCACCTCCACCAGGTCCAGTCCTCGCTCGCGCGCCTCGCGTTGGGCGTGATCCAGAGATACGACCCCCACCTGGTCGCCCTTCTCGTTGATCAGCCGTACCTTTGCGGCCCGAATTTCTCGGTTCACTCTATGCTCTTTCTTGATGGTGCCACCTCGCTCCCGCTACACAGACGGCCCATAGTTGCGTGTACAAGACGAATTATACTGTAACATAGCTGGGAGCAGACGTCAAATCAAGTGGGATTTGTCACGGGCGCGCCGCTATGAATAGGCAGCGCTGGCCGTTCTGCAGATAAGCGCGGTAGTGCCCATTCCCACTTCGCCGGGTAGGGTGGGCCTGTTCCACTATCTGTGCGTCATCTCCCTGGGCATATTCGGCGTTGACCGCGACCTTGCCTTGAGCTACAGCATAATCCTGCACTTCTTCGTCTATTTGCCCATGACCATTGGCGGCCCATTGGGGGCGTGGGTGGAGAGC
>JAYENT010000089.1:0-8922 GCA_034722245.1 Chloroflexota bacterium
CGAGGAGGCGGACATGGTCATCATACTGGTCGCCATCGCGGCGTTGGTGGTGCTGAGCGCTCTTGATAGGGACCGCTGGCCCACATCGGAGGAGGGGAGCCGGACAAAGCGTTACCCCCACGCAAAGCGTCTTCCCCCAGGGCGCCGCACCCGGCGCCCTGCGTCGATTCTCAGTTTCCAGGACGCGCGGGAGGTGCGTTCGTCGCCTTCGCGCTGGTGGTGGGAATAGCCCGATTCACGGGGTTTTTACAGACTACTTAGCTCCCCTTTACACATCGGTGCTCCTTCATGCGCTAAAATGGCATTGCCAGATGCGTAAGGGAGCTGCTCATGATCGTACTGGACGAGGCCAAGGAGCCCGTCGACAGAATAGACTCGTTCCTCTGGATGCGCACCAAACGGGAACGCATGACGCGCTTCATCTATCTGCTGGGCAGGTTGGTGGCCTATGTGCCCCATGACAGGCGCGCCTACTATGCCTGGGCCCTCATCTTGAGCTATCGCCCTGCCCAGCAGATCTCGGCCCGCCAGTTCTCTCCCCCTCATCTGCGCATTATACTCTTTTCCCGCTGGGAATTGGGGCTGATTCTGGGCCACTGGGTGTTGGGTCTGCGACTGGGCCAGCCCCTCATATGGTTCAGGCGCTTGGAACTCGCCTAAGGATCGTCATTTTCGTTCCTGGCAATGCCGCGGCTGGTGATGATGTTCACGCCGCTTCCCAGGGCGTCCTCGAGCACCACCTGATGTTGGGCGACGGGCGCGTTCAGCACCACGTTGCGCAGCGCCCGCGCCACGTCCAGGACAAGCGCCTTAGGCAACGGCTCCTCCGAGCGCACAGGCACCAGGGGGAGGGTCCCGCCCTCAACCTGCACCGTGGTGGTCAGCATCCTCCTGGGATCGGTCAGCTCCTCGCGCACAAAATCCACGCCGCGCCTGCATTGCCCCCCGTCCACTTCGATCAGTTCGTCCCCCTCGATGATCGCGTGCAGGGTGCAGCCCACGGGGCAGGTGATGCAGATGAACTCTCGACGCTCTGGCAAAGGTCAGCCTCCTCTTTCAGTGCCAGGAGACTTCCGAAGTCTTCAGGCCGATCTCAGCAATCTGCACGTTCGCTCTCGGGAACACTGTGTCTGTCCGGCAAAGACTCTGAAGCAGATTTCGGAAGTGTTTCCAATCAACAGGCTCTTTTAGAAAAGCACGCCCTGTAATGGCGCCAGGACGCCCTTTCCCTCCTATGCAGGCGTGCACGACACCTCCAGCGTCTCCGCCTTGGCGATCTTGGGCGCCAGATCGGGCTTCAACGTGACGGCGATCATCTCCGAAGGACGCGCGTAGCGCAGTCTTTGGGACAGAAGCGTCTCGCCGTCGGCATGGATTCGCGCATAGGTCGCACACTCCAGTGGCGTGCGCACGCGAAATTCCAGGGTAACGGGGCGTTGCTCCAGTGCCACCGGGTGCACATATTGGGGCACCACGTGACGCACGTTGTCGCCAGCCGTCACCGCTATATGGCGCCTGACCGGTTGGGGCCCTCGCCGCACATAGTCGGCGGCGCGGCGACCGGCCCGCAGGGCGCTGCGCGTCACCTGATCCACCAGGTCGTACACGTGCACCACGTTCCCCGCCGCATAGATGCCCTCCACGCTGGTGGCATTATCCTCGTCCACATAGGGGCCACCGGTGATGGGATCGATGGAGATGCCCACCTGGCGAGAAAGCTCGTTCTCCGGAATCAGTCCCACAGAGAGGAGCAGCGTGTCACACGGCACCTCCCGCTCTGTCTGGGGCAGGGGACAGCCGTCCTCGGCCACCTCGCTCACCACCAGGGACTCCACGCGCTGCCGGCCCCGCACCTCGGTCACCGTGGTGCCCAGGTGCAGGGGGATGTCGAAATCACGTATGCACTGTACCAGGTTCCGCCGCAGCCCGCTCACGTAGGGGAGAATCTCGAACATGCCCACGACGCGCGCCCCCTCCAGCGTCAAACGGCGGGCCATGATCATGCCGATGTCCCCAGATCCCAGGATGGCGAAGCGTTCCCCGGGCATATACCCTTCCATATTGACGAGCCGCTGCGCCGTCCCCGCCGTGTACACGCCCGCCGGCCGGGTGCCCGGAATGGCCAGAGCGCCGCGCGGGCGCTCCCGGCAGCCCATGGCCAGGACGATGGCCCCGGCCTCTACACGCATCAAGCCCTGGCGCGCGTTCGTGGCGATCAGCGTGCGGGATGCCTCGATCTCCAGAACCATGGTCTCGGTGAGGAACTCCACGCCCGCGTCGCGCGCCTTACGCATCCAGCGGGTGGCATACTCGGGCCCTGTCAAATCCTCCTCAAATATCTCCACCCCAAAGCCGTTGTGAATGCACTGGGGAAGGATGCCCCCCAGTTCCGCGCTGCGCTCCACCACGAGGACGCCAGCCGCGCCCTGTTCGCGCGCGGCACAGGCGGCGGCCAGGCCCGCCGGCCCGCTACCGATGACCGCCACGTCGCAGGAGAGGGACTTCATTCCCGCACCTCTTTGGTACCTCGTCGCAGAAAGGCCGAGCCCGGACCTTCTTTCGTGATCTCGAGAGGAGAGACGCCCAGTTCGCGGGCCATGATCTCGATGACCAGCGGAGTATCAAAAGCGCCCTGGCAGCGGCCCGTCCCCACGCGCGTGCGCCGCTTGACGGCATCGTAGGTGCGCGCGGGAATGGGCCGATGGCACGCGGCGACGATCTCCCCTTCGGTCACCGTCTCGCAGCGGCAGATCACGCGCCCATAGCGAGGATCTTGATCTATGAGGGCCTGTTGCTCCTCGCGGCTCAGGTCGGCAAAGCGGGGAATCCCTTTGCGTACGGGGTTGTAGTCGGGACGTTCCACCAGGGACAGCCCCGCCTCGCGTAGTAGTGCTATCACGTACTCGGCGATGGCGGGGGAGGCGGTCAAGCCTGGCGATTCGATGCCCGCCAGAACCACCAGCCCGGACACCTCCTCGGGAATCTCGATGACGAAATCTCCCCTGTTTCCCCCGGCCCGCAGCCCGGCAAAGGTGCGAATCACCTGCCCCTGGTCCAGATCGGGCACCAGCTTGCGCGCGCCCGCCATCACCTCTGCCAGCCCCGAGGGCGTGGTGCGCAGATCCTCCTTATCCTCAATCACGTCGGCGTTGGGGCCCAGGATGATGTTGTCATGCACGGTGGGGGTGACCAGGATGCCCTTGCTGATGGGCGTGGGGCAGGGAAACAGGACATTGTGCACCTGTTGGGAGGCCACGCGGTCCAACACAAAGTACTCGCCCTTGCGGGGCTTGATCTCAAACGTGTCGAGGCCGGCCTTGTGCATCAGTTCGTCCGCCCACAGCCCGGCGGATATGATGGTCCATCGACTGCGATAGTTGCCCCGGTTGGTGACCACGCCGACGATGCGCTCGTCCTGCCATACAAAATCTAGGGCTTCAGTTTCCAGCCGAACGTTCACCCCGTTCATCACCGCGTTCTCTGCGGCGGCGATACAGAACTCAAAGGGATCTATGATGCCTCCGGTGCCCGAATAGAGGGCGCCCACCGTATCCTCGTTGATGGCGGGCTCTCGGCGACGCATCTCGGAGGCGTCGATCAGGTGCAGATCGGGCACGTCATTCTCTATGCCCCGTCGATACAGATCGCGCAGGGTCTGGCGATCCTGGGGTGTAACGCCTACCACGTAGGT
This sequence comes from Chloroflexota bacterium, assembly GCA_034722245.1. Taxonomy (GTDB): domain Bacteria; phylum Chloroflexota; class Anaerolineae; order UBA1429; family UBA1429; genus JAWLEV01. The sequence goes on from JAYENT010000089.1 coordinate 3,692, forward strand.
GCCGCAGCGTTCAAAGGGGACGTCGAGTTGGGCGCAGAGTTCGTCGAACATGGGGTTCCCCTCTGCATTCAGCCGCGCCTTGAGGCTGCCCGGCTCCGCATTGTATCCCCCATGGACGATGCCCGTGTTGGCCTTGGTGGCGCCCTCGCCCACGTCGGAGGCCTTGTCCAGCAGGAGGACGCGCAGCTGATAGCGAGAGAGGGCCCGCGCGAGCATGCTCCCCACGACGCCGGCGCCTATGATGATGACGTCGTATGTTTCGTCGGGCATAGCAATGCTCAATTCTGTTCTGCTTTTAGCCAACCCTTAGCCCGCTCGACGGCTCGCCGCCAGCCGGCATAGCCCTCAGCCCACCGCTCCTCGTCCCACGTGCCCTGGAACTCGCGCTCCGCCTGCCAGTTCTGCCGCAGCGCCTCCAAGTCGTCCCAGAACCCGACGGCCAGGCCGGCGGCATAGGCGGCGCCCAGGGCCGTCGTCTCGCGCACCGTGGGGCGGATGACGGGCGTATCCAGAATGTCGGCCTGCAGTTGCATGAGCAGGTCGTTGCGCGCCGCACCGCCGTCGACCTTGAGTGCGCGCAGGGCGATCCCCGCGTCGGCCTCCATGGCCTCCAGCACCTCGCGGCTCTGGTAACAGATGGCCTCCAGGGTGGCGCGCACCAGGTGGGCCTTGGTGACGTAGCTGGTGAGCCCCACGATGGTTCCACGGGCGTACATATCCCAATGCGGCGCGAACAGCCCCGAGAAGGCGGGCACAAAGTAGACGCCGCCCGTGTCCTCTACCGTCCCGGCGATGGATTCGGTCTCGGCGGCATTGTTTATAAGCCCCAGATTATCGCGCAGCCACTGCACCGCTGCGCCCGTGACGGCGATGGAGCCTTCCAACGCGTAAGTGCACTCACCCGGTGCCAGACTGTACGCAGCGGTACTGAGCAATCCCCGCGACGAGGAGACGGCCTCGTCGCCCGTGTTCATGAGCAGGAAGGAGCCCGTACCGTAGGTGTTCTTGGCCTCGCCAGGGGAGAAGCAGGTCTGGCCCACCAGGGCCGCCTGCTGATCGCCCAGGGCGCCGCACACGGGGACGCCGGTGCCCAAGGGAGGCTGGGAGGAGGTGGTGCCATACACCTCGGCATCGCTGGAGGGGCGAATGACCGGCAGCATCTCGCGAGGAATATCCAGGGCATCCAGTAGTTCCTGATCCCAATCCAGCGTCTCCAGGTTCATGAGCATGGTGCGGGAGGCGTTGGTGACGTCCGTCACGTGGGTGCCCCCGTCGGGGCCGCCGGTGAGGTTCCAGATGAGCCAACTGTCTATGGTGCCAAAAAGGGCGTCCCCCCGTTCGCCCGCGGCGCGCAGCCCAGGTATGTTGTCCAGAAGCCACTTGAGTTTGGGGCCGGAAAAGTAGGTGGCCACCGGCAAGCCCGTGCGCTCACGAAACAGGGGTTCCAATCCCTTCTCAATGAGCGCCTCACAAAGCCCTTGGGTGCGGGTACATTGCCACACGATGGCATTATGGTATGGCTCCCCCGAATCCTTTTCCCAGACGACGGTCGTCTCCCGTTGGTTCGCCACCCCCAGGGCGCAGATATCCTCCGCGCTGAGGTCGGCTTTTTGAAGGGCTGCCGTGATCACTCGCCGCGTCTTGCGCCAGATCTCTGCCGGATCGTGTTCCACCCATCCCGGGCGCGGAAAGATCTGTCGGTGTTCCTCATAGTCCGAGGACACGATCTGGCCCTGGTGATCAAAGACGATACAGCGGGTGCCCGTAGTGCCCTGGTCGATTGCTGCCACGTATTCGCTCATGCCTTTTCCCTCCCCGCCTGCCTTCCGTGGGGATGTTATAGCGGGGCGGGCCAATCGTCAAGAACGCGTCGCGCCCTCATCCCCCCTCACTCGACCGTCAGTGACTCCAGGGGCAGCCGGTCGTGGGGCTGCCGCCCGCCATGCCGGTCAAAGGTCGGCAAGCGAGCAAACGTGGCCGCGTCGTACATGCCCACATAGAGCCGATATCTGCCCGGCGGGGCCTCTTGGGGAATATGAAGTTCGTGTTCGTCGGTTATCACCTCGCCCACCTGCCAGCCGGTGGTGGGACGCGCCCAATTGGCGGGCACGCTATCGTCCTGTGTGAGGATCTCTTCCTCTTGATTCACAAGGTGGACGAACACCTTGTAGTTCTCCTGTGGCGTATCCAGGGCCCGCCAGTGCAGAGACAGGAAAACCGTCTGGTTCGGCCGCACTGACGCATCGCTCAGATCGTACCCCAGCAACTCTGCGACCTCGCCGAATTGGGCATCCGATCTGTGCTCCATGGGGGCCGCCTCATAGCGCCGAGGAGGTCCCGCCACCTCCACCTTTCCCAGGACAAGTCGCTTCGCGGATACGGACGTTGTTAGGTACAGGCTGTAATCCCCCGCCTCGAGGTTGCCCACAGGCAGCCTGTACCGGGCCGTGACCACTTCTCCCTTCACCCACCGGCTGGATGGATACGCACCAGCGATGGGAAGTCGCAGTCGTTTCGCCACGTGGCTCCCCGTGTCCTCCAGGACCAGTTCCACGGTATAGTCTTCATCTGGTTGCTGCCACGCCTGCCACGTCACCGCACATACCACGTCGCCGCCCAAAGGGACCTCTGTATCGACGCGTTGATATGCGAGAACGCGCAGGGACTCGCCAAAGGAGATTCCTTCAGAGGCGAGGGGCTTCACCAGGCGTCCCGCTTCCTCCAAGCGCGTTTCGCCTAAAAGTAGGTGATCGCCAGCCAGGCTTCCCTCGCGGATCACGGGAAAAGGATCCCCCGCCTCCCTGCTATACACCAGGCGCACAGTATAGGGGCCGGCGGGAATGCCTGCTGGCAGCGGCATCTCGAACTGCTGATAGACGGTGTCCCCAGGCCGCCACTGAGGAGGCATAAAGCCCAAATCGGTGCGCTGACTCCAAAGCACGTCCTGGTCATCCAGGAGGTGCACGGACAATGTCCGGCCGGCGTCCACCTCGCGCAGGGCTCGCCAATGGAGCATCAGCCGCAGGGGCTTGTTACGGCTACGATGAGAGGGAAGGTGCCAATTGAGGACGGCCATCTCGTCGCCGAGGCGGGCGACGGCTTCCGCTTCCCGTTGTTGCTGCTGCGCCTGGGGCAGCAGACGGTACACGGCAACGGCTTCCTGGCCCGTCGGCGCCGGGATGCTGTCCACCTTTTCCGTCATCTCGTGCAGTTGCTCGCGGAGCTCTTTCTGTAGGTGATGACGATTCACGGGCCAAAGGTACACGACCCCCTCTGATTCGCGCTCGGGCACTACTAGGGTGCGCGAACCGATGCACCAGATGGCCTCCAACGTCCTGGGATCGGTGAAGACGCTGGTAGGATGCTGATAATGCTCCGATAGAATGACGACGGTGTGGCCCGCGTCCATCTCGGCAACGGCGCGTTTGGCCAGCACCTCGTACGCCCTGTGAAAGTTGTGATAATTCTCCGGCGCTTTGCCCCATATACCAAAGTAGGTATATATGGCAAGGCCTCCGTCCAATACCACAAGGAGTGCCAGGGCAACGGATACCCAAAGATGTGCACGTCCCTCCAGTCTGCGGTGCAAATAGTCACTGGCGGTCACCATGCCCAGGGCGGCCAACGCATATACGCCTGGGATGATGCCGGACATGCGCTGGCTCTGAGGCATCTCACCGTGGGTCAATACAGCAGGCATGCACATAACCAACAGCCAGATGATCAACAGGCCGTAGCGCAGATCACGCCATCGCCACAGGGATTTGATCACCCCCAACACAAAAAAAGGCGCCAACAGCGGGGAAAAGACCGGACGTCCCGGCATGTTGAAGTTCCAACGAGGATCTCCTTTGACCACGAAACCGCCTAGGGTTCGCAGCAGATTCTGGGCGATTATCCGCCAGGCCTCCCAGCCGCTATAATGACTAAACACTAACACCTGATCGGCTCGCTCCCAGAAATAGCTCCAGTGACGAAGAAAATATAGTGCCAGAGGCAAGAACACGACCACCGCCGCCAGCCCCGCCAAGAGCAACTTCCAGACCCGGTCAGCGAACCGCTGCCGATCCGCGCCCAGGGCATAGAGGAAGAATAGGGCAACAGTCAGGGGAAAGAAACGCGCCGCCAGATAGGTATATAGCACGCCCCCCACAAAACAGCCGCCGACCAGCAGCATAGAAAGCCGATCCTCGTGGTAGCCGCGCCATAGAAAATAGAGCGCGGCGCACTCGATGGGAGGAATCAGGATATTGGGATAGGCGCTGCGGCTCAGGCTGAGGTGCCAGTAGGACAGGCCCATGATCGCCGCCGTCCAAAGGCCCACACAGCGAGAAAAGAGACGATGAAAGAGGAGATAGGCGAGGGGGAGGGTGGCGATGCCGATCAGGGCCGACGTCAAACGCACCGTCGCCTTGGTGGCGCCAGAAAGCCGAAAGAGGGCGGCCATGACATACATGTAAAGGGGCTCGCGCCCCGTATATCCCGAGAAGTAGAGGGGCAGATTTTGAAGGCCTATCTCTTTGGCCATCAGCCCATAGACGGCTTCGTCAAAGTGCAGGGCTGGGGGAACGCTATCCAATGCCACGAGCCGAGGAACGGCCGCGACGACGACGATGACAAGCAGGCCCCACGTGGCCTTCTGGGCACTCAACGTGGCCCGATGGTCGCTATCTGAACGCGGTAATTCCATGTCGCCTTTGCCTTGCCCCCTCCCCAGGGTGAGATTCCCTGCCAGCCTGTCCCCACATGGGGGTAGAGTGGTAGGGAGGGCACGAAACTGATGGTACAATGGCCGGGCAAAGTGCCACGCAGAAGCGCCTAGAACTCGACACCACGCTGAGCACGCATCCCCGCATCAAAGGGGTGTTTCACCTTACGCATCTCGGTCACCAGGTCGGCAAAGGCGACCAGTTCCGGAGGGGCGTCGCGCCCGGTGATGATCAGATGGAGCATGGGCGGCTTGTGGACATCCACCCACTCTATCACCTCGCGCGTATCCAGCCAACCGTACTTTAGCGGGTAGGTGAACTCATCCAACGCCACGACGTCGTACGCGCCGCTGGCGATCTTTTCCTGGGCCAAGGTCCACCCCTCGTGGGCCTTACGTATGTCTTCCTCGATATCCTCCGATTCCCAGGTGAACCCCTTGCCCAGGGTATGCCATTCCAAACCCAGACGCTCCGCGGCTTTGACCTCTCCCCACCTTCCCTTTTCGCTCTTGATGAACTGAA